>LFSQ01000144.1 GCA_001512785.1 Syntrophomonas sp. DTU019
GCGGTTCAGTTGCTGCTTGTGTTTTGCCAGGAGAATTGGTATAATCGTTACTGCAGCTATAATGGCGCCTGTTTCAGGGGCCAGTTTGAAGCGAGGTGAAACCATGAAAGCAAAGATTCATCCCCAGTATGTGAAAACCACTGCCAGGTGTGCATGTGGCAATGAGTTCGAAGTAGGCTCCACCAAAGCCAATATTCGTGTGGAGATCTGCTCCAAATGTCATCCTTTTTACACTGGGAAAAAAGGCCAGGTGGTTGATACTACCGGCAGAGTGGATAAATTCAGAAAGAAGTATGGTTTAGGCTAAAGCAAGCAGCAGAAGCAGGAGGCTTCTGCTCTTTTCTATGCATACATCAGAGCCGTGATAAGGCTCTGATTCTGTTCTAAGGATACCAGGTGAAAACATGCAAAAAAAGTTCCCTTATGGGGGTATGGCGGTTATCGAAGGCGTTATGATGCGCGGTCCCGCCAGAACCTCCATCGCGGTAAGAAAAAGCGACGGCACCATTCTGGTCGATGAGCAGCCCAACAGCGACTGGGGCAAACGCTTTCCCTTTCTCAAGTGGCCCTTCATTCGCGGCACCTTTGTCTTGATCGAATCGCTGGTGGTGGGGATAAAGATGCTGAATTATTCAGCCAATCTGGCCCTGGACGAGGAAGAGGATGAGCTCAGTTGGGGGGAGATTCTGCTTACCATGGTGGTGGCCTTTGGCATGGCCATACTCTTGTTTATGGTCTTACCAACGGCTATCGTGCATTATTTACAGGGCTTTTTAGCCGGTCCCTGGACGCAGAACCTTGTCGAAGGGATCATTCGCATCGCTTTTTTCTTTTTATATGTAATCGCCATTGCCCGTATGCCTGACATAGCACGAGTATTTATGTATCACGGGGCTGAACACAAGACCATTTTCGCTTATGAAGCCGGTGAGCCGCTTACCGTGGAAAATGTAAAAAAGCATCCCTGCCTGCATCCGCGCTGTGGGACCGCTTTTTTGTTGATCGTCATGATCATATCCATCGTGGTTTTTGCCCTTTTGGGCGAGGGCGACCTGTGGTATCGCATTTGGTCTCGTCTGGCAGTGCTGCCGGTAGTGGCCGGACTGGGATACGAATTCTTAAAGCTGAGCGGGCGATACTACGGCAAGGGCTGGTTGAATTGGCTAATCGCCCCGGGGTTGTGGATGCAGCGTTTGACCACCCGGGAACCGGACCATGCCCAAATGGAGGTGGCCATTGCGGCCTTACAGCGCATCCTGGATGACAATGCCCCCAACCTGCTGGCCGAGGCCAGGACCAATCAGGCCAGTGGATAATGACCCTGTGCTAAGCTTTATTCAGGAGGGATAGCAGTGCTTTCCAAGCTGGACAACCTGGAAGAAAAGTATAATGAACTTACCGACCTTTTAAGCAAACCGGAAACCATTGCTGATCAGCAAAAATATCAGCGGCTGGCCAAAGCCCATGCCAACCTGGCTGAGATCGTGGATAAATACCGGCAATATAAATCCATCAGCAAACAGCTGCAGGAGGTTCAGGAGCTGTTGAAGGAGGAGCAGGATGAGGAATTCCAGCTTCTGCTGGAAACTGAATTGGAAGACCTCAAAGCGGCCCGCTCTGAACTTGAAACTACACTAAAGGTTTTGCTCCTGCCCCGCGATCCCAATGACGAAAAAAGCGTCATCATGGAAATCCGCGCCGGAACCGGCGGGGACGAGGCGGCTCTGTTCGCCCAGGACCTCTTCCGCATGTACAGCCGCTATGCTGAGGAACAGGGCTGGAAGATAGATATCATGGATTCTCATTACACCGATATCGGCGGTATAAAGGAATTGATCTTTGTTGTTGATGGCCAGGGGGCTTACAGCAAGTTGAAATATGAGTCCGGAGTGCACCGCGTACAGAGGGTTCCCACTACCGAATCGGGAGGCCGGATTCATACCTCGGCGGCTACTGTAGCTGTGCTCCCGGAGGCGGAAGAGGTGGAGGTAAACATAGACCCTGCCGACATCAGGGTGGATGTTTATTGTTCCAGCGGGCCAGGAGGGCAATCAGTCAACACCACCCAGTCCGCGGTACGGATTACTCACCTCCCTACCGGCCTGGTGGTCACCTGCCAGGATGAGAAATCGCAGCACAAGAACAAAGCCAAAGCGTTGCGCGTCCTGCGAGCCCGGTTGAAGGAGATGCTGGAAGCGGAGAAAAACGCGGAGTATGCAGGCACACGCAAAAACCAGGTGGGAAGCGGTGATCGCAGTGAGCGCATACGTACTTATAACTTCCCCCAGGGCAGGGTGACCGATCATCGCATCAACTTGACTTTACACAAGCTGGATGCCATTTTGGAGGGACAGTTAGAGGAGATTATCGAGGCCTTGGTCGCCCATGACCAGGCGGAGCGCTTGAAACAGGTGGAGTAAGTGGCACGGGATTGGACTATAAAGGAATTGTTGACATGGACTACCCGGTATTTTGAGGATCAGGGCATCGCTGCAGCTCGCCTGGAGGCCGAGATACTGCTGGCTTACGCCCTGCAAACCGACCGGGTATTTTTATATACTTATTTTGATAAACCGGTCAATCAGCAGGAAAGAGCCCGATTTCGCAGCTTAATACAGAGAAGGGCCAGGCATGAGCCGGTGGCCTACATAACCGGTATAAAGGAGTTTATGTCCTTAAGCTTTGAAGTCAGCCCGGCGGTTTTGATCCCCCGCCCGGAAACCGAGCTTTTGGTGGAAAAGGCCCTGGACCTGTGCGCCAACAAGCGGTGGCGCATCTGTGATATGGGTACCGGCAGCGGTGCAATCGCAGTCAGCCTGGCCTATTATTCCGATGCCAGGGTAACCGCTGTAGACATATCCGGAGCGGCTATTGAGATCGCCAAGCGCAATGCCGAGCGGCATGGGGTGCAGATCGAATTCTGCCAGAGCGACCTTTTTGCCGGGGTTGACCCAGATCAGCAATTCGATCTGATCACAGCCAATCTACCTTATATCACAGCAGATGAGTATAAAACCCTGGATGCAGGGGTGCGCCGGTATGAACCTAAAGAGGCCCTGCTGGCGGGCGGGGATGGGCTGGATCTTTACCGCAGGCTATTGCCGCAAGCAGCTGCGCGCCTGGTGCCGGGCGGATACATTTTGTTTGAGATCGGGGCCAGGCAGGGTCAGGCAGCTCTGGCCCTGGCCGGGCAAATTGACACCAGCCAGTTGGTGACTGACCTGGCTGGACGCGATCGCCTGATAATCAGCAGGAGGTATGGCAATGATGAAGACCATGCGCTGGCGGATAGATAGCCAAAGGCCGGATCAAGGCCTGATCGCCCAGGCTGCCGCCCTGCTGAAAAGCGGCCAACTGGTGGCTTTCCCCACAGAAACAGTGTACGGTCTGGGAGCTGATGCTTATAATCCCGAAGCGGTGAAAAAGGTGTTTGAGGTTAAAGGCCGCCCGCCACAGAGCCCGCTGTTGGTTCATGTCAGCAATCTCGAGCAGGTCTATGGGCTGACCGCAGAGATTTCACCCCTGGCCAGGCTGTTGATGGATCGATTCTGGCCGGGGCCTCTGGCTTTTATCTTGCCTGCTTCAGCCCGTGTACCGGCGGTGGTTTTGGGCGGTAAAAAAAGTGTGGGATTACGCATGCCCTCTCACCCGGTAGCATTAGCGTTAATTGAGCAAGCCGGGCCTATTGCGGCTCCCAGTGCCAATCTCAGCGGGCGGCCCAGTCCGGTATCGGCTGAACATGTGATGGATGATTTAGATGGCAGGATTGCTGCCATACTAGATGCAGGATCAACTGGTTTTGGCCTGGAGTCAACCATACTGGATATAAGCCGGGAAAAGCCTGAGCTGGTGCGGCAGGGAGGCCTGCCGCTGGAGGAACTGGAAGCAGTACTGGGTTTTTCCCTCGAAACCGCTACTGCCAGCAGACCCAGACCGGCTTTTAAGACCGGGTCATTGAAAATCGAGTTGTGCCAGGATTTAAAACAGCTACAGGAGCTTATACCAGCCTGTGAGCCAAACAACACCGCTCTGGTTCATTACGGGCAAAACCCCCTGGAGGGTATGGCTTATAAAATAAAGGCATATACATTGGACTTAAAAGGGCAAGGCGGGGGGCTGTATGCGATTATGCGCGAGGCTGAAAGCCAGGGCTTGAAGAGATTGATCTTTGCGCCCCTGCCAGAGAACCTGACCGGATTGAGCCGTTCGCTGGCCGACCGCATCAAACGGGCCGCAGGGGTCGGGTAAAGCATCTGCTTGAAGGAAAATGGTGTTATCATGCTTGAACAATTTGTCACCGTAGCCATAATTGCAGTAGTCCTGGGAATGGATGCGTTTTCTCTGGCCTTTGGATTGGGCCTAAAAGGGGTATCCTCTCGTTATGAACTCAAGTTTTCCAGCCTGGTAGCCTTGTTTCATGTAGTTATGCCTCTGATTGGCCTGTATACCGGGATCGTGGTGGGGAGGTTCCTGGGGGTATGGGCACAGCGACTGGGTGCCTTGGTTCTGATTTATATCGGGGTAAATTTTCTTATCAAAGGCTTTAAGGATATTAAACCGCAGCGCTATTCATTTAAAGAGGCGGCTCGGTGGCAGGCAAGGCCTGAAATCAATGGCGTCAACAATATCTGGCTGTTGACCGCTTCAGTGAGCATGGATGCTTTGGCCGTAGGTTTCGGGCTGGGGACTTTTCAGATGCCCTTGTTGGTTACTGTTTTGACTATGGGGAGCATAGCCGGTTTGTTGACCTGGTGCGGTTTTTTGGGAGGCCGCTTGTTGAACAGGTTGGTGGGCAGTTATGCTCAGATGATCGGCGGCCTGGTGCTGATTGCACTGGCTGTAAAATTGTTGTGGTTCTAGAGGTGATGAATATATGAATATCCTTCTGGTTTGCACCGGCAATACTTGCAGAAGCCCTATGGCTGCAGCCATGCTGCGTCAGATCCTGCGGGAATATGGGGCTGATCTGGAGCAATTCCACATTGTCACCGCCGGTCTGGCAGCAGCTTCCGGCTGGCCGGCCTCACCTGGAGCAGTCTACGCCATGCAACTGCAGGGACTGGACATCAGTGAACACCGATCCCAGGCAGTAAATCGCGATCTGGTAGAAAAAGCCGACATCATACTGGCCATGACCAGGGCGCAGCGCGAGCATTTGCTGGACAAGTATCCCGAACACATGCTTAAAATAAATACCCTGGCAGGTATGGCCGGGGAAAACGGTCTGGATATACTCGACCCTTTTGGAATGGATGCGGTAAAATATGTGGAGAGCGCCAATGAAATAAAACGTCTGTTGCTCAATATAGCTGACAAGCTGATAGGGAAGCCTGATAAATAAGATTGATACGGGAGATGAGGCAATTTGCAGGTGGTTATCGGCAGCGACCACGCGGGAATAGAATTGAAAGCAGATCTGGTGGACATGCTTGCTGCCCGCCAGGTTGAGGTACATGACTGCGGTACGTTCAGCAGCCAGGCAGTCGATTACCCGGACATTGCTGAGTTGGTAGCGGAAAAAGTCCTGGATTTGAACTGCCCCGGGATACTGATCTGCGGGACCGGGATTGGGATCGCTATTGCTGCTAACAAGATACCGGGAATAAGGGCCGCGGCCTGCCTGACCCCGGAAATGGCCCGCCTGGCTCGTGAGCACAATGATGCCAATATCGTCTCTATCGGGGCGCGCCTGTTGGAAAAAGAAACCGCTCGGGAAATCGTAAATACATTTTTGTATACCAGCTTTCAAGCAGGTAGACATCAGGCCCGGGTCGAAAAATTAAAAACACTGGAAAGAAAATGCCGAGAGAGGAGTTAATTAACTTGGATTATATCGAACAGTATGTTAGAGCGGTTGACCCCGAAGTCGCGGAGGCCATAGCACAGGAGGAAAACCGGCAGAATACCAAATTGGAGCTGATAGCCTCCGAGAATTTTGTATCACGTGCAGTGATGGCGGCTCAGGGCTGTGTTATGACCAACAAATACGCTGAAGGCTACCCCGGCAGGAGGTATTACGGGGGCTGTGAATTTGTGGATGTGGTTGAGGATCTGGCCCGGGAAAGGCTGAAAAAGCTGTTCGGCTGTGAACACGCCAATGTACAGCCCCATTCCGGAGCACAGGCCAATACTGCAGTCTATTTTGCGGCCTTGAAACCCGGCGATACCGTAATGGGGATGAACCTCAGCCATGGAGGGCATCTGACCCATGGAAGCCCGGTAAATCTATCCGGCAAGTATTTTCGTTTTGTAGAATATGGCGTATCCCCGCAAACCGAGACCATTGATTATGATCAGGTGCGGGATATAGCCAAAGCATGCCAGCCCAAAATGATTGTGGCCGGGGCCAGTGCCTACCCGCGTTTCCTTGATTTTGCGAAATTCCGTGAAATCGCTGATGAAGTGGGGGCCTTGCTGTTTGTGGACATGGCCCATATAGCCGGTCTGGTTGCCGCCGGAGTACACCCTTCTCCCATTCCCTACGCTCATTTCGTCACCACTACAACGCACAAAACCCTGCGCGGCCCGCGCGGCGGGGTTATACTGTGCGGAAAAGAGTGGGCCCAGAAGATAGACAGCGCGGTATTTCCCGGAACTCAGGGCGGACCTTTGATGCATGTCATTGCCGCCAAAGCGGTTTGTTTTAAGGAAGCCTTAAGTGATGATTTCAAACAATACCAGGAGCAGATTGTTCAGAATGCGGCAGTTCTGGCTGCTGCGCTTTCCGCGCAGGGTTTGCGCCTGGTCTCCGGAGGCACTGACAACCATTTGATGCTGGTTGATGTGCGTCCCAAGGGCTTGACCGGCAAGCAGGCGCAAAACATACTGGAAACAGTGAATATAACCGTGAATAAGAACACTATCCCCTTTGACCCGGAAAAACCGATGGTGACCAGCGGTATTCGTATAGGTACGCCGGCGGTTACCAGCCGGGGAATGAAGCAGGAAGACATGAAGCTGATAGCCCGGGCTATAGCCCTGGCCCTTGATAACCCGGAACAGGAAAACCGGCTTGACGAAGCCCGGGAAATAGTAGCCGGATTGTGTGACAAATACCCGCTGTACAAATAAACAGGGGCTTGTATTGATGGATGCCAAAACGCTATCATTGCCAAAACTCAATCAACTCAAACCGACCCTTGAATCCACCGCGTTGAAACTGATGGAAGAAGCCGGGGAACTGGCGCAGGTTATCGGCAAGTACCGGGGGCTGTCAGGGGAGCAAGTCCATCTCGACGAAAAAACCATTGTCAAACAGATTGCCAAAGAGCTTTTAGATGTAGCTCAGACAGCAGTGACCATGATGTTTGTGATGGAGGAGCAATTTGGTCTCAATATCGACACCATTCTCCAAGAACACTGGCAGAAGATGGAAGATAAAGGCTACCTGCTCCGCTAAACAAGGAAGCCTTTTTATAATCAGAAAGATAATCTGTCGGGAAGGATTTTGTGTTATTTTTCGCGAATAAATTGCATACTAAGCAAATCGGAGAGCTGGTTTGCAAAATCGCGGCAGTGGTCAGATCCAGGGAATGATAGGTTTAAAACCGTCTGGTTTGAGCATATGGATTTAATTAAAAATGAAAAAGGAATTTGCCTATTTATGACGAATAGGAAAAAGGGATAGCTCGTCTGTGTAGGCAATAGAGGAAAGCAAATGACAGATAAACCCAAGCTTGGATGGGTCCGCGGGTTGAGTGAAGCGGTCAACCTGGCAACTACAATAGCAGCTTCGGTCGGCATTTGCTTATTTGCCGGATGGTGGCTGGATAAGCGCTTTGGCACCGAACCCTGGTTCGTAGCCCTGGGAGCCCTGCTGGGCATTGCAACTGCCATTAAGGTAATGTGGGATAAGATGATGGGGCGCTCCAGGCGTAACCAGTCTGAGAAGAAATATCCCGATAGAGAGAACTAGGACAGCCTGAAGAATGAATTAAAGAGGCTGATCTTAGCAAAGAGATTTATCATACATAATTCAAGAGAGAAATAGTGTTCCTCTAACAGTCGCATACAAGCTATTTTACCATGAGTTTTAGGTTTTAAACCTGGCTGGGTCAATTTGAACGGCTAGCAAAAACTCGACAGATTAATGATGGGAAGGGGGGAAATAGAGAATGTTATTTGGAATGTGGGATGATGTCTTTTTCCATCTCGGGCCTATTCCGGTTGATCATCTGGTGGTAACCGAGTGGGCTATAATAGCCTTGATCGGTATTATCTCTTTTATGGCTACCAGGAAGATGCAGGTGGTTCCTACTGGCCTACAAAACGCCTTTGAAGCTGTCATATTGTTCACCTACGATTTCTTTACACAATTGATGGACGAAGAGCATGTGGCTAAGAAGTGGGCACCTTTGCTTACTTCGTTTTTCCTGTTTATCCTGATTAGCAACTACAGCGGCCTCATACCGGGCGCAGCTCATGTAGAAGGTTTTCAGCCGCCAACCAGCAACTGGAATGTTACCATGACCCTAGCTATTATCACCTTCTTTTCTGTTCATATCGCCGGGTTCTCCGAACATGGAGGACATTATCTCAGCCACTTCGTAAGTCCAAGCCCACTAATGCTGCCACTGAACCTTGTCGAAGAGTTGGCACATCCGATGTCCCTGACAGTCCGTCTTTTCGGCAACATATTTGGGGAAGAAATGGTTCTGGCCTTCCTGTTATTCCTGGCACCATTTATAGTCCCCACGGCCATTATGGGTTTGAGCCTGCTGCTGGGAGCAATCCAGGCAGTGGTTTTCACTCTGCTGTCAGCCAGTTACATAAGTGCGGCAGCGGGCAAAGGGCACTAACAATGCTCAAATGTTAAATACATCAGGGCTCGAAAGGAGGGAAACGTAATGGAAATGTTAGCATTAGGTGCTGGTCTTGCCGTATCAATTGCCGGTATCGGTGGTGGTATTGGTATGGGTGTCGCCGGTGGCAAAGCATTCGAAGCTATTGCACGCCAACCTGAGGTAGGTGGGGACGTAAGAACTCTGCTCTTCATCACCCTGGCCTTTATTGAAACCCTGACCATTTACGGTCTACTGATTGCATTTATGTTGGTTGGTAAAATTCAGTAATTATACGGTGGACTCAGATTTGCGGGCGGTGGAGCTTCGACACTTAATTTAATTAATGGTACGGCTTCACCGCCCCAAAAACTATTTGCCCTAAGAGATTGGAGGTAACACATCCGTGATTAGGAACAGAAGGTATACGTCATTAATCCTCCTTTTTGCCATGATTATGGTAATGGGATTTGCCACCTTCTGCATGGCCTCTAGTGAAGGACCGGCAGTGCCAGTTCCGGCACCTTCCGGAGCAACCCCTGCCTTTGGAAACTGGTATGTGATCGGCTGGACAGCGGTAAACTTCCTGATTCTGCTGGCTTTGCTTTATAAATTTGCTTACGGTCCCATCAACGCCATGTTAGAAGAACGTTCAGCAACCATCGAAGGCTCCCTCAAACATGCTGAGGAGGTTAAAGCCGAAGTAGAACAGATGCGCAAAGAGGCACAGGCCAATTTGCAGGAGTCTCGTAAGGAATCACAGGAAATTGTAGCCCGCGCCACCAAAGCGGCTGAAGATGTTAAGAACGAAATCATAGCCAAGGCGCAGGAAGAGGCCAGTAATCTGAAAAGCAAGGCTCAGGCTGAAATCGCCGCCGCTACCGAGCAGGCCAAGACACAGTTGAAGGATTCTGCGGTTGCTTTGGCCATTGCTGCAGCTGAAAAGGTTTTGAGCCGGGCTATCACCGAAGACGACCACAAGCGCATGGTAAAAGAATTTGTCAATGAGGCGGGCGATCTATTATGTTAAATAAGAGCGTCGCTAGGCGCTATGCTGAAGCTTTTTTCAGTATTGCCCGGGAGGCTGGAAAAGTTGACGAGTACCAGCAGGAATTGGAACTGGTGGTACGTACCGTTGATGAGTCCGAACTCTTAAAAGAATATTTCGCTCATATGCTGATCCCTGCTAAAGAGAAAAAAGAGGTCGCAAAAAAGATATTTGCAGGGAACATATCTCCAACTACGCTCAATTTTATATTCCTGATCCTTGACAAGAGGCGCGAAGCCTATCTTGCCTTAATTGTCGAGCAGTACACGGATATGGCCGATGAACAGCGGAATATTCTGAAAGCGGAGTTGTACTCGGCTCGCGAGATCCCGGAAAGCGATGTCAATGAACTGGCTGCCAAGCTCTCTGCATCAACCGGAAAAACGGTGCAACTCAAACCCTCGGTTGACCCGAGTCTATTAGGGGGAATAAAGGTCAGAATTGGCGACCAGATAGTTGACGCTACAGTTGCCAAAAAGCTAGAAATGTTAAAAAATGCCATGAAACAAGCCAAGATAAGCTAAATCGATAGGGGTGACACATAAATGAGTATTAGACCGGAAGAGATTAGCGCTATTCTAAGAGAGCAGATTGAGCGCTACCAATCCGAGGTCGAGGTCAGCAATGTGGGCTCTGTAATATATGTCGGTGACGGTATAGCCCGTATTTACGGGTTGCAGGGCGCAATGGCCGGCGAGTTGTTAGAATTCCCGGGTGGAACCGTCGGTATGGTTCTTAACCTTGAAGAGGATAACGTAGGTGCCGTGTTGCTCGGTAACTATGAACATATCAAGGAAGGCGACGTAGTCAAGGCAACCGGAAGAATCATGGAGGTACCGGCAGGAAACGCTATGCTGGGCCGGGTAGTTAATGCTCTGGGACAGCCTATTGACGGTAAAGGACCCATTGAACCCGATGCCTACCGTCCTATTGAAAAGGTGGCCCACGGGGTTGTAACCCGCGAACCGGTTAACACTCCGATGCAGACCGGTCTTAAAGCTATAGACTCCATGGTGCCGATCGGTCGCGGGCAGCGCGAATTGATCATCGGCGACCGCCAGGTAGGTAAGACTGCTATCGCTCTGGACGCTATCATCAACCAGAGAGAGAAAAAAGACATGATTTGCATATATGTGGCTATCGGTCAGAAGCAGTCCAGTATAGCGGGTATTTATGCCAAGTTCGAGGAGATGGGGGCTATGGATTATACCATCATAGTAGCCGCCACCGCAGCAGAGCCTGCACCAATGCTTTATATAGCGCCATACGCCGGTGTAGCTATGGCTGAAGAGTTCATGGAAACACAGGGCAAAGACGTACTTATCATCTATGACGACCTTTCCAAACACGCGGTAGCTTATCGCGAAATGTCCCTGTTGCTGCGCCGTCCTCCCGGACGTGAGGCATATCCTGGTGACGTTTTCTATCTGCACTCTCGTTTGTTGGAGAGGGGCTGTAAACTGAATAAGAAGATGGGTGGGGGTTCAATCACCGCACTGCCAATCATTGAAACTCAGGCAGGCGACGTTTCCGCTTACATTCCCACCAACGTTATATCCATCACCGATGGCCAGATCTACCTGGAAACCGACCTCTTCTACGCCGGTCAGCGCCCGGCTATAAACGCCGGTCTGTCAGTCAGCCGCGTCGGCGGTGCGGCCCAGACCAAAGCCATGAAGTCAGTCGCCGGCCAGCTGCGTTTGGATCTGGCACAATACCGTGAATTGGCTGCTTTCGCGCAATTCGGTTCCGACCTGGATAAAGCCACCCTGGCTCGACTGATCCGCGGCGAGCGGGTTACTGAGATCCTAAAACAAGGTCAGTACAAACCGATGCCCATGGAGGAACAGGTTGTCTCCATCTATACCGGGGTCAATGGATACCTGGATGACCTGCCCAAGGACAGAGTGTTAGAATTTGAGGCTGATTTCCTGCAGTTTGTGCACAGCAATTACAATGAGATTCTGACCACAATTCGCGACACCGGCCAGCTTGACAAGGCGACAGAAGAGAAGCTGATCAAGGCGATAAATGAATTCAAGTCCACGTTTGCAGTTTAGGGTGGTGAAATAAATGGCAGGAGCAGGTATAAGAGAATTCAAGCGCAGGATCAGGAGCGTTAAAAACACCCAGCAGATTACCAAGGCGATGAAAATGGTATCTGCGGCAAAACTGCGCCGGGCTCAAGAAGCCGCCGAAGCTTCACGCCCTTATAATGAGACCTTGCGGGACACTTTAGCCAGATTGGCGGCAGTCACCTTTGATGTACAGCATCCTCTACTGGCCAAAAGGGAAGATGTCAAAAAAGTCGGCTATGTGGTGATAACTGCGGACCGCGGATTGTGCGGGGCCTATAATACCAATATTATTCGCGCTGCTAACGCATCTATTGAAGCAGACGAAAGAAAGGTCGAACACGGTATCATTGCCGTAGGCAGGAAAGCCAGGGATTTCTATCGCAAGCGTTCCGGATTAGATGCGGAATTCGTTAATCTGGGAGATAATATTTCTTACGCCGATGCCAGAGAAATCGGGCAATATGTAATCAATGCCTATGAAAATGAAGAACTGGACGAAGTGCATCTGGTATACGCCAAATTCGTCAACGTTCTCCGTCAGGTGCCAACGGTTACCCAATTACTTCCTATTGTTCCTCCCGAAAAGGATGAAGAGGAAAAGGAGATTGTAATTGACTACCTGTATGAACCCAGTGCCGATGAGATTCTCCTGGCCTTGTTGCCGAGATATATTGGAAGCCAGATATTCAACGCATTACTTGAAAGTAAAGCCAGCGAGCATGGCGCCAGAATGACAGCGATGGGTAACGCCACGGATAACGCGGCGGAGATCATTGATACCCTTACTCTGGCCATGAATAAGGCCAGACAGGCTGCCATAACCGATGAGATACTGGATATTGTCGGCGGCGCCGAAGCTCTCAAAAAAGGAGGAAAATAGAGGATGGCGAATGTAACATATGGAGAGGTAACCCAGGTTATAGGCGCTGTTGTTGACGTTCGCTTTAAGCCTGGAGAACTCCCCGACTTGATGAATGCTATTACTATCAAATCTTCAGAACAAGACGCCAATTATAAGGGGAGCGCCGATATAAACGTCACCATGGAAGCCATGCAGCTGTTGGGAAATGACACTGTGCGCTGTGTTGCCCTGCAGCCTACAGACGGTATTTCCCGGGGGATGAGAGCGGTAAACACCGGGGCTTCTATCAAGGTTCCCGTAGGGGATAAATGTCTGGGCAGAATACTCAATGTTTTGGGAGAGCCGGTTGATGAGGGTGGACCGGTAGAAGCTGCTGACTACTGGGAAATCCATCGTAAACCCCCGGCACTGGTTGATCAGCTTCCGGCTACAACCATACTCGAAACCGGCATTAAGGTTACCGACCTGGTTTGCCCGTATGCCAGAGGCGGTAAGATAGGCCTGTTCGGCGGTGCCGGCGTTGGTAAAACCGTTATCATTCAGGAACTGATCAGAAACATCGCTTATGAGCACGGCGGATATTCAGTGTTCACCGGTGTTGGTGAGAGAACCCGCGAAGGCAATGACCTCTGGGGTGAAATGACCGAATCAGGCGTTATTGAAAAGTGCGCACTGATCTTCGGTCAGATGAACGAGCCTCCAGGAGCCAGACTCAGGGTCGGTCTGACTGGATTGACCATAGCCGAGTACTTCCGTGATGTCGGCGGACAGGACGTGCTTATATTCATCGACAATATATTCCGTTTCGCCCAGGCCGGTAACGAAGTGTCCGCTCTGTTGGGCCGCATGCCCTCCGCGGTCGGTTACCAGCCCACCCTGGCAACTGATATGGGTATACTGCAAGAGCGTATAACCACTACCCGTAAGGGGTCAATCACTTCCGCCCAGGCGGTCTACGTGCCTGCAGACGACTTGACCGACCCCGCGCCGGCGACAACCTTCGCCCACCTGGATGCTACCCTGGTTCTATCCCGGGCCATAGCAGAAAAGGGTATTTATCCTGCGGTGGACCCGTTGGATTCAACCTCACGTATACTTGACCCCCAGATCCTGGGCGAAAAGCATTACTTTACAGCCCGCGGCGTTCAGCAGATACTGCAGAGATACAAAGAACTGCAGGATATCATCGCTATACTGGGTATGGACGAATTGAGCGACGAGGACAAGATCATCGTGGCTAGGGCCAGAAAACTGGAGAGATTCCTGTCCCAGCCGTTCCACGTTGCTGAGCAGTTCACCGGTCAGCCCGGTATTTATGTACCAGTAAAAGACACGGTTGATTCCTTTGCTGAAGTCCTGGAGGGAAGACATGACAACCTGCCCGAGGCGGCCTTCCTGATGGTCGGAAGTATCGAAGGTGTGCTGGAAAAAGCTAGGAGACTGGAGGTTTAGTCTATGGCAGACAACACCTACTTGCTCGAGGTTGTGACTCCTGAGCGCGTGCTTCAATCCAAGCAGGTTTCGTTTACGGTAGTGCCCGCTATTGATGGCGAGCTGGGTATTATGAAAAACCACGCTCCCCTGGTGGCTGCTCTAAACATAGGGGTTTTACGCTATGTGGATGAATCCGGGAGCCAAAATAAGATGGCGGTCAGTGGCGGCTTTATCGAGGTGCTGGACAATGAAGCCCGGGTTCTGGCAGAAACTGCCGAGCACGGCCATGAGATTGATGTGCTGCGCGCCAAAGCAGCCCGCGAGCGTGCGGAAAAAAGGCTGCAGCAACGTGCTGAGAACATCAATTACGCCCGCGCAGAACAGGCCCTCAAGCGGGCTATTGCCCGGTTGAAGGCGGCAGGAGCATACACTGACTAATACCAGTATATAAATGGCAACTGGTTGAAGCCGGAAGGCATGATTTAGTGCCTTCCGGCTTATATCTTAATATTCAACAGATACAGACTTGATTTGTGTAAAATAGAATTATAAGGGGATAAGTTTAGTTTTGAGGGTATCTTTATGAGCGATTTGATTAGAATACTAATCATAATAGTATTGATTTATTACCTGGTCAAAGGCCTGTTGTATCTGTTGTTCTGGCAGGCTGCGCTCCGGACGGAGGCTCGTGGCCTGGAAATGAAGAGAAAACGTATGGAAATGAGAGAGCGTAAAAGGCAGCGGCGGGCTCAAGAGAGAAATACTGAACAATGACTCATCCCTGAAGTGTGCCTGGTGAAAAAAGGGGTGTCGCGGTGTACAAAGCTTTACTGACCATAATAATCCTGGTACTGCTGTTGACTGTAGGGTTTGCTTTTCTAATCTGGTATCAGCTGGGCAGGTTTGCTGAAAAGGCTTTGGCCGCCAAAAGGCGCCAGGAAGAGTATATAGCTGAATTGATGGAGAAAAATCCCTCTGCAGTTGTCAGAGCCGAAACAGGGTGGGATGACCCTGATGATGACGACCGCTCGGGGTGGATTTAAAGCGATAAGCAGAAGGAAGCCTTTAGGCTTCCTTCTGTCCGTATGATCAATCCGTATGATCAATCCTCGCCTGGCGGGGAGAACAGCGGGGAATGAGTTGAGGTTCGGCGATCGATTCAGGCTGTGAGGTGATAATATGCTTTACCGGATGAAACTGGCTACCAGCAGGCACACGGAGATGATTGACATAACCAGGCAGGTTCAGGAAGTGCTGCGCAAATCCGGGGTTGAAGAAGGACTGCTCCTGGTATATTGCCCCCATACCACAGCCGGGGTGACTATCAATGAAAATGCTGACCCTACGGTTGTGCAGGATATACTGCAGCGGCTGGAGGAAATGGTACCCTGGGATCGCCATGCTGACAGGCATGGCGAGGGCAATTCCGCGGCTCATCTTAAGGCCAGCTTGATAGGCTCATCGCAGTATATACCGATTGAGCGCGGGCGCCTGGTACTGGGCACCTGGCAGGGCATTTATTTCTGCGAATTTGACGGTCCCCGGCAGCGGTCCTATCATGTTTACATCAGTGAATAAAAGGTGCCAGGCACCACTATTACAGTTATTGGAGGTTCGGGTTAAGGCCTGAACCTTTTATTGTTTTCAAATGAAATTTCTTCATGGTCGGAGGTAAAAACCGGCCCATATTTTCCGGCCGTTTTCACCACCCCGTCACAATTATCCCTGGTATTCCGGTGTGATTATAACCGCCTGCCGGAATAAAAGCTGACCCGGGCGGCAAGAATCATGGTACGAAACATCACTGCCAGGGGGTGAGAAGTGATGAAAAAAATCATGCTCTATGTGGTGATTTTTGCCTTATGTGTAGCCGCGTGCGAGCAGCGCATCGACTATTCCAATGGCAAGGTAAAAGAGCTGCATTCTCCAATTGCGCTAGCTTTTGCATCAATCGGTGCAATTTCCTGCGAATCCAGCCTGAACAGTTGGGCCAAAATAGATTCAGCAGCCGATCAGCAGGAACTCGACCGGATTACCAGCACTGTGCTGAACAGTCTTGGTTTAACCGATGCCGGGGTCAAAAGCCAGGCATTGCCAGGGAAGGCCAGTCGGGAGTGCCAGGTCGAGCAACCCCATAGCCGCCTCAAGGTGGTAATTGAGGCTGATTACCAGAATGACAGCACCGCAATCATATTTACTTACCGTACCACGGATACAGAATATGACCCCGCCAGATGGGTGTCCTGGCTGGAAAACATAAACGGATGGGACTGGCACCATTACTATTTGTACCAGGCATATCTGCCGGAAGCGGCCGAGCAGCAACAGCAGGAAGAGTTCTTGCACACCGTCATGCAAAGCCTGGATGCCAGGGTTAAGGAGGCTTACATCGATGAACGGGTGATCAGCCTGTCAGGATACAGCCAGGTCCTTGGTGACATGGTAATCCCGGAATGGGTCGGCAATCGCCAGGTAAATGTTCAGGCCGCCATCCGCCATCAGACTGACGGCAAGGCGGTAATCATGATCGGCAGCCCGTTTATTCTTGCCGACTATTAATGCTAACAGCCAATCGGGGGTTGATGCCTTGAGAATAATGGTTTGGGGACCAACCCGTTTAAGCGGGCAGGTTATGGTCAGTGCCGCCAAAAACGCCATACTGCCGATACTGGCGGCCAGTATGCTGAGCAGCGGCACGGTGGTAATTAAAAAGGTACCGGCGATACGCGATGTCCATATCATGATGGCTTTAATACAGCAGATGGGGCTTGAGGTGGAGCATGCTGAGGGTATACTGACCATAAAGGGTACACCGCAAAACATCCTCCCTGATTATGATTTGTCCAGGCAGATCAGGGCTTCGTTTCTGCTCATGGGTCCGTTGCTGGCCAGGTGTGGTCAGGCCAAAGCCTTTTTGCCGGGCGGATGCGCGATAGGCACCCGGCCTGTCGATCTGCACCTTAAGGGTTTTGAGGCTCTGGGAGCCGCTATACAGATTACCGGAGGATGTGTTACGGCTACTGCCCCCAGGCTTCAAGGAAATTATGTTTATCTGGACTTTCCCAGTGTAGGAGCAACGGAAAATATTATGATGGCGGCTGCTCTGGCCCAAGGAACTACTTACATAGAAAATGCCGCTCTTGAACCGGAAGTGGTGGATTTGGCCGCTTTTATCAACAGCATGGGGGGCAGGGTCAGTTCAGCCGGAAGCAATGTTATAAGAATCGAGGGAGTGGCTGGCCTGGGGGACACAGCTTACAGCCCGATTCCCGACCGCATCGAAGCCGGCACTTATATGGTGGCAGCCGCGGCCAGCGGCGGGGAGGTGATCATCAATAACGTGATTCCAGAACATCTAAAGGCTACCACTGCCAAGTTGCTTGAAAGCGGTGCACAGGTTAAAGAAGGCCCCGATTTCATAAAGGTTTCGCGCGGGCAGGAGATAAAACCGGTTTACATCAAAACCCTGCCTTATCCGGGTTTTCCCACTGATATGCAGGCGCAATTCATGGCTTATTTGTGCTCCGCAGGGGGCAGCAGCATTATAACTGAATCGGTTTTTGAAAACCGTTTCATGCATATCGGGCAACTCCTGCGCATGGGCGCCCAGATCACAACGGAAGGCCGGACTGCGGTCATCCGCGGGGTACCGCAGTTGAGCGGGGCTACGGTAAAAGCCACTGATCTGCGCGCCGGTGCGGCTTTATTGATAGCTGCCATAACCGCCCATGGTCAAACCATTATTGAGGACAGTGAGCATATAGACCGCGGCTACGAAAACATAGTGTACAAATTAAACCGCCTGGGCGCAAACATATATCATATTTGACCATTGTGATATCATCTCTTAAATGCCATCTCAAGTCATATTCCCGTCTTGCTGCCATATAAATGCAGTATGAGAATACCAGGGTTTAAAAAGCGATCAAGACTGATCTTGGTGGCGGTTTCGATATTGGCCGTAGTCTTGGCCTCGCTTGGCCTGATGCGGGCATTGAAAAAACCCCCGCCAGGGTCAGAACCGCTGATAACACTCTACCTGTCGGCAGAAGACCGGGTTATTGAGCTGGGGTTGGAAGAATACCTGGTGGGAACAGTAGCAGCGGAAATGCCGGCCGATTTTGGCCTGGAAGCACTTAAGGCCCAGGCCGTTTGCGCGCGCACCTATGCGGTTCGCAAGATAATCGAAGGCCGCGACTACCCTCGGGGGGCACACTTAACCGACGATATCAACAACTGTCAGGCCTATGTCAGCGGTGATGAGTTTGCCCGGCGAAATCCTGCTAATTACCGGGAGTTGTGGTCCAAGATAGAAAAAGCCGTACAAGCCACCCGGGGGATTATCATGGTGTATGACCAGCAGCCTATAGATGCCCTGTACCATTCAACTTGCGGCGGTAAAACGGAAAGTGCCCTGGCCAGCACAGGCAAGGACATACCTTATCTGAGATCGGTGTCATGCCAGTACTGTCAGGCATCGCGTTATTATGAATCTCAACAGGTGTTCAGTCCTCAGCAATTACAAAACCTCATCAAGGAAAAGCCCGATGACAAAATCAGCCTCAAGATCACCTCCCGAACCCCTGCCGGCCGGGTCTCCCGCCTGGAGGTAAACGGGCAATCGCTTTATGCCGAAACCTTTCGCCGCTGGCTGGGCCTGCCCTCAACCTGGTGGAACCTCTCCCTGGATGAAGGTTACTTGGTGGTAAACAGCCGGGGATACGGACACGGGCTGGGCATGTGCCAGTATGGTGCCGGAGGCATGGCAGCTGCCCAAAAGAGCTATAAACAAATCTTACAGCATTACTATCAGCACATTGAGCTTTTATCGCTGAATTACTGATACGATTGTATTTTACCCGGTTGTCCTTTGTTCTCGACCTCCGGACTGGTGAATATACTGTAACAATTCTCTAGTCGGGAGGGTTGAAATGCAAAACTATATCAGAAAGCGAGCGGTTAAGATAGCGCAGTACATTCTCCAAACATCCAGTACCGTCCGGCAGGCAGCAGAGGTCTTCGGCATCAGCAAAAGCACGGTGCATAAGGATGTGGCGGAAAGACTGCCGCGCATTGATGAACAGCTGGCTGAGCAGGTAAAAAAGGTTCTGGACAAGAACAAGGCCGAAAGGCACATCCGTGGCGGAGAGGCTACCCGGCAGAAATACGCCTCCACGCATATAAGCAACTGATTGTGTAAAAACATAGCAATCCCTCAGGATAACAGGTAAAATGTTAATATTAACGTTTACACCACAGGGAGGGTCTTGCTTTTCATGCTGTTTGCCGGAGAGGATATAGGTATTGACCTGGGTACTGCCAGTGTACTGGTTTTTAAAAAGGGCAAAGGGATCGTTCTCCACGAGCCATCAGTAGTAGCCATAGATAAAAATACCAATCGCATCATTGCCGTTGGAGAAGAGGCACGTCGGATGTTGGGCAGAACGCCCGGTCATATTGTCGCCATCCGGCCACTGAAAGAAGGAGTTATCGCTGATTATGATACAACGGAAAAAATGCTGGCCTATTTTATCCGCAAGATTATGGGCCGCAGATTGTTTTTCAAACCGAGGGTTATCGTATGTATACCCACAGGCGCCACTGATGTAGAAGAACGCGCGGCCAGCCAGGCCACCCTGTCAGCAGGGGCCAGGCAGGCCTACATAGTTGAAGAACCGCTGGCTGCGGCCCTGGGAGCCGGGGTCAATATATCCGATGCCACCGGCAATATGGTGGTGGATATCGGTGGAGGCACCTCGGATATTGCGGTTTTGTCGCTGGGCGGTATTGTCTGCAATACTTCCCTGAGGGTTGGCGGGGATAAATTCGACGAGGCTATCATCCGTTTTGTGAGGCGCGAATACAACCTGTTAATCGGCGACCGCACCGCCGAAGACATCAAGATTAAGGTAGGAACCGCCCTGGTCACCCCGCAGAACCAGCACCGCTCTATTGAAGTGAGGGGGCGCGACCTCTTGACTGGCCTGCCCAAGAATGTCACCATCACTTCTGAAGGGTGTTTCAAGGCTTTGCAGGAACCCATTGAGGCCATTATCGATGGGGTAAAAAAGGTGCTGGAAATCACCCCTCCGGAACTGGCTGCGGACATAGTCAACAACGGCATAGTGATGACCGGAGGCGGCTCGCTTTTAGATGGCCTGGATGAACTGCTTTCCCGCGAAACCAATCTTCCCGTACATATCGCCGATGATGCTATATCCTGTGTGGCCCGCGGTACCGGCAAGGCCCTGGAAGAGATGTCGGTATTGAAGGGGACCAAAAGAAGAGGGCTAAAACGCTTGTTGTAGTAAAGAACTATTGCCGTTTATAGCGATAACAGCCTCATCATCGCACTGGACCAGCTGCGGTGAGGATAGTTTTAACCATCGATGGCAGTACCAGTCGATGATTAATCAGCCCAACCGCCATCGAGCAAGTTGGTGCCGGGGAATAGAATTCACCCGCCATTCCCGCCTTGAGGCGGGATTTTTGTCGTAATCTCATGAGCAGGAAAATTCGTGGATTTTCACTAAATAAATAAAAGGCCCGTAAATAATGGTGGTGAAGCATGTCACTTACTCAGGTTGATATATTGGGATGCAAACTGAATCCGCTCAGCATGGAACAGTGCCTGGAGATGATCGCCCGGGGTATTCGCTCCGGTAAGGCCATGCACGTGATTACGCTCAATGCCGAGATCGCTTATCAAGCCCGACAAAATCAGGCTTTGCAAAACGTAATCAATCAGGCCGATCTGGTAACCGCTGACGGCATCGGGGTGGTCTGGGGGGCTCGGCACCTGGGTTATTCGGTTCCGGAGCGAGTAACCGGAATCGACCTCATGCAGAGATTGACCCCAAAAGCCGCCGAAAAGGGGTGGCCGATTTATTTGTTGGGGGCTAAGCCCGGAGTAGCCCAAAAAGCGGCCCAGGAGCTCAGCCGGCGCTGGCCTGCTCTTATAATCGCCGGTTTTCATGACGGGTATTTCACCGCCCAAGAAGTCCCGGGGATTGTGGAGGAGATTAACAGCTCTGCAGCGCAGATATTGTTCGTAGCCCTGGGAGCCCCCAAACAGGAGTTTTGGATAAGGGAGCACTTTAAAGAACTAACGGTTCCCATCAGGATCGGGGTGGGCGGCAGCCTGGATGTAATTGCCGGCCAAAAGAAGCGCGCCCCGGGTATTTTCATCAAATTAAACCTGGAATGGCTGTATCGCCTGATTACAGAGCCCAGCCGTTTGAGGCGGCAGCTGACCCTGCCCTTATTTGTTTGCAGTATTTTGTGGGAAGGCTTGCAAAGAAGGCACAGATAAGGTGGGTTGAGGTGGAAGCACAGACTGTTTATGCCCTGGACATAGGAACCAGAAAAATCATGGGTCTGGTTGTGCAAAAGCGGGATGAATGCATAGAGGTGCTGGATAGCGAGATGATCGAACACCAGACCCGGGCTATGATGGATGGGCAAATCCATGATGTCGAAGCGGTTGCCGGAGCCATACGGCGGATAACCAGCACACTGCAGGAGAGATTGCAGATCCCGCTCAAGGCAGCCGCAGTGGCCGCAGCAGGAAGGGCTTTGAAAACCGCGCGCGCCAAAGCCCAGGCCAAACGCAGCCGGCTGCATGAAATCAGCCGCGATGAAGTCCGAGCCCTGGAGATTGAAGCGGTACAGCGGGCCCGCATGGCCCTGTTACAGGAGGAACAGGCCCAGCCGGCAGGGGTTCTGCAGTTTTTTTGTGTTGGCTATAGCGTGGTCTATTACCGCCTGGAAGATCAGAACATACAGAGCCTGGTGGGGCAAACCGGCGGTTTTATGGAATTGGAAGTAATAGCCACCTTTCTGCCCCGGGTAGTGGTAGACAGCCTGTTCTCGGCAATGAAACAGGCCGGCCTGGAACTATGGAGCATGACCCTGGAACCGATCGCAGCCCTTTCTATAGCCATTCCGCCCGGCATGCGCCTGTTAAATTTGGCCCTGGTCGATATCGGCGCCGGCACATCCGATATTGCCATAGTGAAAGACGGTCATATCGCCGCTTATGCCATGGTCCCGATGGGCGGGGATGAGCTTACCGAAGCCCTGGCGGCACATTACCTGCTGGACTTCCATCATGCCGAAACCGTCAAGCGGCAAATGAACTCAGGGCAAACTATTGAAATGCACGACATACTCAACAATACCTTCAGGGTGGAAAGTGCAGCCCTGCAAGAGGTGCTAAGACCGGTGATAAACGAGATTTGCGCTCAGATTGCCGGGCAAATATTGAGTTTGAACCGAAAACCACCCGATGCGGTGATATGCATTGGCGGAGGCAGCCTGACCCCCCTACTGCTCCCGACCCTGGCGGAGCAGTTGGAACTGCCCCCTAACCGGGTGGGCATCCGCACCGCCCGGGGCTTCGAGGCCATTCACAGTGACAATCCCTATCTGCAGGGTCCTCAGGGAGTGACACCGCTGGGCATCGCTTATCACTCTTTGCTTTCTCCCCCTTTGCCCTTTATCACCGTTAAATTGAATGACGCCAATCTGGTGCTGTGGAATGTGGGGGAAATGACGGTAGGCAATGCCCTGCTCAGTTCGGGTGCGTCTCTGGCCAGCATTTATGGGCGGCCCGGCCTGGGCAAGTCCATTACCGTAAACGGTCAGCTCCGGGTTTTCCCGGGTACAGCGGGAACAGCACCGCTGGTGCGGGTCAATGGGCAAAAAGCCACCCTGGATACACTTTTAAATGATGGTGACCAAATTGATTTCGTGCCGGGCTCTAGTGGAGAGGATGCCCGGGTGACACTTGCCGACCTCATTACGCTCGAGGCCGGAAGCTTTACGGTGAATGGCCGTCAAGTGCACAGCAAGCCGCTGATTACGGTTAACGGGCAAGAGATTAATAACCCGGATTACGAAATACCCGACCGGGCTCGAGTTGAATACCAGGCGGCCAACCTGCTGAAGCTTATTCTGCAGCAAGCCGGGGTAGACCAATACCGGCTAAAGCCCCGCTTATTCACCTATTATCTGGAGAATGAGGAAAAGCGACTCTTATGGCTGCCGGTTGAGGTGACGGTCAACAGTCAAGCAGCCCGGCTGGACGACGTGGTTCCCTGGGGGGCAGAGGTGAGCTACCGCCTCCTGCCGCTTTGCCCCACCCTGCAGGAAGTGCTCCAGGATACGCCCGCATCTCAGCTGCGAGTATACGTCAATGATGAGGAAATAGTCATCAACACCCCGGGAAGCGGCCTACTGATGGACGGACAGGCAGTTCCGATAACCCGGGAACTGACTGATGGGACAAACATCAGCCTGGACCACGAAGCCGGCCGTGCCATTTTAAGCGATATATTTCAGGTTTATGACCTTAAACCCCATTCAACCGGCAGGCTGGTGTTGAAAGTAAACGGACATGAAGCCGGTTTCAGCACGCTGATTAAAGCGGGCGACCGCATTGAGGTATACTGGGAAGAATAAATGATTCTTCAAATACCAATAAGCTCATTTAGGGGATTCCTCCGGCCAGGATTCCCTTTTGTTTTTTAATGGGAAGCAGTTGAGGGCGATGGCCTGAATAGAACCCAAACTTATCGGGTCTGTGCTATTTTGTCCGGCAAACGGCAACAATAGGATAGGTGAGGTTTCATGCCGCAGATAAGGGCGATTTGTTTTTAGAGGGGCATAAGATCATAATGGGATGTGCCCCAGGATTTGAGTTTACTTTTTGCCGTGGTATTATTAAAATATAGATAAAGGTCAATGATAGTCAAAGGAGCCGAGCCTTGCGTAAAAGCCTAACTGATCGAATAGAAGAATACATCAAAGTGTTAATCAACCGCAGTGATCAACAGCAGATAGAGATTCAGCGGGCTGAGCTGGCGGAGACTTTTTCCTGTGTGCCTTCGCAGGTAACTTATGTACTGGCTACACGCTTCACCGTCAAGCACGGTTATATAACCGAGAGTAAACGCGGCGGCAAGGGGTTTGTGCGGATTACCCGGGTAACCCCCCATGCCGGCTCAGACAGCCGCTTGAAAGCCGACATACAAGAATTGGTTGCTCATTTAAAGGAAGATCGACATATAGGAGAGTCCGAGGCCCGATTGATTCGACAACTATTGATCACGCTCTTTACCGAGCTCAGCCCGGAACAGCGACAGCTGGTGTTATCCAGGCTGGTCAAGGATATTGGCCTATATGTCGGCTGGCAGACCGACTAGGAGGAATCAACCATGAATTGCGACGAGTGTAAAGAGAACTTGGCTACAGTCCATGTAACCGAGATGTACAATGGGCAGAAAAGCGAAATGCACTTGTGTCCATCTTGCGCGGCCAAGAAAGGGGCTCTGGTGTTTGATCCCAGTCAGTTTCAGTTTAACCTGCCCAACCTGTTGGGCGGTTTTTTGGGCGGTAATCAAGCCCTGCAGGGCAAGGGGTTTGCCGGCCCCACCGCACAGCTGGCCTGCCAGAATTGCGGGGTGAGGTTTGTGGATATACGCAACTCTGGCAAACTGGGATGCCCCAAATGCTATCAGGCCTTTGAGGATGAACTGGAGTCGGCCTTAAAGAGAATTCACGGCAACAGCCAGCATACCGGCAAAATACCGCTGCGCAGCGGGGAAAAAACCCGCATCAAGCGGCAGGTGGATGATCTCAAGGAGCAGTTGCAGGCGGCGATCATGGCTGAAGAGTATGAAAAGGCCGCCGAGATCAGGGACGCATTGAAAGAATTGGAAAAAAAGCTGGATTAGAGGTGACTGACAAATGGGCCTGGAGTCATTATTCTACAGTACCCATGTCGCTTGGATGGACAGTTCGGCCGGGCCTGACACCGATGTGGTCATCAGCAGCCGGGTCAGGCTGGCACGAAACCTGGATGCCATTCCTTTTCCGCACCTCTTGAATGAGCAGAGCGGAAAAGAAGTGATAGATCTGATTAAGCAAGCCTGTACGCAGAGCGAATATGAGCCATTGCGAGCCCTGGAGGGGGTGACCTTTGATCACCTGACTGATCTGGATCGCCAGATACTGATGGAAAAGCATCTCATCAGTCCTCAGCACGCCCACTATAAGGACAGCTACCGGGGCCTTTTGGTCGATAAGGACGGGTCACAATCGATCATGATCAATGAAGAGGATCACCTGAGAATACAGGGTTTATTGCCGGGTTTTGACCTGGAAAAATGCAATCAAGCGGTGCAGAAGCTGGATGACGAATTGGAGAAGGTGTTAACCTATGCTTTTGATGCCCACCGGGGTTATTTGACAGCTTGCCCTACCAATGTAGGTACGGGGATGCGCGCCTCAGTAATGCTGCACTTGCCGGGCATGGCGATGACGGCGCAAACCAACCAGATATTTCACAATATCGGGCAGCTGGGCATGACGGTGCGGGGTTTATATGGTGAAGGCACTCAAGTTCTGGGCAACTTCTATCAGCTATCCAACCAGGTAACCCTTGGACTCAGTGAAGAGGAAATATGTCATAACCTGACCCTGGTCACCCGCCAGATCATAGAACAGGAGCGCAGGGTGCGAGAAAGCCTCAAAAGCGGCATGGCATACCAGCTGCGGGACAGAATCGGCCGGGCTTATGGGTTATTGAGCCATGCGGCCATCATCAGTTCCAACGAAGCCCTGACCCTTCTGTCTGATCTGCGTTTGGGAGTGGATTTGGGACTGATAACCCACATTCAAGCCTCTGCTATCAACGAACTCATCGTCGCCATCCGGCCGGCTCACCTGCAAAAACGGGCCGGGCAGGAGATGGATGCGTTTCAACGCGATATTAAAAGAGCTGAAGTTATCAAAGAGATTTTGTTCAGGAATAAATCATAAGCCTTAAAGGCTGGCAAAGGAGGTTATGCGACAATGTTCAGGAAATTTACCCAACGTGCCCGTAATGCGGTGCTGCACGCTCAGGAAGAAGCCAAACAGATGAACCATCCCGCAATAGGCACCGAACATATACTGTTAGGCTTGTTGCGTGAGGGTGAAGGAATAGGGGCCAAAGCCCTGTTAAGCCTGGGTGTGGATTTGGAAAAGCTGAGAGAAGAAGTTACCAAAGTAATGGGAGAGAGCAATACGGCCAGGGAACCGCAGGCAGGAGACCTGCCCATCACCCCGCGGGCCAAAAAGGTGTTCAATCTGGCCTTCGATGAGGCCCGCCTGCAGGGGGTCAATTATGTAGGCACCGAACATCTGCTTTTGGCCTTATTACGGGAAGAGGAAGGTGTAGCCGGGCAGGTATTGATATCTATGTCACTGAAGCTCGATGAGGTCAGGGAACAGGTGATTTTGCTCCTGGGAGGGGAGAATCCCTCCAATCATCAGGGCGGGCAGGCTTTCAAAGAACAGCCCCCCAGCCCGGCACCGCCGCAGGTTAAAAGAAAAGGCAAAAGCAAGACCCCGACCCTGGATGCCTTCAGCCGGGACTTGACCCAGGATGCCAGCGAAGGCCGCCTGGACCCGGTGATTGGCCGCAACCGGGAAATCGAGCGGGTCATACAGGTGTTGTCCCGCCGCACCAAGAACAATCCGGTTTTAATCGGTGATCCCGGGGTAGGCAAAACCGCTATTGTGGAAGGCCTGGCACAGCGCATCATAGAAAACCGGGTGCCCGAGATCCTGGCCGGCAAAAGGGTGGTGACCCTGGATCTGTCCTCTATGATCGCCGGCACCAAGTACCGGGGTGAATTCGAGGATCGCCTCACCAAGATCATTGCCGAGATCAAAGGGGCCGGAGATATCATTATTTTCATCGATGAATTGCACACTATCGTCGGGGCCGGCGCGGCTGAAGGGGCGATTGATGCCGCCAACATCCTCAAGCCCTCCCTGGCTCGAGGCGAATTTCAGTGCGTAGGGGCTACCACCCTGGACGAATATCGCAAGCACATTGAAAAGGATGCCGCTTTGGAAAGGCGTTTTCAGCCGATTTTGGTGGATGAGCCCAGTCAGGAGGAGAGCATTGAAATACTCAAAGGCCTGCGCGATCGCTATGAAGCCCATCACGGGGTGAAGATCAGCGATGAAGCCATTGAAGCAGCGGTGCGCCTGTCAGCGCGCTACATCAGCGACCGCTTCCTGCCTGATAAAGCCATCGACCTTATCGATGAGGCTTCATCCAAGGTTCGCCTGACCAATTACATCGTGCCGGATGAATTGAAGGCCAAGGAAGCCAGGCTGGAGGAGCTTATCAAGGAGAAAGAAGAGGCCATCAACGCCCAGGAATATGAAAAGGCGGCCTTTATGCGCGATGAAGAGCAGCGTTTAAAAGCGGAGATCGAAAATGAACGCAAGGAATGGGTAAACCAGCGCAATCTCACCGTGGGCTCAGTAGGTGAAGAAGAGATCGCCAGCATAGTCTCCAACTGGACCGGAGTTCCGGTGAGCAAGCTGGCGGAGGAGGAAAGCCAGCGTCTGGTCAATCTGGAAGAGGTTTTGCACCGGCGGGTAATCGGTCAGGATGAAGCGGTGCAGGCCATATCCCGTGCAGTGCGCCGTTCCCGGGCCGGGCTGAAGAATCCCAAACGGCCCATTGGCTCTTTTGTCTTCCTGGGTCCTACCGGGGTCGGCAAGACTGAACTGGCGCGGGCTCTGGCCGAGGCCATGTTTGGCACCGAAGAGGCCGTGATTCGCCTGGATATGTCGGAATACATGGAGAAACACGCCGTATCCAGGATGATAGGCTCCCCGCCCGGTTATGTGGGCTATGACGAAGGTGGACAGCTTACCGAGAAGGTGCGCCGCAAGCCTTATTCAGTCATCCTCTTGGATGAGATCGAAAAGGCGCACCCTGATGTTTTCAATATCCTCCTGCAGGTGCTGGAAGACGGGCGCCTGACCGACGGGCAGGGCCGTACGGTTGATTTTCGCAATACGATCTTGATCATGACCTCCAACGTAGGAGCGGAGATGATCAAGGGCAGCAACAAGGTCGGTTTCAGTACTGCCATCGATGAAGCCGAGAATTACAATCGCATGAAAGACCGGATTATGGAACAGCTCAAGCATACCTTCCGGCCGGAGTTTATCAACCGGGTTGACGAATTGATCGTTTTCCAGAGCCTGTCTGAAGATGAGCTGCGGCAGATCGTGGATTTGCTGCTTAAAGACTTCTACCGGCGGGTGCAGGAAAACGGTTTTGATATGCAGATCACCGATGCGGCCAAAGCCGTCATCATGAAGGAAGGTTTCGAGCCGACTTATGGTGCTCGGCCTTTGAAAAGGGCTTTGCAGAGGCTGATCGAAGATGCCGTATCCGAGGAGATTTTAAAGAAAACGGTGCGCCCCGGCGACACTATCTTAATCGATGCTGAGGACGGGCAGATCGTGGTGAAAAAGCTTTAAAACGCAGGCTCAAAAGTGCCAGGAAGTCCGCTTCTTGGCCTTTTGCTTGCTCGGAAAATTCAGTCTATTTAAGACCTTTTTCCCGATACGATTTGGTATATAATGTTTTTGTAAGGAGCTTTTAAACATTGAAAATATCAAATCGTTACGTATGTGACAACTGTGCCTATGAGAGCAGCAAATGGCTGGGCAAATGCCCGGCCTGCGGGCTGTGGAACACCCTGCAGGAAGAAGCCCGGGGCAGCAGAATGGCCATACCCGGCAAACCCAGGACAGAAGCGGTATCCCTGCAAAGTGTGCCGACTCAGGATATAAGGCGCGGATTAAGCGGTGTGGCCGAGTTCGACCGGGTTCTGGGAGGCGGCATGGTGCCCGGCTCAGTTATACTGCTGGGCGGCAACCCGGGTATCGGCAAATCCACACTGCTGCTGCAGGTGGCTCAGGCCATCGCCCAACAGGGCGATGCGGTCCTTTACCTGTGCGGGGAAGAGTCCTTGCAGCAGATTCGCCTGCGCTCCCTGCGGCTCAAGGTTGACAGCCCATCCATCTTTTTGCTGGCCGAACAGAATATCGAGCTCCTGGCGGATTATATTGAAGAGATAAAGCCGTCCACAGTAATCATAGATTCCATACAGGCGGTTTATTGCAGCGAGGTCTCCTCAATCCCCGGCAGTATAGCCCAATTGCGCGAGTGCACAGCCCGCATCATCGATATTGCCAAAAGAAAAGGCATCACCTTCTTTTTAATTGGCCATGTTACCAAAGAGGGGGTTATTGCCGGCCCCAAGGTCTTGGAACACATGGTGGATGTGGTGATTTCCTTCGAAGGGGAAAAGAGCTTTTCTTTCAGGATATTGCGGGCCGTTAAAAACCGCTTTGGGTCCACCGATGAGATCGGTTTGCTGGAGATGGGTTCAGCAGGCTTGCATGAAGTACTGGACCCGGCCAGCATATTCTTGAGCTCGCACCCGGTATCTACCTCAGGAACGGCCATCACTACCAGTGTGGAAGGCAGCCGCCCTCTATTGATTGAGGTACAGGCCCTGGTGTGCTCATCAGGACCGGGTTATCCCAAACGAATGGCGACAGGAATCGATCAGAACCGCCTGGCTCTGATCACGGCGGTTTTGGAAAAAAGGCTGGGCTTCCATCTGTCGGCCTGTGATGTTTTTCTCAAGATAACCGGTGGGGTTTTTTTGAAAGATCCTTCAGTGGACTTCGGCATTGCGGCAGCCATCATCTCAAGCCACCTGGACCTCATATTACCGGCAGATACTGTATTTATCGGGGAACTGGGCCTATCCGGGCAGATCCGGCCGGTACCCTACCTGGAGCTGCGCATGAAAGAAATAGCCAAAATGGGCTATCAGCGGGTGATAATACCCAAACAGGGCAAGCTGCCGGAAGTGCCCAATCTTGCTGTTATTGAAATACAGACCGTAGACGAGTTGCTCGAGCTGATAAGGGAAGGATGATGGGTTTGGACGATATTTATCAGGGGCCATTCAAGAAATACCTGGAGATGCTGGCACCAGGAACCATATTCCGCATCGGGGTGGAAAACATTTTGCAGGCCAATACCGGAGGATTGATTGTGGTGGGGGATTCACCGGAATTGATGAGCATTGTCAACGGCGGCTTTCATATCGACTGCGAGTTCACGCCGGCCAGGCTGTATGAGCTGGCCAAGATGGATGGGGCCATTATAACCAATCACAATGCTACCAGGATACTTAAAGCCAATGTGCAGCTTTCCCCCGATTCAGCCTTGCCTTCCAACGAGACCGGTATTCGCCACCGCACCGCACAGCGGGTAGCCCGGCAGACCGGTGAACTGGTGGTGGCCATCTCCCAGCGGCGCAAACAGGTGACCCTTTATCAGGGCAATATCACCTTTCGCCTGCGCGACTTGAACTCTATCCTGGTCAAGGCCAACCAGGCCCTGCAAACCCTGGAAAAACACCGCAATGTGCTGGGCCGGGAATTACACCGGCTGAGCGGCCTGGAATTTGAGGACATGGTTACGGTCTCAGAGGTGTGCGAGGTCTTAAAACGGGCCATTAAAGTGCTGCGCATCGCCAGGGAGATAGAGTAATATATAGTCGAACTGGGTGTGGAAGGGCGCCTGGTAAAAATGCAGCTTGATGAGATGGTAGCCAATGTTACCGAGGAAGCAGAATATATCGTACAGGACTATTACCATCATCAGGACAAATCCCCGCGCGACATTGTCAACGAACTGTTGCGGGCATTTGAAGAAGACCTGTCGGATACGCTATATATCGCCCGGGCATTGGCCCTGGGCAGTGCCAGCAGTCACCTGGAACAGCAGATCGCGCCGCGCGGCTACCGCATGCTGCAGCGTCTGCCCCGCATTCCCGGCTCTATCATCGCCAACCTGGTGGAGCGCTTCGGGCTGTTGTCCAATATCCTCAGGGCCAGCATTGCTGAACTGGATGATGTTGAAGGCATCGGCGAAGTGCGGGCGCGCTATATTAAAAACGGCTTGAAGAGGATGCAGGAGCAGTTGTTGATGGAATATATGGTGTAAAAAAACCGCCTCATGGCGGTTTAATATATATATGGCATAAGAACTATTAGAGGCCTCGCCATCAGGTCAGGTTAAAGACTCCAAGGGTGCTGGCCTTTTTGTATTCTTTGAGAAATACGTCATACATATTTATATTGAGCGTATTGCACAGGGCAGCGGAGTAGAAAAAGAGTTTGCCCAGCTCGGTGGTGATGATATCTTCGCAGTTGGCGCACAGTTCCCCGCGCAGATGGCTGTCAAGGTATTCTTTTAATTCCTCGAAGGATTCAATGCTTTCCGGTACCTGGATTTTGCTGGCTTTGATGGATACGCATCCACAATCGGTAACTGATTTAACAAGGGCTCGATTGACCCGGCAGGTTGATTCGGAGAGTTTAGAAAGGATATCACATATGCTGCGGTGTCTTATCAACAAATCCCCCACAACATTCTGGAATTCATCACAAATCAAGTCCTTCACAAGCAGACTTGCCCCCTTTTCTTTGTGATTGGTTTAATTATAGACTGGGGCTAAAATGTTTGTCAATGCGGCCATTTCAGAGGTTAGCGTAAAATTACCCTGGGAGAATGAATAAGGAAAACAAAAAAGAGAATCCCTTCT
>LFSQ01000009.1 GCA_001512785.1 Syntrophomonas sp. DTU019
ATAGTCAGCAGCAAGGCTGCCACCCCTGATAGGACCAGGACTTTTTTTACCCCCGGGGTTAAGATGGCCGATAAGGAATTTAGAAGCTTGATAGAAGCATTAACCGCCTGCCGGGATGGGGCAGCTAAGGCTGACTTGATCACCAGCCGCTGCCAATCGCTGATTGATTTCATCGACATATTGGAGGCCGACTGTCTGTACGGGGAGGAATACCAAACCTTATACTCCCGACTGGGGGATATGGAATTGGCTTTACTGGCCGGGATGGTTTTTAAAGAAGAGATTCGCATCAAAGGCAAGGATTTTAGCCTCAGGCCTCTGGTACGCCGGTCTTTCTGCTACCTGTGGCAGGCGGAGTTTTTTGGTTTCCTGCAAAGCCTGCCCGACCTTCGCATTAAGCTAATCGAGCACTACATGCACTCTTACCTGGATAGCCGGGATTGACGGCAAGGAACAGGCTTAATAGTTTTATAACATGGGAACCGGTCCCCTTTTACAGCCTACCAGCCGCGGCTGCTGCCGCCGCCCCCACCGGAGCCGCCGCCACCGCCGAAGCCGCCGCGGCCGCCAGATCTGCCACCGCCGCCGAAACCACCGAAACCGCCCCCGCCAAAAGGCCCGAAGAAGCGCCCCCGGCGGCCAAAAATAAGGATTAAAGCGAGTATGAGAATAATCTCGATCAGCTCTTCGCGGGTAAAGCCCTGCTCAGGCTCGGGGGCCGCAGTCTCAGGCCCGCCCTGAATAGGGTTGAAGGTAAGGCCGTATTCCCGGCACACTTCCTGTAAAAGGGCATTATAGGTGTTTACCACCCCCAGGTCATAATCCCCCTGTTGAAAATAAGGAATTAAGTGCTCATCCTGAATGCGCCCGGTCTTGCCGTCCGGCAGAGCCCCTTCCAAACCGTAACCAACCTCGATGCGGCTCTTGCCCTCTTCCAGGGCGATCAGCAAGAGCACCCCGTTATTCTTGTCTTTGTCGCCGATACCCCAGTCGCGCAAGATCTGCAGGGCATATTCCTCCAGAGCGGCCCCACCCAGGTTGGCAACTGTTACTACCACTATCTGTGCGCCGCTCTGGGCTTGCAGGTTGGCTCCACTGCTGATGATGGCTGCTTCGGTCTGGGATGAAAGAATATTGGCCTGATCCAGGCAATAGAATTGAGCCGGCGGCTGGGGAATAGCCGCCGCTGTGACACTGGAACAAAGCAGCAGCAAGAATAAAGCAAGTGAGCAAAGACCTGATAATTTTCTCATCCATATCTCCTTAAGAGGGCTTATCTAGTCAAATTTGACCTGCGGTACATTTTGAGCCTCCGGCTGGGCCTTGAAATACTCACGCGGGCCGAATCCGCCCATACCGGCTACAATATTGGTGGGAAAGCGCTTAATCCGGGTGTTATAAGCCTGAACCGCATCGTTATAATCCTTGCGCGCAGTGGCCAGGCGGTTTTCCGTGCCGGCCAGCTCATCCGCCAACTGGCGGAAATTGGCATCGGATTTCAGCTGGGGGTAGTTCTCCACAACTACCAGCAAGCGGG
>LFSQ01000102.1 GCA_001512785.1 Syntrophomonas sp. DTU019
TTAATTATACTATAGGAGGGTATGCTTTTTATTTTTTATTCGGACTTTTTCAGTGGTCTCAACACGTCCCCTTGTGTCATCCCCTTGTGTCGGCCGTGTAGTCCGTCCCCTTGTGTCATGTGTTTATTTGCTTATGCTCTGCTTGGCTACTTCAGTCAAGCGGGTAAAGCCCTGCGGGTCGTTGATGGCCATCTCAGACAGTACCTTGCGGTTGATTTCCACACCGGCCACCTTTAAACCGTGCACCAGACGGCTGTAGGAAAGACCGTTGTTGCGGGCTGCAGCGTTGATGCGTGCTATCCACAGGCGGCGGAAATCCCGCTTTTTCAAACGGCGGTGAATATATGCGTACTGGCCGGATTTCATGACCTGCTCATTGGCTACCCTGAACAATTTGGATTTGCTGCCCCGATAACCTTTAGCCAGCTTCAAAATCTTTTTATGGCGACGGTGTGCGGTTATACCACGTTTAACTCTCGGCATTGCTTGCTACCTCCTGTACAGAATTACTGAATCAATGCAGCGATGCGGCTGGTCTCGGCTTTGCTGACCAGACCGGCTTTGCGCAGGCTGCGTTTTCTCTTGGGGGTCTTGTGACCCAGCAAATGGCTGGCATAGGCTTTGGAGCGCTTTATCTTACCACTACCGGTCTTTTTGAATCGCTTGGCAGCACCCCGGTGTGTTTTCATTTTCGGCATTTATGTTTCCTCCTTTTTTTCTTTGTCGATATCGGCTTTAGGTACAAAGATGGTGGTCATATTTCTACCTTCCACTTTGGGGCTCTTTTCTACAGTGGAGATATCCGCTAAAGTCTCAGCAAGTTTATTGCAGAGTCTCTCACCTAGCTCCGGGTGGGTTATCTGCCGTCCCTTGAACATGATGGTCAGTTTGACCTTGTCGCCGGCCATTAAGAACCTCCTGGCGTTTTTGGCCTTGGTCTGAAAATCATGTTCCTCAATGTTAGGCCTCATCTTGACTTCTTTCACTGAAATAGTCTTTTGCTTTTTGCGCGCTTCCCTTTCACGCTTATTCTGTTCAAACTTGAATTTACCGTAATCCATGAAACGACATACCGGCGGTTTAGCTGATGGCGCTACCTCAACCAGATCCTGGTTCCTTTGCAGCGACATTTCCAAGGCTTCACGGAGTGGCACAATCCCAAGCTGTTCCCCGGTTTCACTGATGAGCCTAACCTCTTTGGCCCGGATTTCCTCATTAACTCTCCAATCCTTACTGATAAGAAATTCACCTCCACATAAATATAAGCGAGCACGAGGCTCGCTTCTTATACGCCAAGTCTGCTAAGTCGAATTTTAGCAAACCGTTACGAATCGTATCATACCTTACTAACACTCAGTCGTAAGGTGAGAAGCTGTGCTCCTGCTTTATCCGCAAATCATTATATCATAACCATAAATGCCCTACAAGGACTTTATCTGATAACTTTTTCCGCTATTTCCCGCTGCAGGTCGCTGATAAATGCGGACACTTCCCGGCTGCCGAGATCGCCCTCCTTGCGGTGTCTCACGGAAACGGTGCCGGCTTCTACCTCTCGGTCCCCCACTACCAGGAGGTAGGGGATTTTCTGCAGCTGGCCTTCACGAATCTTGTAGCCGGTTTTCTCACTGCGCAGGTCGACCTCAGCCCTGATTCCGGCCGCTTTGAGGCGTTCCCAAACCTCTTTGGCATAATCGTGATGCCGGTCGGTAATGGGCAAAACCCTGGCCTGCACCGGGCTCAGCCAGGCCGGGAAAGCCCCGGCAAAATGCTCGGTTATTATGCCGATGAAGCGCTCGATGCTGCCGTAAATGACGCGGTGAATCATCACCGGGCGGTGCCTTTCCCCGTCTTCGCCGATATAGGTGAGATCAAAGCGCTCCGGCATCTGGAAATCCAATTGAATGGTGCCGCACTGCCAGGTTCTGTCCAGCGAGTCCCTGAGGTGGAAATCTATCTTGGGGCCGTAAAAGGCACCGTCGCCGGGATTGATCTTGTAGTTCATGCCTTTTTCCTTTAACGCCTGTTCCAGGGCATTGGTGGCCACTTCCCAGTCCTCATCGGAACCCATTGATTTTTCGGGTCTGGTGGACAGTTCCACATGATAGGGGAAGCCGAACAGGCTGTAAAAGCGGTCGATGAGGTCTATAATCCCTTTGATTTCATCGATGATCTGTTCCGGCAGCATGAAGAGGTGGGCGTCATCCTGGGTAAAGGCGCGCACCCGCATCAGGCCGTGCAACACCCCGGAAAGCTCATGACGGTGCACCAAACCCATTTCGCACAAGCGCAGGGGCAGTTCCTTGTAGCTGTGCAGATTCTGCTTGTATGCCAAAAGCCCGCCCGGGCAGTTCATGGGCTTGACCGCATAGTTTTCATCATCGATCTTGGTGAAATACATGTTCTCTTTGTAATGATCCCAGTGCCCGGAGCGGTGCCACAGTTCTTCATTCAGGATTATCGGGGTGCGAATCTCCTGGTAGCCGGCCAGGGTGTGTTCCTGACGCCAGAAGTTTTCGAGTTCATTGCGAATTATCATGCCCTTGGGCAAAAACAGGGGAAAACCGGGTCCTTCATCCACTGTAACGAACAGGCCCAACTCCCGCCCCAATTTGCGGTGGTCGCGCTTTTTGGCCTCTTCCAGCTTGTGCAGGTAATCATCCAGCTGTGCTTTCTTGGGGAAAGAAGTGGCGTAGATACGCTGCAGCATGGCATTATCCTCACTGCCGCGCCAGTAGGCCCCGGCCACGCTCATCAATTTGACCGCTTTGACCTTGCCGGTTGAGGGCACATGCGGGCCGGCGCAGAGGTCGACAAATTCGCCCTGCTGATAAAGGCTGATCAAAGCGTCTTCTGGCAGATCCTCAATCAGTTCTACCTTGTAGTTTTCGCCCCTCTCTTTAAAAAAGCGGATGGCTTCCTCACGGGGCATCTCTTTGCGTATAATGGGATAGTCGGCTTTGATGATATTGTTCATTTCCGCTTCTATGGCTTCGAAGTCCTCGGGAGTGAAGGTATGGGTACTGTCGAAATCATAATAGAAGCCTTTATCTATGGCCGGTCCAATCGCCAGCTGAGTGTCCGGCCACAGCCTTTTGACCGCCTGAGCCATGATATGCGAAGAGCTGTGGCGGTACACATCCTGGCCGGCCGGGTCTTCAAAGCCTAACAGCTCCAGCACCCCGTCTTCATTGAGGGGCTGGTTCAAATCGACCAGTCTGCCATTGAACCGGGCTACCAGCGACTCTTTGGCCAACTTCTTGTTAACACTCTCAATTGCCTGCAAAAGGGTGGTTCCTTCCGGGAACTGCCTTTCACTGCCGTCTTTTAACCTTACTGAAACCATATTTTAATTACCTCCTGCCGCAATCTGTCAGTTTGGGAAAAGCAAAATAATAGTGACCTGTATCAATCCCAACAGGAAACCCAGAACGCCACCCAATATCTCAATAAACCTCAACTCAGTATGAGAAACCTGACGTATCATCACTTCCAGTTCATTGAGCTCAAAGGCGTTGATCCTATCCTCTACCAACTGCTTAACGCTTGTCCGGGAGGTAACAGTTTCACGGCTGCTTTTGATAGCCTGGCGGATTATATGATCTGCCTCCTGGCGCACCACTTTTTCCAGGCTGTCCTCAATCAAGCCATACAGCTTGTTGGGGGTAATGCGCAATATGGTTTTACTGAGCCGTTGTTTGAGAACCTGTACTATCTCGGTTACAATACGCTGGCGCAATTCCGGGGTATCGACATAGTCGATAAGGTCATCTATGGACAACAATTGCTCTTCAATAAGCTCCCCGATGCTGCTGGCAATCTCCCGGTGCCGCTTGGGGAGCAGGCCTTGCAATTCAAAAAAAACCAGTTTAACTGGTTGCCTGGGCCAGAAGAGCATCTTTATGGCAAAAACATTGGTGATATATCCAATAAAGGCGCCGATCAATGGAATAGCCAATAACTGCAAGACTCATAGGCCACCTTACTATATTTAAACAAAATATAGCAGATTTCATAAGCGGTCGCAATAAAGAGGGTTAACAGACAGGGCGGTTAATTTGGAAGCCACAAGTGTATTGGTCAGGGCCGGCGCAAGCCCGCCTCATGCCCTTTTAACTGGCCGCAGCGTTCGCATCCCTGACAGGTGACAATGCGGTCCTGAAATACATTGCGGATCATGGTTACAGATTCCTTGGAGGGCAGCGGGTTGTTCTCATGAATGACAATCCGCCGCGGGGCAATGGTTACCAGAATGCTGACCAGCACATCGTCCAGATCTATCTCTTCAAACAGCATATCCTCAAGATAATACTCGATATAATTGTCATCAATTTTGCTTCCCGCGCTGTCCCACAGGTAGAACACGCCGTTGCTGCTCATCAAGAGGTTTACTTCTTGTATCTTGGGGGGCTGAGTTTCCACAAAATAGCGCAAGAGATTGACGAAATCGTTGTATTCCTTTTCATTGCGCAGCTCCTCAATAGCCACCTCCACGGCAAACTTTATCTCAGTCAGATAGTCCTGCATCCAAAAAGTGATAAATCCCTCCACCACCAGCTGCGGGGCGTCTTCAATGTAGCCCAGGATGCGGCTGGCAATGCGGCTTTTGCGGCCAAAGTTCATAAGCAGGTTCAGGCTTTCGCTGGAGTGACAGCATTTCATAAACTCTTCCGCTTTGCTGAGCAGACGGGCTTTGTCACCGGGAGGAAACGCTCGACAGGTACGCTGTATTTCCCGCCACAACAACCTCGATTCCCAGGCAGTAACGATATGTTCAGCAATGGCCTCAGCCAGTTGATGCTTGCAGATGTAGGTAATGTCCTCAATACGGAAAACGCCTTCATCCCGGTCGGGCAAATACAGCCTGAAGATCAGGCTATCGGTATCGTCATCCAGGCGCTCGCAAATGATCTCCACCTCATAGCCCCGCTGCTTTATCCATTCCAGCCGCTCATTTATCAATTCACCCAGGCGGTTGTTGGCCCGCTGGGTGATGACCTGCAATTCGTAAACCATAAATGGCCTCCTATTTCTAAGTTAGTCTAATTATATGTTTGCCAAATTTTCATTATTCAGTAGCAGCTTTGGTGCATCATAGTGTAAATGCTGGATATGAATGCATATGGAGGGGCTTGATATGATGGGTTGGCAATAAGCGGGACAAAATGGGAATCTGATTAATAGGGACCATCATCCTGGTTTGTCACCTTTGCGACATTAATCTCTTCTCGATCATTCCTTAAAATACAAATAACCCCTGTGTGTAGGGATCTGTGCACTATGACCGGTCATACCTTGGTTCTCAGCCGTTATTTTGCTTATATAGGCCTGCTTGCCGCTGTTTTTTTGATTTTGTCTGCGCTGGTATTGTGTTATGGATAATCTTCTATTATAATTATCATAACTTATCTTCATACCTTCACTCCCTATTAATTTAAACCGGCTGTACGCCGGTTTATGCTTTGCCAGAGTCTAATAAAGCCAGAACTGCCATTATTAAATTACGCATTCTGCATCGTCTATAATGATCACCCCGGGGGCTAGATGTGGGGACCGTGGCGAATGACCTGGGGCACTTTAGGCCATCGATTACCACACACATATTTTTCAACGCGCTGATGACTGCCCGGAGCGTGCTGCTAACAAGATGGACGAACTATTCTCTAGCAGCATCAACGCTAAATAGGCCAGGATATTACTCCGTAAACGTACTGTCAGCAATTTGTCAGCAAGTGGCCAAAACAGAAAATGAATAAAAACACCGGGGCTCTCAAAACCCCGGTAATGCTGTCTTTTATGGTGGGCCGTATAAGATTCGAACTTATGACTTCTTCCGCGTCAAGGAAGCACTCTCCCACTGAGTTAACGGCCCATCATTTTGCTTTTAAATTATATAACGATTATAAGCCAAAATCAACACATTACCGCTAGAATTGTTCGCCAAACACGAATCTGGATAATTGAATTCTGACCTTAGCTTTTCCTTTTAAAGGCCAAAAATACAAGCTTCCTTTTAAAAACGTTTAGATTTAATTACAAGAAAAAGGCTTGCCATACATAGCGACGCTTTTGGGGATAGACGCTCCTCTTCTATTACTCTATGATCCCGGCCATCCCCAGACAACATCGACCACCCATCCCGCGATCCAGGCTTTTTGTCCTGCTTTGTAAACCTCATACCAGCCGTCCAATTGCTTGATCACCGGCATTTGCTCCCCTTTGGCGGCTTTGCCGATTACACCATAAATAGTTCCCGGTCCGCTGCGCATATTGGCCTGCGCAGCAGTGACCACTACCCCCACCGCCTTTAGTCCGTCAGCCGGGGGAATGTAGACGTATGCAGCAGCATTGCCATCGTCCCAGGAAGCAGTGCCTCCCAGGGCTTCCACCACAAAGCGCAAGGGGACCATAGTAGTTTGGCCATATTTGCGAACAGGAACATCGGTTTTCCAGACCGCACCATTAACAGTGGGCTTAAAGCTGTTTACCGGCAATACGATTCGCTTGCTGCCCCACTCCACCGTAGCGGTCTGACTGGCATTATTCCAACCGACAGTGGCCCCTGCCGCAGCGAACATTTCGCGCAGCGGCACCAACAAGCGCTGATTCTCTACCCTGGGTGGGGTCGAGAATGACACTGCCCGGTTGTTGAGCACTATGCGGGGAATTCTTGATACCTTTGCATCCATGTTGCCGGGTGCTGGAACAGCTGATGCTGCCGATTGCCCGGCAATCATATCCTGGCGGATGTAAGCCCCATTGCCGTCCGAGGTCTGGATTAGATACCAATCTCCTTCTTTTCCCAGGAGGGTTAATTGCTCTCCCAAACTGGCCTGCCCGATAATATCATAATCGGTTCCCGGGCCAGAGCGCAGATTAGCCGCTGTCACTCCTACTGTCAACATTTGCGGCGGGTCTGCCTCAAGCAGGGATGAGTGCACCCAGCCGGTTAACGCCCCGAGCTTCACCTGGCACCATTGGCCAGCTTCACCGAGCACCTCTACCCGGGTATTTTTATACAGGCATCGTGAGATTATATAATCCGTTCCCGGGCCACTGCGCACATTGACCACACTGCCGACCACCGTTGCGTTTGCAGCATGAGCCGGTTTGGTCATCGCCCCCAACAAAATGCCAATAAATATCAAAATAACGACAAACCGCCCAAAGCTTATAGAGCCCTGACTCTTGGCGGTTTCATTTTCGACAGCATCCACGCGTGAATCCCCCCGGTCAAAATTACTTGACATATAATAAATACGAACTGCAGATACTGAAAGGTGGGGCAAAAAGTCATTATTTGATGGATGCCGCATACTGTCCCAGCCTGCTTTTGACTCTGCCCTTCATATCCCAGGAACAGTTTGATTGTTGAGGAAATATCAAATAATTTTTTCAGAGTAAAGGATTTTATGAGTTAAACTTGAACTATGAAAAGAGAAAATATATGGAGGGGAAGCTATGGCTAAGGAGCTAATCGGTACCATCAAAACGCCGCAAATGGAGGAAAGAACCGAGGTTTGGGCAGAGGAGCAAGCTGATTGCTGGCGCATCTTTTTGCTCGATCCGGATGAAAACCGCCAGGATACGGAACATTGCGCCAAATCGGCGGTGGAGGCCCTGGTTTTGGCCTGTAACATCTGGGGTACTGAAGAGTGGGATCTAAGGCTGGCAGATGAGGGGTAAGGGCGTCTGAACTGGAAAAGCACAAGCTTCAATATATACCGGGGTTAAGCCCCGGTATATTATTTGTGCAAAATCAGCACCATACCAGGACTGGGCTCTTGGCCCAATTAGCACGGGTGTTATGTCATTTATGCAGGCAAATGCCTGCGCGCCTTTAGTACTTTGAAATGCCTGCAATCGTCCGCAAAATTACGAAAAACGACAATCTGCTCTACACCTTAACCGCTTTTTCACTCCTTCCTTTGTGATGCATACCGCAGTTGAAGCAAGCATATTTTTGAGCAGGAAGGCAGCAGCCCGGTTATCCTGGCTGAGCGGCTGAAAGCTGAGATATTGCAATAAACCTGCTCTATTCGCCATACAATTCGCTATGAAGAAGGGTGTGATGATTTGCCCAGGTTTTTTGGCTTTTATCAAATGAGCCCCCGTACCAGGGTTACGGTAATGGCCATATTGGTCTTGCTGCTTCTGGCCGGCAGTGCGGTATATGTGCAGGCCTTTTACCGGCAAAAACCGCTTCAGGAAGTTCAGACAGACAAGAAGATCGTGGCTTTAACCTTTGATATCAGCTGGGGTTATGAGACCCCGCCAGCAGTGCTGAAAGTCCTCAAGGATCATCAAGTACAATGTACTTTTTTTCTTTCCGGGCCCTGGGTAACGCAGTATCCGGAAATAGCCAGACAGATTAAAGACGATGGCCATGAAATCGCCAGCCACGGCTACCGCCACATCAATCTGACCAACTTCAGCAAAAGCGAAATTAAAGCAGAGCTTATGAAGGCCCATCAGGCTATAACAGCTGTCACCGGTGAGTCCCCGCGCCTGTTTCGCGCCCCCAATGGCGACTACAATAACAATGTGATCAAAGCTGTTTATGAATGTAATTATAGAGCCATTCGTTGGGGCACCGATTCTTTGGACTGGATGAACCCGGGCATTTCGATAATCGTCGACAGGATCAACAAGCATATTCATCCCGGTGATATCATTCTCATGCATGCCAGCGATACCTCCAAACAAACCGCCCAGGCCCTGCCCACCATAATCGAAAATATTCACAGTCAGGGTTACGAAATCCTGACTGTAAGCGAACTGCTGGCAGAGGCGGCTGCCAATCCATAAAATTTGGATACCGAATATGCATATGCCTGATCGGAGGCAGAAGCGGCGGTTGCTCAATACAACCTGGAGGTACCAGAAAACTGAAGAAGCCATTTAAAATGGTTAAATGGCTTCTTCTTATTCCCTGTCATCTTTTTCTTCTTCAATATGCTCTAAGCCTATGGAACGAAGGATTTCATCTATTAATTTCTTGTCCACTCATTTATCACCTCCCTCTGATGGATTATCTACCTGCTTTTTATATTATAACACTTTTTAATATAAAATGCTGACGAGATTTATAGTATAACATCTACGCTTTACTTCGTTCCATACTGTCATGGTGCTAACCCCTGGTACCAGATATTCCAATAACCTGGCCGCCTTGCGAAATGGCATCTCTACTCCCATCTCTAACATCATCTTGCTTAAGCGGGGGCTAACTCTTCT
>LFSQ01000094.1 GCA_001512785.1 Syntrophomonas sp. DTU019
GGCAGCGGAAAAATCTCCGTTATAACCTGCAGCCTCTATGTACTGCACTATATTGGCCTGGTCATCAGGTGTAAGCCAGGTTATGGTCTGGGTCGTGGCCGGGTCCTCAGACCAGGTCAGAATAATCTGGCTGGGTCCGCTTTCCCCTGCCCAGACAAACGTTGGGGCAAAACAGAAGCAAACCAGGGTTAAAGTAATAAACATCAAACAGCTTATTAGGCCTGCTGCAGGCCTCTTCACGCATTTGAAGCCCAGTTTGTAAATCATATCAGCTCTTCCTTTATTTATGCCTGATAGGGAGGGCTGGGCAAAACCCTTCAGCCCGAGGCTTTCCAGGTTTTGCCCAACTCATCTTACCGCTTGATCAAGTGACCGGTTACAACATTATTGCAGAATAACAGGGTTACGGTCTTCAGCATTTGTCAACTCATCCACGATGTAGACCTTGATCACATCGCCGGCTTGAACATTAAAACCAGCCTGGGCAGTGAATACCTGATCAAAGTCGGCCCGGGTTGAATTGATTTGCAGCTGACTGCCATTTCTTAAATGGGTAAAGACTACGGTCTCCTCGCCGCTGTGAGCAACTACCGGATCGATATTGACCGTAAAGTACTTGAACCCGGAGACTCCAGCATTAACGGTCATAGTCTTTATACCGTCCTGGGTTTGCCCTTTCGTATAAGCGGGATCGGTGACAGGGGCTACAGCATAAACCGGAGTTGCTGAGCTTACTAACTCAATTTTTACAATATTGCCTATTGAACTTGATCCGCTTACCGCAGGACCCACCAGGCGCAGCGGCCATTTGTCATCAGTTTCGGGAATGGGGAAACCATCCAGGATGCTGGCAATAATGTAGTCATTATTACGGATAATGTTGGCACTATCTATAGTAACTGAGGCACCATCACCTGCGGTAATTACCACCTGGTAACCGGCGTTAGCCAGGTCGTTGTTGAAGGC
>LFSQ01000052.1 GCA_001512785.1 Syntrophomonas sp. DTU019
TTAAGATAGATCTTTATTAACTAAGACCAGGAGTTTCTCCTACTAAACCTTGACACAGACATTGCCCGGGCTTTATTTGCTATATAATGGGATGACCCGTATAATTAACTTACAAACAGAAAAAGGAGGCGTCATCATGGGCAGTAAGTTTTGGGAATACTATCCGCTGGTAGTAGAAGGCATGCTGCAAGCCCTGCCGCCGGGTTTCACCTTTTACCTTTCCAACCTGGAAAAAGTGGTCTTTAAGGCTCCGGCCGATTCCGTTCCGGGAGTAAAAGTAGGGGAGCCCTATATTCCCTATGGCCCCTCCGGAACCGCCATTCGCACCGAACAAACCGTTACTATGGAATTGGATATCAGTTACTACGGAGAACCGATCAAGGTATGGGCTGCACCCATTTTTGATGATGAGCAGCCGGACTTGCTGTTGGGAGCCTTTGCCATTTCACTGAGCCGCGATAGCGCTTTTGCCCTGCGCAATCTGGCTAACACCTACCAAGTGGGGACGGCTGAAATGGGCCTGGCCCTAAAAAGGCTGGCTATGGAAAGCCAGGAGGTAAAAATCAGCAATGTGGCCTTGTACCAGCATATTCAGAATATCCAGCAATCCCTGCAGCAAATCGTGGACAGCGGTTGCTGGGGTGAAGAAAACGTCACTGCCCTGGATGCCATCCGCACTGATCTGGAAATGATCAGGGCTGAAGCACAGCTCATCGTAGAACGCAGCGATCAGCAGGCCAGCTTGATGCAGGTTTTGAGCAACCGGGTCAAAGAACTGACCGACACCATAGATGAACTCAACCGCATAGCCCATGAGATTTAATCTATAAAAGGCCGGTTAATCCCGTGTACTATGCACTCAGACCGGGGTGCCGGGACAGCAAAGGGGGGCTAAATTATATAATCGATCACATCGCCGGGAAAACGCGCGGCGATTTCCTTTTCAAAGAACGACTTCATTGCTGCCAGCGATCCTTCATCATAAACGTACTTGCCATAACCGAACTGCCCGAACTTGAACTGACGTGACTGGCCTTCATCCATAGGCAAAGTGGATTCCGGGAAAACCTCGGCAATTCGCTTCTTGGCCCGGGTGGTGAAGCGATGGGAAATGATTTCAAACCTGATATCGGCTCCCTGCAGGCCGAGCCGGCTGATTTCCTCAAGCAAGGCCCGGTAGCTCTCTTCCCAGCCGGGCTCCAGGATTACCGGGGCAATCAACACCCCTGCAGGATAACCAGCCCGGGCTGCCTTTTGCAGGGCTTTTAGGCGAAGCTTTACCGAAGGGGTGTGATGTTCAAAACGGGCCACTACCGACGGTGTATTAACACTGAAGCGAATGCGGGTATGGCCGCGATGATCCAAATCCAGGAGGCTGTCCACCTGGGGGAATTTGGTGACAAAACGCAGCCGGCCCAGGGGCTGCCCGGCAAAAAAAGCAATGGCTTGCGCCAGCGCCCCGGTCAGGGGTTCAACCGGCAAAGGGTCTGAGGTAGCGGCGGCTTCGAACACGGTCACATGGGGCTGGCGAGAGTCTATAACACTCTTCGCCTGGTCCAGAATCTCCTCGATGTTGACATACAGCCTGGTATAAGGCCTTTTTCCCATCTGGGTCTGCAGGTAGCAGTATTCGCACATTCCCGGGCAGCCGCTCACCAGCGGTAATTGGAAATGGGCCGACGGCTTGCAGGCAGCAAACTCCAAGTCCCGGCGAACACTCACCACCAGGGTCTGCTTGCCCTGAAAATAGGACTCCCGTGGGGTTTTGCCCGGGATGCCGGTGACCCTGGAACCCTTAAGCTGGATGGTTTCCAGCTGTAAATCCTTACAGCGCTGCCAGACCTGCCTCCCCAGGGGATATTCCAGGGCAGCTTTAACGAACAAAACCCGTTTATAAGGAAAATGCGGCAGCAAATAAACGCCTCCCGGTCTCCGGTTGTTTTGATACTTAGTGTTTCCTGCTTCCGCAATATCATTAGAGTTAATCGGGCCAAACAGATGGGATTACAGCATTGAGTTTAAGCAGATCAATATGCCTGGCCCATTTCCGCAAAGCCAAACAGGTGGGTTTACGGCATTGAGTTAGGGCGCATACTGTTAGCAGAGCATAAGGAGGGAAAGAGATGCGGCATTCGGATTACGATGTGGTGATTCTGGGTTGTGGGCCGGCTGGATTGTCGGCGGCGGTCAACGCCACCATTCGCAACAAAAAGGTCCTGGTCATTGGGGGCGATCCCTGCAGCCCGCCTATGCACAGGGCGCAGAAGATCGACAACTATTTGGGTTTGCCCGGCATCAGAGGTGCCGAACTCCTGGAGCGCTTTATGGATCATGCCCGGGCCATGGATATAGAGATAGTGAACGGCAAAGTGGATTTGGTCACTGACATCGGGACAGGCTATCAACTGCTGCTGGGGGATGAATTTGTCAACAGCAAAACCATTATTATTGCCACCGGGGTTCCTTACAAGAGCACCTTGCCCCGGGAAGAAGAGATGCTGGGCAAAGGGTTGGGATATTGCGCCACCTGTGACGGGCCTTTGTACCGGGACAGGAACGTGATGCTGATCTCCCATAATGAGGAAGGGGAGAGCGAGGCCGATTTTATGGCGCAGTTGTGCCGCGAAGTATACTATGTGCCCTTGTACAAAAAAGTGGGAGCCATGGATCCCCGCGTTAAGGTGTTGCAGGAAAGGCCCAAAGAGATTATAGGGGAAGATCAGGTGACCGGGGTGCGCATGGCAAACGATGAGATTATTCCCGTCGATGGGCTGTTTATCCTGGGGGGTGAAACCTCGCCCAGCCGTTTGGTGCCGGGTCTGGAAATGGAAGACCGTCACATCAAAGTAAACCGCAAACAGGAAACCAACCTTCGCGGGATTCTGGCTGCCGGGGACTGCACCGGCAAACCCTACCAGGTGGCCAAATCGATTGGCGAAGGGCAGGTAGCCGGGTTGCAGGCCAGCCTGTTAGCATCCCAAATCAGGCCATAAAACTCATTATGGTGAGGAAGGCGGTGGGGAACCTGAATCCCTGCGGGTCCTGCCTCTCATTGGTCGACCCCCCGGGGCCTGCCGGTAATTGCCCCACTGTGCTGCACCGTTTCCCGTTATGGTGCGGGGTGCCGGTTCCTGCCGGGAATGGCCGGATGTTCCTCCGGCATCGTCAGCATCAGACGGAATGTATTCCAGTAACGATTGGCCTGCCGCTGTTGGGCTATTTGATGAGGCCGGCTTTTTGGCTGATGGCGGTCGGGCATTTTCCTGGCCGCGCAAGGGCTTCCTGGCCGGGATGGGCGCTCTTTCCTCATCCTTAAACGCCACGGATAACATATTGTCAACACTGTAAAAGATAATATCGAAAAACTCGTTCAAGTAGTTCCTGCCGGTATCGCCCCTGGCCATACGCCGGGCATAACTGCGGCGTTTGGGATGCACATCGGCCTTGTGTCCGGGCATGATAACACCTCTTTTAGTCTAGTATTTGCCCGGCCCGGGGAAATAATAATGGCAAGAAATGGTAGTTTAGATATCGGGAAAAGCGCTTAAACATGGGCCCTAAAGTATGTATAATAAGTGTTGTAAACGCGGGCAGCATTATTATCTCAAGAGGATGACGCTGCCAATCATTCTGGTGGCCGCAAGCAGCATTGCTGTCACCGGGAGATGACATTTTCCCTGACGAGTTATACTATGACATTATCGCTGATAAACACACAAAATAACTGGTGTGTTGACTAAAAATAAAGGTGATGCTATAATAAACTTCGTTGCGGAGCCGTGGTGTAGCGGTTAACATGCCGGCCTGTCACGCCGGAGATCGAGGGTTCAAATCCCTTCGGCTTCGCCATATCAGCCTCGGTAGCTCAGTTGGTAGAGCAGCGGACTGAAAATCCGCGTGTCGGTGGTTCGACTCCGCCCCGAGGCACCATTAAAATGCGGAAGTGGCTCAGTG
>LFSQ01000059.1 GCA_001512785.1 Syntrophomonas sp. DTU019
GGAAAACTTCACGTACGGTTTGATGAGGAGGGGCTGGTATCCCCAGCCCTTCACTCTACCAGGTATGGCTGGTTTTATGTCTGGACTTAGAAACATAATATGTTTAGAATTAACTCAAGCCAGGAAATGGCTATGGCCGGGCTTTGCCTTTAACAACCTGTCTGAAGGACTCACACCGCAGTGGTTTTGGGCTCTTAAAACATCATGCTTCAAGCCGCATCTGCTTTGCTCTGCTGTTTGATCGATGCCGGGGTTCTTGCAAAGAATAATGAAAGTGCAGGTAGATTATACGTGATACCTGTCAGGATGCACAGGCCGATGAGAGGGAGTATTGATGAAAGATCACATCCTAAAAGACATAGTGGCCTTATTCCAGGTACACCCGGTGAAGACCATCGCCCAGGCCTTTGCCGGTGAATTGGAAGCGGCTTTGCACAGGCGGGAAAGCTCGCTGAAGATGCTGCCCTCTTACCTGTCCAGACCTACTGGCGAGGAAAAAGGCGATTATATCGCTATCGATTTTGGCGGCTCCAATGTGCGGGTAATGGCTGTCTCCCTCTGCGGAAACGGGCGCAGCACCATTACCAAACAGCTCAGCCGCCCTCTGGTAAGTATTGAGCAGGGCTACGATTTAACCTCCGCTGCCAGCACCGGCAGGGATATGTTTGCTTTCGTGGCCGAAATGGTGGAAGAGGTGCTGGCCAAAGGGCACCGCTATCAACTGGGCCTGACTTTTTCCTATCCCATGGAGCAGGAGGCGGTTGACAGAGCCCGGCTGCTGGAATGGACCAAAGAGATCAAAACCTCGGCTACGGTAGGAAAGGATATCGGCGTACTGCTGACCGAAGCATTAAAGGAACGCGGATTGGGCCAGGTTATGCCTGTAGCTATCATCAATGACACGGTGGCTGCTTTTATGGCCGGGGCTTATGTTGACCCGGCGGTTTGTGCCGGATCGATATGCGGAACCGGGCACAATACATGCTGTATCGAACCTTCACTGCCGGCTCCGTCCGGTCTGCCGATGGTTGTAAACCTTGAAGCAGGCAACTTCGCGCTGCTGCCTGAAAACCATTATGACCGGAGGCTGGACCGCCTGAGCCTGGATCCGGGCAAACAGCGCCTGGAAAAGATGGTTTCCGGCAAATATTTGGGGGAGTTGTTTCGCCTGGTCTTACTCGACCTGATAGAGCAGCAGCTTGTGCCGCCCCCGCAGAGATGCCCCAACAGCATTGATAAGCCGTACATGGTGGGAGCCGAGGTGCTCAGCTGGATGCGAGCAGAAAGCCCGCTGCTGAAAGAGAGGCTGAACAGCTGGCTGAGTCAGCACGGCTTTGCCCATTATCAGGATCATGATATAGCCGTGCTGAGAACGATAGGCAATGCTATTGTAGATCGGGCCGCCTACTTGATTGCGGCCACCTTTTTGGCGGTAAGCGAAAGGTCAGGAACTTCCGGGAATCGCCGGGCAGTGGCCGTGGATGGCAGTGTTTTCTTGCACATCCCCGGTTTTGCGGAGACAGTAGAAACAGTGATCAGAAAACACCAGGAAAAGCCTCATACGGTTGAGCTGATGCCGGTCATCGATGGCTCCAATCTCGGAGCGGCTGTGGCTGCAGCCCAGGCCAAGCGCTACAAGTGAGTTGTGAGGCTTTGGCGGAGAATGGCTTATGCAGGTTAAACTGCCCGATCATATTGAATATGTTTTGAATCAGCTTAAGATTCACGGTTTTCAGGCAGTTATTGTGGGCGGGGCGGTGCGCGATCTGCTGATGAACCGCATACCGCGGGATTTCGACGTGCTCTGTTCGGCCCGGCCTGCTGAGGTGGAAAAACTCTTTGCCAGGACCCTGCCGATAGGTCATAAACACGGGACTACAGTGGTTATGGTAGGTGACCGGAGAGTTGAGATCAGCAGCTGCCGGGGCTTTGACAGCGGCGATTGGGATGCGATGCTGAAGGATGACCTGCTGCACCGGGATTTTACCGTCAACGCCATGGCCATGGACGAAGAGGGTAACCTGATCGACCCTTATGGGGGGCGGCAGGACATTGCCCGAAAGCTGATCAGGGTACCGGAAAACCGGGCTGAAGAGCGATTCCGTGATGACCCCCTGCGTATGCTGCGAGCCGTCAGGTTGGCTGCGGTTCTGGATTTTGAGCTGGATGCCAGTCTCTTACCAGCCATAGAAAAATGTTCGGCTCTGATAGAGAGCGTTTCTGCGGAGAGAATAAGAGAGGAATTGATATACATCCTGACCTCGTCGCACCCTGCCGCCGGCCTCAGGCTGATGGTTGAAACCGGCTTGATGCAACGGATTATCCCCGAGGTTATGGCGATGGTAGGGTTCGAGCAATATAACCCGGCCCATGTCAATGATGTTTTCAACCATTCCCTGGCAGTAGTGGAGAATGTGCCCAATAAGTTGGAAATGCGCCTGGCAGCCCTGCTTCATGATATCGGCAAGCCGGCCACCTTTACCATGGACAGTTGCGGTATTGGGCATTTCTATCATCATCAACAGGAAAGCCAGCGCCAGACCCTGGAGATATTGAAGCGCCTCAAATTCAGCCGGGCGGTTATCGACAAGGTCAGTATACTGGTGGGGAATCATATGTACTGGTTGAAAAAGCCCGACCGGGAAGGAGTCGCCAGGCTGCTCATGCAGGTGGGGGAAGACAACCTGCCCGATCTTTTCACACTGCAAAAAGCCGATATAACAGGCAGCGCTTCTTTCCATGACATTTCTTTTATCGATCAAGCGGAGAGGATCTATCAGGAAATGGTAGCCAGCGGGCTGCCTTTAAAGCTCAGGGATCTGGCCGTCAACGGTTATGATTTGATGGAGATTGGATATCAGGCTGATGCTAAACTTGGGCAGGCCCTGCAGGTGCTTTGGGAAATGGTGCTGACGAACCTGGTGGAAAACAACCAAGCGAGGCTTCTGGCAGCAGCCCGGGAGCTTCTGCCCACTCTATAATTATGTCTTCATAGGCTGCCAGGGGATAAAACCAGGGCCGCTGCTATGATCGCAATGATTGAAAGGCCTGCATTAATCACCGCTTTTGTTCATTAACAGATCAGTATGACGATAAGTGAGTCCAAATAAAACCCTGCTTTTTTATAGGCAATAGAAAAATACTGAATTAACAAGACCGGCTGCATCCGCAACCGGTCTCAGTGTTTTCTGACAGGATTAAAATCCCCATGGCAGCTATTGTTCCGTGAGTGATAAATCGGTTATCTTCCAGTTGCCATCGATTAAGCGGGAGGTGATTTGATAAATATAACAGTCCCCGATTTGATAACAGTCTTCCAGGCGAACCTGAATCACCGCGCAATCCCCCTGCGTGGTTATGTCAGCTCGAGCCCGGTCCGCAGCGGTCAGCATGGGGATGCCTTCACAGGGGATGATTCTCAGGGTGCCATTGCTATCGGTCATGGTGTAGGCCGCAAGTATGTCGCCCGCGAGGCCGGCGTCAAAACCCTGCAGGAGATATTCATAAGCCTCAGCATAGCTGGGGCCATGCCTGGAAACGGGGTAGATGTCGCTAAGATCGACATCGCTGAAAAACGATGACAGCAGGCCAAATGATATGACAGCAGCTTCGAAAGCGTCACCCGGGGGCTTTGGCGGGGTGCGGTTTTCCAGCGCGGGCAGATCGTCAGGCCATATGAGCACGCAGCCCCAACATATGAATAATATCAAGCCCAGGCCTGCCATGCCGATGCGCAAAGAGCCTCCGTCCCTTCAAATGGAATTTGTGATTTCCATTATAAGGAAATAGGTTAGGACTGCAAGCAGAGCTTTCCGCCAATATTCCCGATTTGTCGGACACTTGCACATCGGCTTGAAACGCCCAAGCGGCAGGGGTTTACATATAGAAAACCCTGTTTTAAAAGGCACCACCACCTGTATGCCGCGATTGCACGGGTTTTTCACCATTGGAGCGGCGTAATTGCCTGGCCAGTGAGAAGGCCGGTACTGCCAGGTTCAGTATTGTTGGGCAAGATGTCCAGGCAGCGGTTAGTATCGTAATCGATAGCCTGGTGCCAATTGTTTGGGGAAAAAAGCCTTATTGCCCCATTTTCTTCAACTGTTCTACAACAGCCAAGTATTCTGCCTCTACCCGCAGGAATTCGGATTCCTTTAAATTTCGGTCTATTAAAGACAGCTCACTTAACAGGCGATCTCTTTTAACCTCCAGCTCCATGCGGTTTTCGGCAGTACCATCCCGGTGGCCTATGCTGCGGCTAAGCTGGTATTCTGAATAGGATTGGGGATGGACGGTAATCTTCTGCTCCTCTATGACCCAAACTTGATCGGCTACCTGTTGCAGCAAATAGCGGTCATGGGAGACCACGATCAATGAGCCCCCGAAGGCTATCAGGGCTTGTTCCAGCTTGTGGCGGCTGTCCACGTCCATATAATTGCTGGGTTCGTCCAATAAGATCAGGTCATAGGTTCCCAGAAGCAGTTTAGCCAGCGAAACCCGGAGTTGTTCGCCCATACTCAAGACCCGGCAGGGTTTGTAAACTGAGTCCCCGGTGAACAAGAGGTCAGCCAACAGGCTTCTAAGCCGTTGTTGATCACTGCACACTGTGGCCACTTCCTGCAAAACGCTGTGCTCAAGGTTGAGGGACTGCATTTCCTGTTCCAGGTATCCAACCCTTAAAGAAGGAGAGTACCACATCGAGCCTTTATCCAGGGGTTCCAAGCCGGCGATTATGCGCAGCAAAGTGGTCTTGCCGCTGCCGTTAGGGCCTATTAAGGCAGCCTTTTCACCGTGGTTGAGGCTGATGTGGCTGTCGATAAATAGTGTTTTACCGGGGTAGGATTTGGCCAGGTTTTCACCCAGTAAGATACAATTGCGAGATCGTCTCCGGGCGGTGAAAGACAGGTCTATTACCCTGGATTGGCAGGGACGGGCAATGCGTTCTTGCTGCAAGCGTTCCAGGCGTTTGATGTTGTTCTTAACCCGCTGCTCCAATTTCTTGGCTTTGGAACGGAAATATACCTTGGCCGCTTTCGAGCCCGCAGCACGTGCCTTTTTTTTAGCCTCACGATGAGCTTTTCCCGCCCATTGCTTTTGAAGGTTGATAGCCTCTTGAAGCTTGCGGGCTTGTTTTTCCTGATGGAGATACAGCTTGGTATCAAGTGCCAGTTTTTTCTGCCTGGCCGTATAGTAATCCGAGTAATTGCCGGGATAAGAGGTTATCCCTGCAGGGTGCAGCTCAAAGACCATGTGCACGGTCTGATCCAGGAAATAGCGGTCATGGGACACCATGATAATGGTATCCGGTGAATCATTGATATAGCCCTGCAGCCATTGCAGGTTCTCCATATCCAGGTGATTGGTGGGTTCGTCCAGCAATAGCAGATCGGCTTCTGCAAGCCATAATCCGGCTAGCTGCAGGCGGGTCCTTTCCCCGCTGCTCAGGCTTAAAAGGGGCTGTTCTTTGAGCTGGCGGAAGCTAAATTTTTTAAGGGCTTCATCTATTGAACGATGGCCAGGCCCTGATGTGTAAGCCTGTCGCAGCCACTGCCCCACAGTCAGCCCGGGGTTGACGGCAAACTGCTGGGTCATGAGCCTGCACACCGTCCCCGGCTTCAATTTGACCTGGCCAGCCTGGGCTCGGTCAATTCCGGCTATGATCCTGAGCAAGCTCGACTTTCCGACCCCGTTGGGGCCGACCAGGGCTATTTTTTCACCTTTTTGCACCTGGAAACTGACACCCCTAAAGATGTCTTTATCGCCAAAGCTCTGGGCTACATTATCCACAGATAATAAAAGCATTCAAACCACTCCTTATGGCCTGAATGCTACTTCCGACATAGCCAGTTTCATATAAAGCAAAACTGGTATACTATTAATTGGTCTGAAAAGAATTAAACAACACAAAGAAACCGGCCTTACCGGACAGTAACATCCATCATCATTAAATATGAATCTGATGCCACTTAATTCCTCACCGGCTTCTCCTTTCTCTTCAAAAAACCTTTATATTAGTATTATCATTAATATATTATGTAAACCAGTCATAGTCAAGGCTGTGATAGGTTAAGCATAATGCCTGCTGCCATAACGCCCTTTACGCCCTGGAACCATGAGACTAACGCCATATAAATCCCCGGGATCTCCAAATGGGTATGTATGAAGACAAACAATAATCACTGCCACCACCTGTTAAAGGTGTCAGGACAGGGCCGCACACCAAGCCTACCTATCTACACTTCATAGAAACAGACCCCTAACAGGCCGGGGCCGGTGTGAACCCCGAGCACCGGTGTTATCTGGGAAGCCATAAGCTCACGGATATTGGGGAACTGTTTGAAACGTTTCAGCAGCATTTCGAATTCCTGCGGCGCGCCCCCGTGCAATACTGCCAGGTTGATTTCTCGCTCCCGCACTGCGTTTTGCACGATTTCTACCAGCTTCTCGATGGACTTGCGCCGCCCTTTGGCCTTGCAGTAGGTGAAATACTCACCATCGGTATTAACCGATATCACTGGCTTTAAGTGCAGGAATTCCGCGATCATGCCGGCGACTTTGCCGATGCGACCACCCCTGCGCAGGTATTCAAGGGTTTCCAATATGTAATACAGCTGAACCTTATCCTGTAAGGCTTTAAGCCCCTCCAGGATGCTCTCAAAGTCCAGCCCGGCCTTTATATCGCGGGCAGCCTCGATTACCATCCACCCGGTTCCCATGGAGAGGGTGCGAGTATCAATGACTTGAATTTTTATCTGCTTGATGTCCTGCGCTACCATTTTAACCGATTCATAGGTACCCGATAAGGCACTGGAGATATGCAGCGCAATGCAATGAGTAAAGCCCTCTTGTATCAACTCCTCGAAGGCGGTGCGGATGTCGAGCAAAGAGGGCATGGAAGTAGTAGGTACCTCCTGCGGCATACGGCTGTAGACCTCTTCCGGCTGAATCTCGATCCCATCCAGGTATTCTCGATGAGGATAGATCAATCTGGCCGGAAGCACCTTGATACCGTGTTCTTTGGCGAAATTTTCGGGCAGGTCGCTCATGCTGTCGCATATCAGGGCAATTTTCTCCGACATAATCTGTTCTCCTCGACAAATAGTGATGTTTTCATTGTAGGGTATAGAAAGCTGTGGGTAAAGCCAGTTTATAGCCAAGGTTGACAAATGGGTGCTCAGCCCTTAAAATTTAACGGGTAAAGGAATTTTACTTTACGTTGAGGTGCCGGGCATGCTGGAAAAAATGGAACGGGTTATAATGCTGAAAGACCTGTATGGTTCGCTCTTAACCGAAAAACAAGCCCAGGTTTTAGCCTGGCATTATGAGCAGGATCTATCCTTGAGCGAAATAGCCGAGCAAATGGAGATCAGCAAACAGGCGGTTTATGACCTGTTGAGGCGCAGTGAGAATACCCTCAACAGCTATGAACGACACCTGGGTTTGATGCAGCGCTTCAAGGAGATTCGGCAGGAACTTGAAGAGGTTTGTTCCTGGTTGGAAGGCAACTGTGATCATGATACTCATACCCGGGCTGTACAGGCCTTGCGGACTCTGCTGGAGTCTATGTAAAGGAGAGATACTGTGGCTTTTGAAGGTTTGTCGGATAGGCTGCAAGGGGTTTTTAAGAAACTGCGCGGCAAAGGTAAGATAAGTGAAGAGGATGTCAAGGCAGCCATGCGCGAGATTCGGCTGGCGCTCCTGGAAGCCGATGTGAACTTCAAAGTGGTCAAGGATTTTGTCGGCCGGGTAAGAGAGCGTGCTGTAGGGCAGGAAGTCCTGCAGAGCCTGACCCCGGGCCAGCAGATCGTAAAAATTGTATACGATGAAATGACCGCCTTAATGGGTGGAGCCGAGAGCAAACTGAACCTGTCCTCACGCCATCCTGCCGTACTTATGGCAGTAGGTTTGCAGGGTGCGGGTAAAACCACCACTGTCGCCAAATTGGGCAAAACCCTGGTGAAACAAGGCCGTCGGCCTCTTCTGGTCGCTTGCGACGTATACCGCCCAGCGGCTATAAAACAGCTGCAAGTCCTGGGGGAACAAACCGGCATTCCGGTATACCATCAGGATAAGGCGCTGCCGCTGGACATCGCCAGGGCCTCCATAGAATATGCCCGGCTGCACAACCGGGATATAGTCATTCTCGATACCGCAGGCCGTTTGCACATAAACGAAGAGATGATGAATGAACTCAAGGCGGTTCAAGAAGCCATTAAGCCTGATGAAATCATGCTGGTGGTCGATGCCATGACCGGGCAGGATGCGGTCAATGTTGCGGAACACTTTAATGCTCAGCTGCGCTTAACCGGGGTGATTCTCACCAAGCTGGACGGGGATACCCGCGGCGGGGCGGCTTTATCAGTAAAAGCGGTCACCGGCTGTCCCATTAAATTTGTGGGCATGGGCGAGAAGCTGGATGCACTGGAGACCTTCCATCCTGACCGTATGGCTTCGCGCATACTGGGGATGGGGGATGTGCTGAGTCTGGTGGAAAAAGCCCAGGCCAGTATCGACCGCGAGAAAGCGCTGGAAATGGAGCGCAAGATACGTCAGCAGGAGTTTACCCTGGAGGATTTCAAAGAGCAGATGCAGCAGGTAAAATCCATGGGACCGCTTGAAGAACTGCTCAATATGATACCCGGCATGGGTAAACAGCTGAAAAATATGCAGATCAATGTAGATGAAAGAGAGATTGCCCATATCGAAGCCATCATAAACTCAATGACTCCCGAGGAGCGCAGAAATCCTGAGATTTTAAACGGCAGCCGTAAGAAGCGCATTGCCCGCGGCAGCGGTACCCGGGTGCAGGATGTGAATCGCCTGGTCAAGCAGTTTGAGGAATCGAGAAAACTGATGAAGCAGTTTTCGGACATGGGCAAAAAGGCCAAAAAGGGCGGCTTATCTCCCTTTAGATTCCCATTTTAGCAAGCAGCAGGATACTGCACCTTAAGATACATTTTTAAGGAGGTTAAAGGATGGCAACAAAAATCAGATTGAGAAGAATGGGAGCCAAGAAAAGGCCTTTCTATCGCGTGGTGGTAGCAGATTCACGCTCACCGCGAGATGGGCGGTTTATCGAAGAGCTGGGTTATTACGATCCCAATACCGACCCCGCTACCATCAAGATTGATGAGGCCAGAACCCTGCAATGGCTGGCCAGCGGTGCCCGGCCTTCAGATACGGCCAAATCCCTGTTGAAAAAGCAAGGCATACTGGCCAAGTTTAATGAAAGCCGCAAGTAGCCTATATAGGGGGTGTGAAGGCTATTATTAAGGAACTTGTGGATTACATCGCTAAACAGCTGGTGGATAAACCCGAAGAGGTGGTGGTTAAAGAGACTCAGGATGATAAATCCGTGCTCATCGAGCTTCGGGTAGCCCCGGAAGACATGGGGAAAGTTATCGGCAAGCAGGGTAAAATCGCCAAATCCATCCGCACCCTGACCAAAGCGGCCGCGGCCAAAGAAGGCAAACGGGTAGTTGTAGAGATACTCCGATAGGGCTCAAGCCCTATCGTTTTTCCTGCATGATATGTCGAAGGGCAAATCCTGAACAGGGGTTGGGGATATGGATGACAATCTTGTCAGTATAGGCAAAGTGGTAGGTACATATGGGGTTCATGGCTGGGTCAAAGTCTTCCCTTTAACCGATTACCCGGAGCGCTTTAAATTGCTCAAAAGGGTTACCCTGCAAGGCCCAGGGGCAAGAAAGCTTTTGGAAGTGGAAGCCTGTCAGCCATACCGGCAGGGCTACCTGTTCAAATTCAAAGGCATTGACAGCCCGGAAGCAGCCAAAGTGCTCAGCCAGGCCTTGCTGCAAATCCATGAGGATGAGGTTTATCCCCTCCCCGCAGGGGTCTACTATCATTTCCAGCTTCAGGGCCTTGAGGTATACGATGAAAGGCTGGGGTACCTGGGCAAAGTATCCGAAATCCTCCAAACTGGAGCCAATGATGTCTATGTGGTAGATTCGCCGCGCTTTGGGGAAGTATTGCTTCCAGCCATTAAAGAGATTATTTTGCGTGTTGATCTGGAAAAAGGGCGAATAGAGGTAAACCTGCTGCCCGGATTGATCGACGAAGAGCGAACCCGTTAGCAGACCGGCAGGGTAATGCCCGGATGAGGTGTTTTCAGGTGAGGATAGATATCTTAACCCTATTTCCCGGCATGTTTGCCTCCCCCTTTGCGGAGAGCATGGTCAAACGGGCGATAGATAAAGGGGCATTGGAAATAAATATCACTGATATCCGCAGTTTTGCCGAAGGAAAGCACCTGCAGGCAGATGATTATCCCTACGGCGGTGGGGCCGGTATGGTGTTAAAAGCCGATGTGGTCTTAAAGGCCCTGGCTTCCAGGCGCAGCCCGGCATGCTATGCCATTTACCTTTCTCCCCGCGGAAAGCGGCTCACCCAGGCCAAAGTGCGGGAACTTTCCCAAATGGAGCATATAATACTGCTCTGCGGGCATTATGAAGGCATTGACGAGCGGGTCATGACAGAAATCGATGAAGAGCTGTCCATTGGCGATTATATCCTCACTGGAGGAGAATTGCCCGCCATGGTGGTGGTAGATGCGGTAGCCCGCCTGCTGCCCGGAGTACTGGGGGATGAGTTGTCCAGCCAGGAAGAGTCTTTCAGTGCCGGCCTTTTGGAGTATCCCCATTATACCCGGCCGGCGGTGTACAATGGGCTTGAGGTGCCGGCGGTCTTGCTCTCCGGGCATCATGAGAAAATCCGCCGCTGGCGTCTGCAGGAAAGCCTGCGCCAGACCCTTTTGAAAAGGCCCGATCTGCTCCTTGAGCGTGACTTTACCGAGGAGGAGCGCCAGCTCCTGGAAGCGATTCTTTTTGAACGAAAGCAGGTGGATTAATGGAGGGGGACAGGGTTTATGTGGCTTTGCTGCACTACCCCATGTATAACAAGCGCATGGAAATTGTGGCCACCTCTATTACCAATTTGGATCTGCACGACATAGCCCGGGCCTGCCGCACTTTTCAGGTTAAACGGTTTTTTGTGGTGCATCCGGCTAAAGGGCAGCAGCAGCTGATACGGGATATACTGGGGTACTGGCAGGAGGGGTTTGGCGGGCAGTATAATCCCGACCGCCGCGAGGCCATGTCTACCATATCGTTGTGTCATGACCTGCAGGAGGTCTTGATGCAGATAGGGCAGGAAACCGCTCAGGAGATAAAGACCGTGGCCACCGATGCCCGCACCCATCCCAACACCGTGTCCTACCGGGACTTGCGTGCTGAAATCAGCCGTCATGACAGGACCTGGCTGTTGTTGTTCGGTACCGGCTGGGGCATCAGCGGTGAACTGATGGCCGAGTGTGATTATATACTCGAGCCCATAGGGGTTAACAGCGACTATAATCACTTATCAGTGCGCAGCGCGGTGGCTATTATTCTGGACCGTTTGCTGGGCGAACCCTGGTATGAGGATTGAGTGCAGGGTTTTTCGCCGGTTTGCTTGTGGTCTGAAGACAATAATGGTATAATCACTATGTTTCAGGTAAACAAAGGTGGTCCGCTGCATTGAGCGATAATGTAAGAACACCTTGTATAAGGAGGTACAACTGTGCAGGACATTATCAGATCGATTGAGGAAGAGCACATCAAAAAAGACCTTCCCGATTTCAGGCCCGGGGATACCGTAAAGGTTCATGTTAAGGTGGTCGAAGGCAATCGGGAGAGAATTCAGGTTTTTGAGGGCACTGTTTTAAAAATAAGGGGCGCAGGCTTATCCAGAACCTTTACCGTGCGCCGCATTTCTTATGGTGTAGCCGTGGAGAGGACTTTCTTGCTTCATTCCCCGCGCATTGCCAGGATCGAGATCACCAGAAGAGGCAAGGTGCGTCGCGCCAGATTGTACTACCTGCGTGGCCTAACTGGCAAGAAAGCCCGCGTCAAAGAAAAACGCAGATTTTAAAAGAGGTTAAGGAAAAGGGCATAGTAGTATATAATATAATGATGCAAGTGGAGAGAATACCATCAGGTATTCTCTTTCTATTAACTGGGAGGATGCAGATTGATTCAATGGTACCCGGGGCATATGGTCAAAGCCCGCCGCGAAATCGAGCAAAACCTCAAAGTGGTAGATATTGTCATCATGCTTTTGGATGCCAGGGCACCGCTGGCCTGCCGCAACCCGGAACTGGAGCAAATGATCCGCCAAAAAAGCCTGATCCTGGTGTTGAATAAAGCCGACCTGGCCGAAGCCCGCTCCACTTCCCGCAGCAAGGCCTATTTAAAACGCCAGGGCTATTGGGTGGCTGCCATGGATTCACTGCACTGCCGGGGCAGCAAAGAGGTATTGGATTTGATCAAAAAGGCTTATAGCCCTGTGGCAGCGGTCATGATGCAAAAAGGGCGCCGCGTCAGACCGGTCAGGGTTATGGTAGTAGGGGTTCCCAATGTCGGCAAATCGAGCTTTATAAACTGCCTGGCAGGGCGCAAAATAGCCCGGGTGGGAGAAAAACCCGGCATCACCCGCGGGCGGCAATGGCTGCGCATCAGAGAGGACATTGAACTGATGGATACCCCTGGATTGATGTGGCCCAAAATTGAGGATGAAAAGCAGGGTTTAAAGCTGGCTTTGTTGAATATAATAGGTGAGAATGCATACCAGGAATATGATGTGGCCCGCTATCTGGTAGAAGTACTCAAGCAAGGCCATCCCGATGTATTGCGGGAGCGTTACCGAGTACAGAATGTAGATTTACCAGAAGAGGAAATACTGGCAGCGATTGCCACAGCCAGAGGCCTGTTGAGCAAAGGGGGCCAAATAGACCTGGACAAGGTCAGCCGCCTGGTATTGCAGGAGTACCGTCGAGGAGCCATGGGTTCTATCAGCCTGGAGTAAGCCTGATAAAATCTGAGGGGTAAGTACAGCAAGAAAGATAGTAATGCACATTTTAATAAAGATATAAAAATAAATTTACACGATGGAGTATGTGATATATAATATAGGTTAATATAGTTGGGATACAAACAATCCCATGCACGCCTCAGAGATAATCAGATCTACTTAGAAAAACTAATAAGCAAGCCGACACAACACTTAACATCACACCATTCTATGCAAATGCCGACATTACGGCTCGTTTATTGAGCGAGAGCCTTTGAGCCCCTGCAGATTTGAGTAAACATTTTAAGGTTAACAGAGGGGGGGGTGAACGGCAGGCCGTTATGTCCTACTGGCCGGTACGAGTTATCAGCATAGTACCCACTCGTACTTCGAAGCATTTTCTCTTGATAACTTTCTCTTAGTCTTGGTAACAGTGTATCTATCTCTATGTCCGGGTTCGCTCTTTGTATCAGCGAAAAGGGGCATAAGTGATTGGCAAACGACCGCCAAAGGTATTACCGCATTGTTGTCTTTCGCAACTTGAAATGGTACCAAACGGCGGGTCAATACAGGGCCCCTGCCAGTTTGGGCTATCAGAAGGAAATTATGCCATGACCATTGAGATTAGGGCAGACAATTTAGCCAAACAAGGCCTTATTATGGTAATGACCGGAGACGGAAAGGGCAAGACCACCGCGGCTTTCGGCCAGGCCTTAAGGGCTTTGGGCCATGGTTACCGGGTATGCATCATACAATTCATGAAAGGCCGGCTTTATGGCGAAGTGCTGGCCATTCAGAAATACTTGCCCGATATTGATTTGTACCAATACGGGCTGGACAGCTTTGTGATGCGCGACAATCCGGCGCCGGTCGATGTGGAGCTTGCCAGGCAAGGCTTGGAGAAAGCAAAAGAGGTAATTGCGAGCGGCAAGTATGACATGATCATCCTGGATGAAATCAATGTAGCAATGGACTTTAAGCTGATTCCCGAAGATGATGTGCTGGCTCTGCTGGAGAACAAGCCAGCCGAGATGGACATCATTCTTACGGGAAGATATGCTACCCCAAGAATTCTGGAAATAGCTGATATGGTTAGTGAGGTTAGGGAAATTAAACACCATTACAGTGCCGGAGTGAGAAATCAAGCCGGTATTGAGTATTGACCCGTATAGCTGGGTAAGGGGTAATTAAAAACTAATTGAGGAGGGGTAACATGTTATTTACCCAAGAATTGTTGGACCAATCAAGTCTGCTGCGTAAGAAATGGGAAGACGAAGTTAAGCGCGTTATCGCCAAGAACCCGGACCTGAAACCTAATTGGACCACCGTTTCCGACTTGGAAATCAAGCGGATTTACGGACCCGAAGACATCGCCAACATGGATTTTGAAAAGGATATCGCTTATCCCGGCCAATTTCCATTCCTGCGGGGATGTCAGGCGACCGGTTACAGGGGCAAATACTGGACTTTCCGCATGTTCTCCGGGATGGGTACTGCTGTAACCACCAATGAAAGATGGCATTATCTGTTAAAGAATGGTCAAACCGGTCTCTCCACCGCTTTTGACTTCCCCACTCTGATGGGCTATGATACCGACTCCCCCAAAGCCAAAGGCGAATGCGGCAAATGCGGTGTTGCCATCGACACTATCGAAGACTTCTTTGACCTGACCAAGGGCATTCCGTTGGGCAAGGTTTCCACTTCCATGACCATCAATCCGCCAGCTACAATTCTTTGGGCCATGTATTGCGCCACTGCGGATCTTCAAGGTGTTCCTTTAACCCAGATTTCTGGTACCATCCAGAACGATATGCTGAAGGAATTCATCGCTCAGAAGACCTTGATGTGCCCGCCTGAACCCTCGGTTAAGCTGATCTCCGATACCATTGAATTCGGAACCAAATATGTTCCCAAGTGGAACACGGTCAGCATCAGCGGCTATCACATCAGAGAAGCCGGTGCCACTGCTGTGCAGGAATTAGCCTTCACCCTGCGCGATGGTATGGAGTATGTTGAAGACGTTATCAAGAGAAAAGGCCTGCCGGTCGACAGCTTTGCACCGCGCCTGTCCTTCTTCTTCAACTCTCACATCGACTTCTTTGAAGAAATCGCCAAAATGCGTGCTGCCAGGAGAATCTGGGCCAAAGCCATGAAAGAACGCTACGGCGCCAAGGATGAGAGGTCCTGGTGGATGCGCTTCCACACTCAGACAGCTGGCTGCTCACTGACTGCTCAACAGCCGTACAACAACGTGATCCGGACCGCCACTGAGGCTCTGGCTGCTGTTCTCGGCGGAACTCAGTCACTGCACACCAACTCCCTGGACGAGGTGCTCTGCCTGCCTTCCGACCATGCAGTACAGATCGCACTCAGAACCCAGCAGATCATCGCCGAGGAAACCGGTGTGGTCAACACCATCGACCCGCTGGCCGGCTCCTACTTCGTAGAAGCCCTGACCAACGAGATGGAAGAGAAGGCCTGGGAATACATCCACAAGATCGACGAAATGGGCGGCATGGTGGCTGCAATCGAGAAAGGCTTCCCGCAGCTCGAGATCTCTGATGCTGCTTACAGATTCCAGCGCCAGATCGATGCCGGTGAGAAGATCATGATCGGTGTTAACAAGTACGTCATCGAAGACGAGGTAATCGATATTCCGCTGGTTGAAATCGATGAAACCGTCGAGAGAGAACAGCTGGAAAGACTGGCACGCGTGAAGAGGACCCGCGACAACAAGAAGGTCAAAGAGTGCCTGGAAGACATCAAGAAGGCCTGCGAGAAAGGCGAGAACGTAATGCCTTACTGCATTGAAGCCGTCAAGGCTCGGGCCACCGTTCAGGAGATCTGTGACGTTTATCGGGAAGTCTACGGCGAGTACCGTGACCCCGGCATCTACTAGAAAATGTAGTTTTGAAGGAGGTAAATGTTAATGGCAAAGAAGATCCGTATATTGCTCGCCAAACCGGGACTTGATGGACATGACCGCGGAGCCAAGGTTTTGGCTAGATGTTTCCGCGACGCAGGCTTTGAGGTGATTTACACCGGATGCCACAACACCCCTGAACAGATTGCCAATGCGGCCATACAGGAAGACGTTGACGTGGTAGGCTTGAGCTGCCTTTCCGGTGCTCATACCTATCTATATCCAGAAGTAGTACAACAGTTGAGATCCCGTGGGGCGGACGATATCACCGTTATCGGCGGCGGCATCATCCCTGACCGCGACTTTCAGCCTCTGTACGATGCAGGAATAAAGGCCATATTTACACCAGGTGCTACACTTGACTCCATTGTGGACTGGATTAATACGAATATAGCTGCTAAGGAGTAATATTTATGGAAGAACTAGGTAAAAGGGCAATGACGGGAGACATTCGGGCTGTCTCCCGCCTTATCCGCAATATTGAAGACCAGGTCCCGAACACCCATGAAGCCATAAAGCATATTTTCCCGTTTACAGGCAGAGCCCATGTAGTAGGTATTACGGGTGCGCCGGGAGCTGGGAAGAGCACCCTGACCGACCAGTTGATCTGCAGCATCAGAAAGCAGAATAAGACTGTAGGCGTCATGGCAGTTGATCCCAGCAGCCCCTTTACCGGAGGAGCTTTGCTAGGCGACAGGATAAGAATGGTGCGGCATTCTGAGGATCCCGGAGTATTTGTCCGCAGTCTGGCTACCCGCGGGGCCATGGGCGGATTGTCCAAAGCCGTCGGGGATGGTATTCACGTCCTCGACGTAATGGGCAAAGACGTGATTATTGTGGAAACCGTCGGTGTAGGTCAGCAGGAAGTGGACATCATCAACCACGCTCATACCGTCTTGGTGGTGCTGGTTCCCGGCATGGGGGACGAGGTGCAGGCCATTAAAGCTGGTTTGATGGAAGTTGCCGATATATTCATCATCAACAAGGCAGACCGTGAGGGAGCTCGCAAACTCTACAAGGAAACCTTGAGTATGCTGGATATGGGCAATTTCCCCAGTGGGTGGCGGCCTCCCATCGTAATGGTGGAAAGCAATCTCGAACCGCATTCCTTTGCCAAGAGCGTCGATGAACTGTGGGAGAAGATAGAGGAACACTATCAGTTCCTGCGGGACAACGATCTCCTGCAGGAAAGAGCCCAGCTCAAAGTGCAGACGGAGATCAACGATGCTCTGAGATCGGCCATACTTGAGCCTATACTAAACAGGCTCATCGAGACGGGCGAATTTGATAAAATGGTACAGAGGCTGATGAAAAAAGAAACCGACCCCTACACCCTGGCAGCTGAAGTCGCAGAGAAGTTCCTGGTCAAATAAAGCGAAGGCGTTGAATGTTATGAGCCAGGTAAAAGTATTGTTGGCTATGACCGGGTTGGATCCGAATAACAAGAGAATACGGTTACTGGCCAGGTCTCTTAAAGAGACCGGCGGGGTTGAGGTGTATTATTCCGGTATGTACAAGAGCCTGGAGGAGAATGCCCTTGAAGCAGTAAGGCTTCAAGCGGACCTGGTGGGCTTGAGTATATACACGGGATTACACCTGACCGTATTCCCGGAAATGCGTCAGGCCCTGGACGCTGCTGGCGGAAAGCATATCGAGCTCTTTGGCGAAGGCTTAATTCCCGCACAGGATGCCAGGGCATTGATGGATCAGGGCACTGTATCCGCTATATTTGCCTCTACGGTGCCCATAAACACCATTGTAGAATGGATCAAATCCAGGCCAACTAGCTGATAGGAGTAAAATATCATAAGGATAGGGATTTTCCTGACGAACACCGGGAGGTACCGGGAGTGACACAGCCATTGTTGATGCATATTAACAACACAGTTTTTCTGCGGGACGGGAATTTGGTGATTATCGATCGCCGCTGCTTCCCGCATAGGATTGAGGAGTTGATATGCAGAGACTATGAAGAGGTTGCTCGGGGCATTGAGGTTATGGCGGTTCAGGGTGCCGGTGATATAGCTATCACCGCTGCCTATGGTTTGTACATGGCAGCCCGGGATCTTGAACCGCAGTTTACTGACCCGGAAAAGCTCAGGATATCTTTATCCACTGTCAAGGAACGCCTGTTTAACACCCGGCCTACCGGGTATCATCTCGGCGCCCTGCTCAACAAGATTTGGAGTCGCATTGTATGGGAACGAGGGGGCATTGCACAACAAATCATGAGCTTTATAGCAGAGGCGATCGACAGGCAGCAGAAGCGTTCCGAGCTGACAGGCAGATGGGCAGAGCAGGTTCTGGAGGACGGTGATAAGGTGTTGACCCACTGCTTTCCAGGATCTGCCTTGTTGTATATGCTGTATTTCGCTGCTGAAAAGGGGAAAAAGCTTTCTGTCATTGCCACTGAGACCCGGCCTTACTTGCAGGGTGCCCGCCTCACCGCCTGGTCAGTGTCCCAACTGGGGATTCCGGTTACTTTGATTTCGGATAATATGGCAGCCTATTGCATGAGTGCGAATATGATCAGCAAGGTCTTTACCGCGGCTGACCGCATTGCCCTGGATGGCACTGTAGCCAATAAGGTGGGGACCTATCAACTGGCCATCGCAGCCAGCTATCATCATATTCCGCTCTATATCCTGGGCTACGGAGGGCCTGACAGGAACTGCCGTCATGGCCGCGACATACCCATTGAGTATCGCGACCCGGAAGAGGTTACCAGTTTTGCAGGCAGCAGAATAACCGGTAAATCAGTGGTTGGATTCTATCCCGCCTTCGACCTGACACCATCCCATTTGATAACCGGGGTTATTACCGACCGCGGCATTTTTGGGCCTGAGCAGGTAGGGGACTATTGGGTGCGGAAACCGGCAGAGTTATAAGAGCCGGCTCAGCTCGCTGTATATACCGAGGCTTACTATATAGGGGGGAATATAATGGCCATTATTAAACAGGATTATATACTTCCATTGGGGCGGCAGTTGTTCATTCCCAAGGAAGGACCGGTCACCAGCAAAGATGACCTTATCATCGAAACAGAAGGTGACTATATCTTGATCGACAGACCCGATTGCGTCATCGTTAAGAATGACGATTGCTGCCGCAGCATTAAAATGACTATAAAGACCAAAGACTGATCGGTTAGCGGATTTTGCTTTGCATAAAACCTCCCGGGTAATGGCGGGAGGTCCTTTTTTCATACCTCTTTGCAGGTAGAACCGGTGACCGTGACGAATATCGTGGTAGAAAAAAATTTGCTGTTCTTTGACTCCCTAACAAAGCGGCCAGGCAGGCTGTAGCTTGCCATTATTCGGGCAGTGATGGCAAGCAGTCCTTATAGGCAGACAAAACCGGGAGTTATGAAGGTTTACAACGTCGCCGTGATGTAAAGGTTTGTATGAGGAGAGGAGGAGCACGAATGGCAACTATGGACAAATGGGATGAAAAATTTACCCAGGAAGATTTGGCACGGTTAGCGGTTGATATGGTACACAGGACTATTGTACATCATGTCTTCTGGTTTAAAGAGGTCGAGCACCAGATGGGCACAGAAGAAGCCATGAAGATATTCGACGCCGCTTATAAGCGCAGCTACGACACCCAGATGAAACGCCTGGGCAAATTCTTTGGCTTTGAAATGGTGGAGGGAGTGCCCAAGCCTCTGCTGGATATGCCCAGAGAAAGGCTCTTAGACCTGCTCAGGGACCTGGCCGTCAATTGGCTGGCCAATGACGGTATCTGGTTCCAGGCGGTTGAGTTTGCGCATGGCATGAATGATGCAAAGCGCTGTAATGATACCTGTTGGGCTAAATTTTCTCCCTTCGAAGCCTGGTCCATTAAACGCTATTTAAATCTTCCCGAACAGCCCGGGCTTGAGGGCGTTAAACAGGCCCTGCAATTGAGGATGTACGCGCGTATCAACGTGCAGTCTATAATTGACGAAAGCCCGAACAGCATCGTATTCCAGATGAATGATTGCCGGGTTCAGTCAGCCCGCAAGAGACAGGGATTGGAGGATTATCCCTGCAAATCGGCCGGATTGGTGGAGTACACCTCCTTTGCCCGTACTATTGATCCCCGGGTGAAATGTGAGTGCATCGGCTGTCCGCCCGATGAGCACCCCGAAGAATGGTTCTGTGCCTGGAGGTTCTACATCCCTGAAGAAGCATAATTTCTCTTAAGTATTCTGTTTGAAAGCAGGGGGAGCTTCTTTTTGCTTTCCACCGGAAGCAAAAAGAATCTCCCCCCTGTTCGGTGTAGGAAAGGGGTTTATACTGCGTGGTGCGCAAGCTATTTAGCCTGATCATTGCACTCTTAGTGGTCATAGCCGGATGGACGGCCTACCATCGCTACCATGAATCAGCCCAGGAGCCGGAGGCAGTGCAGGTAATCTCTCCACCCCCGGGCCAAAGCCAGCAGCAGCACCTGGTTATCACTGCAGCAGGGGACTGTCTGATGCATAACACCCAAATCTGGGCCGGACAGGAGGGGCAGGGGTTCAATTTTGACCATTTCTTCCAGGACATCAAGCCCTATCTGGAAGAAGGACAAATAACCAGCACCTGCTTTGAAGCCCCTATGGCAGGAGCTGAAGCCGGTTATGCCGGTTATCCTCTGTTTAACAGCCCCGATGCCATGGCTGATACCTTTAAGAATGCCGGCTTTGACATCATCGCCACGGCGCACAATCATATCCTGGACAGGGGCGTCAAAGGGGCCCTGCGCACCATGGAGGTTTTAAAAAGCCGGGGGCTTGAGCCTTTAGGTACCTACAGCAGCGCTGCCGACTGCCGTAAACCGGTTATCAAAGCAGCCAACGGGATCAAGGTGGGATATCTGGGCTACACTTACAGCACCAATGGCATTCCCGTGCCAGAGAATTATGATTTTCTGGTCAACTTCATCGAACCGGACAAAATTGTGGAAGATATACAAAAATTGCGACCCGAGGTTGACATTGTAGTGCTGGTATTGCACTGGGGGGTGGAATATACCCCTCAGCCGACTGCAGAACAAAAAAGGATGGCCCGTATGTTTTTGGAAGCGGGCGCAGATGTGATTTTGGGCAGCCACCCGCATGTTATTCAGACCATGGAGGTGCTCAACATCAACGACCAACCCAAATTCGTAATTTACGGCATGGGTAACTTTATCAGCCATCAAAAAGGACCGGAGCGTAACAGCGGCATTGTGTTGAAAATTGAGTTCAGCAAGGATATGAGGACCAACCATACCAAAATAGTAAAGGTCGATTACACTCCCACTTTTTCACATCATTATCAGGAGAATGGCAGGACCAGATTTCGGGTGGTGGCGATAGAGGACACTATTGAGCGTATTCAAGAGGGGCGGGAAACCGTGTTTACCAGTGAGGATATCCCTATGCTGCAGGCGGTTTTGGATGATACCCGCAGAAGATTGGGTCCAGCCTGGAGTGGTTGGGAGATGCCGAGCAATGAATAGACAATCTTGCAA
>LFSQ01000073.1 GCA_001512785.1 Syntrophomonas sp. DTU019
GGCTCCGGTAAAGCTTAAATGCTCCTGAACAAGCTGTGCCAGCGCTTGTTGACCTTATCCACTATATCCTCCCGGGGCACCAGTTCAGCCGGGTACTCCGGCTTCATACGGGCATCAATAACAAAGGGCAGCCTGTATTCAATGGCGTTTTGCCGCATGTGCTGGATGGCGTGAATATCGAGCCCAGGATCGAAACGGGTGAATACCGTCCACAGGAAAGATGTCTGATCAGTTATGGCATCAACATCATCCAGCAGTATTACCAGGGGCCAGGGTTGCAGGTCCGGATGGGCTGCTGCGCTTAGCTGCGAGGCCAACCCGGGGTCTTTCTCATAGCTTTCTCCGGATATGAGCAGGCACCCGGCACAATAGGGCTTTATCTTTTTAATCCCGGGCAGTGGGCTGCCGTTATATTCGCGGGGGAGTTCACGCACCGGGCTGCCGATGCCTATGATGATTGCTTTGCTGCCTTGATTAAATTTGCGGCCGGTGTAATCCAGCGTATCCATGGAGGTATGGTGCAGAATGATCATATCCCGGCCGGGATCGAGTCGCATCAGTATAGTCTCCAACAGGTGGGGGAAATCGCGCAGGTCCAGGGCCACATCGGTCACCAGCAAAACCTTGGTCAGGCTGAGCTGGCCTTCCCCCAGGATACGGAAGCTATGTGCTAAAGCCTCGCGGAAATAACTCTCCCTGACCACAGCCGCGCTTAAAGCATGAAACCCGGCCTCAGCATAACTGCGCAGGGATTTGACCCCGGGCATCAGAAGCGGGAATATGGG
>LFSQ01000149.1 GCA_001512785.1 Syntrophomonas sp. DTU019
TATCATGCAAATACACCAGACATGATAACAGATAACGGTTATAATTGCTTATATAAGTGAAGTGTCGCGGGTTATCCCAGAGTTGTGACGCCGGTATTGAAAAACAGGTTATAATTGCATATATGAGTACTGCGGGGCGGAAGGAGGCAAAGCCTTTTCGTCCCCGTGCCATTATTAGTTGTATATAAATATTGCGGGGGTATGGGAAATGGATTATGAAGAGATCATGCAGGAGATAAAGTCAAACCTGTGCGGAGATGAGCTCACCGATCTGCAGTATTTGCAGACGCAATTGGATAAATACAAAGACCACGAGCTCTCCCAGGAACTGATGTGGGGCATCGGCCGTTTGATATTCGAGACGCTGCCCGAGCATCAGAAAGCCGAATTGAGCGATACCCTGGTAACCAATATTCAAGTCCTGGGAGCGGTTTTGGAGGAAGCCCAGAACGAAATAGCGGAGCAGAACTACGAGCGGGGACTGGGGCTGTTAGAAAGCCTGGTGGAGAAGATCGATGCCGCCGCCCCCAAGTTTGATGCCGACAGTGAACATGAGTACCTCTGTTTCGATAATCTATTGGAGGAAGTGCTCTATACCAAGCTCTATAATCCGGGCAAAGTCATCCGCCATGTTCCGCGGGAATATTCCGATACTTATCTGGTTTATGGCAATCTGCTCTTGGAGATGGGGCGCTTAAAGGAAGCACGTAGGGCCCTGTTAAAAGCGAACCGCTGGAATCCCATGAAGGTGGAGACGCTTTTTGAATTGGGGGAGATTTATAAAAAGAATCAGCAGTACAAGCGATACCTGGAAATCAATATGAAAGCCCTCCAACACGCTTACACCGCCAGGAACCTGGCCCGCTGCTACCGCAACCTGGGTTTTTACTATGTGGAGAAGCAGAACTATGAGCTGGCTACGGCATTATACAGCTTCAGTGTGAGATTCGACAAGGTGAGCCAGATACCGGGTGCCGCTTTGCAGTATATCTCCCATTTATCCGGCCAAAGAGCGGTTCCGCCCAGTTTCCAGAGGTGCGCTGAACTGTTTGCGGAGCATGGCATACAGTTCGGACCGAACGATTTGGTCTTGAGCATTGCCATATCCCTGGGAGATCAAGCCCGGGAGGCTCAGGCATATGAAGAAGCGGGATATTATTATTCTTTGGCTTATGATTTGACCGGCGATCCGCAGGTAAAGGCATGGATCGATGCCCTGCCGGTCGGCGAGGCAAACTAGGTGACAAATGGGGACGGTCCTTTTTTGTCAACTTTGTAAAAAGTTGACAAAAAAGGACCGTCCCCATTTGTCACCTGTCACTTTATTGTTAAATCTATGCAGGAGATTTGAAATTTATTTAGAATGATTAAGTAGTAGGAAATATTATCTATTGTCTAACTAAAAATTTAATACGGATCAAATACTCCGAGCTTATTTGCCTAAATCAAAAAGGACATGGGAAATTAGCCGATAGGGTAGAACGGGAAACGGTTCTGCCTCCCTTCTGGAAAGGAGTACTACCAACTATGCGGGAAAACCGGTTTCGGTTTACTGCTATAAATAGTTTTAGGTTAAACCTCCTGCCCATGCAGGGGGTTTTTGTTTATTAGGTTAAATTTATTACTTTTTTTGCCTTTAATGTTCTTTTCCGTAAATGGGGTTGCCAGAACTTAAATTGAATATAGACTGGTAGATGTTTAAACCGGTGCTGGTATGAAGGCTGGGTATTGGTAATCGAATTGTAACCTAGATAGAAAGGGAGTGAAGGATTAATGAATATTGACAATAAAAGGCGTAAGTATCATCTTTCGTTAATTTTTATAGCGTTTTTGATGTTTGGTTTAGTGAGTGTACTGGCTCCAAATCCACTTTATGCGGCCGGTGGCGATATTACCATATCGGGGCCGGGGCTGAATAATCCTGATGGCATAACCATTACCCAGGAGCAGCTTCAGGGTGAAGTACCAATATATGATGATTATTGTTTAGAGCAGCAGGATATTATTTATAGCACCATTAACACCTGGCCTACCAAGAGCTGGTACAGGGGGCAAGGTGTAACACTGCAAGAGCTGCTTGATGTGGCTGGAGGAATTAATGACCAGGCTACTCTAATAAGGTTTACCTCCGCAGACGGTTTTGAAGCCACATTTACGCTGCAGGAACTTCTCTACGAACCCAGGTATCGCTTCCCTAATTTTATGGATAATGGCGTGGCTGGTCATCTCATAGGCGATGCCTCAGGTGCGGAACTGGTACCAGTTATCATTGCGCACCAGAGTTTTTACACCCAGGATTACGAAGAGATTTTGGATGCGGAGAATTTCAGCCGGGCTGAAGCCAATCATCTTCTTTACGGGCAGCGAGCAGTAACCCAGCAGACCAATGCCAGGTTTGCTAAATATATAACAAAGATTGAAGTGCTCACTGATAAGGTACCGCAATGGGATCCCCCCGTCGCGTCAGTAGCGCCTGGAGAGGTTTCGGCAGGTACCCGGGTGGTGCTGGAAAGTCAATATAACGATGAAGACAAGGTTCATTATACCCTGGATGGCAGTAACCCAACCTTAGATAGCCCGATGTATAACTGGATTGCCAGCCGCTGGTGGTCGTCGAGAGCGGATGAATTGGATGAAATAAACCGGCCTATTGAAATTACCCATAATACCACCATTAAGGCGTTTGTTTCCGGTCCTGGCCGGGCCGACAGTGACATTGTGACTTTCGAATATTCTGTACCCCTTACTATCAGTAATAAAAACCCGGCTGATGCGATCCTGAACCAGCCTTATGCCGGCCATACCTTCACGGCAGCAGGCGGTGTGGAGCCATATAGCTTTGCTATTACAGAGGGTACGCTGCCGGATGGCATGATTTTGAATGGAGCAACCCTGGAAGGCACACCTGCCCAAAGCGGTACTTTTACCTTTACCCTGACCGTAACCGATAGTGCCGTTCCGGAAAACAGCGACAGTTTTACTTTTACCTTGCTGGTAATCGAAGCCCATATCCCTCCAACCCTGACTGCTGATACTTCAGACAACGCCGTTGGTAAAACCATAGAGCTGACCTTTGCTGATAACGAATTATGGCGTCAAGCCATTACCGGGGTGACGGTAAATGGAAGTCCTATTACCGGCAAATACAGCATCGGTCCTGGTGTAATCACTATTGTTCCCGGGGTATTCACCAGCAGTGGCGACTACACCATAATCGTCATGGCCACTGGTTATCTGGATGCTGTGGTTACGCAGAAGATTACCGGTAGTGGTGATACTAAACCGCCTGACGGCCCCATTGTATTGACCATATCCGGGGATGGGGTAACCAACCCGCAGGAGTTTACCCAGTCCCAATTGGAAGCTATGCCCCAGTACCAGGAGGTTTACAGTTGTATAAACACCTGGCCTTCCAAGAAGTGGTATGTGGGGCGAGGGGTGAAATTAAGCGACCTATTTGATATGGCTGGGATAAAAGGCAGTGCTCAGCAGATCAGGTTCATTTCGCGTGATGGGTATTACATGACCTTTACGGTCAAAGAACTGCTGAGGGATGAGCGTTATCGCTTCCCCAATTTCAAAAGCGGTGATGACGATGCCGACGGGCATATTCCAGGTTCTAGCGCAGGTGCGACACCAGTCGAGCCCATGCTGGCTTTGGTCAGCGCTGAGGGCACTGATGACCCGGATTATATGAACGATAGCAATGCATTGCACTTGATGCTGGGCCAGCGAGCGGTTACGGAACAAACCGGTCCCTTGTTTGCAAAATACGTATCTGAGATAAGGGTACTCACCGACTCTCCAGGGACATGGGCCAAACCCACCGCTAATCCGAGCCCCGGAACTGTGCCGGCAGGAACCAAGGTAGAGTTGCACAGTCCTTACGATGATATTGATAAGGTTTACTATACCCTTGATGGCAGTACTCCTGACCTGGAAAGCCCGATGTTCAATTGGGTGGCCAAACGGTGGTGGTCTTCAAGGGGAATGGATACGGTCAAAGAGATTAATAAGCCCATAGTCCTGACTGAAGATACTACCATAAAAGCCATAACCATCGGTCCGGGCAAGTATGACAGCGAAGTGGCGGAGTTTACCTACAAGGTTACAGGAACGGTGAACATCAGCGATAAGATAAAACCCGGTGAAGGTGGAACGGTAAGCCTGGAAAATGAAGCAGTCATTGAGATTCCCTCCGGGGCCTTGACCGGCAGCAGTCCTGTAGAAGTGAAAATAGAGCGGGTCAGTGAGCCCCCGGCGGCACCTTTTGGATTAAGGATTCTTGGCAGGGTTTATGAGTTTAGCATAGACGGTCAGAGCAATTACAGCTTTAACAAACCGGTTACCATCAAGCTATATTTCGATCCCAAGGAATTAGCCGCTGGTGAAACCCCGACCATACACTATTATGATCAAAAAGAACAACGGTGGGTTGATATTGGCGGCGAGATATCCGGCAATACCGTCATTATTCAGGTGGATCACTTTACCATGTTTGCCCTGATGGTGGCAGTTGACCCGGTGGTGACCAAAACCATCAAACCGGCTGAAGGGGGTACAGTAGCTCTGGGAGAGGAAGCCGTATTAGAGATCCCCGCCGGAGCCTTAGCCGGAAGCAGCCCGGTTGAAGTAAAAATAGAACGGCTAAGCAAGCCGCCGGCTGCGCCGGCCGGCTTCAGGATAATAGCCGGGGTATACGAATTCAGCGTGGGTGGTCAGCTCCAATATAACTTTCTTAAACCTGTAACCATTAAGCTCAAATATGATTTGGAAAAAGTTAACACCGAAAAGACTCCAGCTATATACTATTACGATGAGAACCAGAAAACATGGGTCGATATCGGCGGCAAGGTATCTGACAATACCATCACCGTGCATGTCAGCCACTTTACGAAGTTTACCGTAATGGTGGCCGACGATACGGGTCAGGTTGTATTGACGGATATCAGCGGTCACTGGGCGGAAGGCAATATAAAACAATTGGTGGCACTGGGGGCTATAGGCGGTTATCCTGATAAAACCTTTAAGCCCGACAATAACATCACCAGGGCGGAATTCGCTTCAATACTGGTGAAAGCATTCGCACTGGAAGCCCATAGTGGAGAAGGGTTTGCCGATACTGTTGGCCACTGGGCTGAGGAGGCCATATCCACTGCTGTGTATCATGGTATAGTCAAGGGCTATGGCGACAACCGATTCGGCCCTGATGACTATATTACTCGAGAGCAAATGGCTGTCATGATAGTGAATGTGGCTAAATTAACCCCGGTTTCACAAGAATTAGCATTTGAAGACCAAAACAGTATTTCAGCCTGGGCCAGAGGGTCTCTGGCAACAGCTGTGAAAAACGGCATAATAAACGGATACCCCGATGGAACGGTACGCCCCCGGGCCAATGCAACCAGGGCTGAGGCGGTTACAGTTATTGTTAAAGCCTTAAATAAGGCTTAACTCGGAAACCGACCCAGTATTAGCAAATGTCAAACCATAAAGGGAACACCAGTAGCATCGATAGTATAAATCCTGTGTCCGCCAGGCAGGCTGTGTGGGCATGGGGAGCGGCAGATATAGAAGTAGCAACCCAGACAGATAGAGAGGCAGAATATGGCTGCAAATTATACCGGTTTAAGAAAAACCAATCTTAAGCTATTCATATTTGGCTGGCTTCTCATATGGTTTTTGGCTGGTCTGGCTGTAGTCCCTGATTTTGCTATAGCTGGAGATGCCAATAGCATTGAGATCACCGGAGAGGGTGTGGCTCAGCCGCTTACTTTGTCCATCAATCAACTGGAAGCGATGGAGCAGTATGAGCACGTATACAGCGTGATCAATACCTGGCCGACCAAGCGCTGGTATACGGCCCGAGGGGTTAAGTTAAGGGATTTGCTCAATCAGGCGGGAATAAAGGATAATGCTACTCTGATCAAGTTCATGTCCAGCGATGGTTATGAGGTAACCCTGACGGTTAAAGAGCTGCTGCAGGACAAACGCTACTATTTTCCTGGCTTAAAGGATAATCATCCTACCGACGGGAGTATTCCCGGATCGCCCCGGGATGCTGAAGAGGTTGAGCCCATCCTGGCTCTGGTCAGTGCCGAGGGCAGTGATGACCCGGCTGACATGAACGACCGGGATGCCTTGATGCTCGTAATAGGGCAGCGGGCGGTGACCGAGCAGACCAACAACCTTTTTCTCAAGTATGTAAATAAGATAGAGGTTCTGGTCACCCCTCCCGAAAGATGGGATAGCCCAAAGGCCAATATCCCCAGTGGAACGGTAGTACCAGTCGGTACTGAGATTGAGCTTAGCAACAAGAATAATAACGAGGACAAGATTTACTACACTACTGATGGCAGCACTCCGACCATCAACAGCCCCATGTTTAACTGGAGCGCCAGCCGCTGGTGGGATCAGCGCGGTGATGTCAAAAGCGTTAACAAACCCATTGAGGTAAAAGAAGACACGGTTATTAAGATGATAACCATTGGCCCCGGAAAGCTGGACAGTGAAGTGGTGACATTCAAATTTACCGCTGATATGAGCGGCAAGGCGGTAGATCCGACCAAAGTTCCGGGCGGACCGCCTACCGGGATTTCGCTGGACAGGAACAGGCTCGATTTACCGGTCGGGGGCACATACCGGCTGGAGGCCACCGTGACCCCTTTTAATGCGACCAATCAGGATTTAATCTGGAGTTCCAGCGATACCAGGGTGGCTACCGTTGATAATCGCGGCCTGGTTACAGTTGTCGGCCTGGGAACGGCGGTCATTACGGTTACTACCGCAGAGGGTAATCATAAAGCCATCTGCGTCGTGAACGGTCCGGACGAAGAGCAAGATGAAGAAGCTGCTTCCCTAACAAGCAGTACCGGGCCTGAACCTCCTGAGCCTGCTGTACAACAGTTGCCGCAACCGCAAGCGGGGGTTAATCCGGTTGCGGATTCAAACACCTCTGCAGCAGCAGCCCTTCCTGCTGAATCAACCATACCGGAAGACCGCGCCCAATACCTGGCCAAAAAAGAGGAAATTGGCAGCGATCCCGGCCAGGAGGCGGTCGCCCAGCTGCCGACCGACAACTGGCGGGTTTTTGAAATGTCGGCTGATACTATACCGCTGCCCTTAAAAGTAGCCGAAGACAGGATGAAAATATATTCGACCATAATGCTGTTGCTATTCTTCCTTTCGGGAGCCGGCCAAAAATATGCCCAATTTACAAAGGAGCGATTATAAAACATGACCGTATTAATAACGTTGAAAGAGATGATGCATGCCGTTTCGTCCGGGCTGTTAATACCTGCCATTGCCGTGCTTTTGTTCATGCTGGCGCTGTCGGTGGTGGAATTAGGCGGCCTTTTGGTTGAGGCGGTTACCGAACGGCGCAAGATGAAGGTTGATATACCCGAGTTGATAAATGGGTTTCAGGAAAGGGATGCTGCCGAAATCATGCAGCAAGTTGAGAGGGTCCTGCTGTTTCGGCGCCAAAAGGCAGCCATCAGGGAACTGCTGCAAAATAAGGATCTGCCTGCTGTTTCCCTGCAGGCCCTGGCGCGCCGGCTACTGACCAACGAGGAATTGAACTATGTGCGCATCACCAATCGTACCGACCTGGTGAGCCGGCTGGGCCCCATGTTCGGTTTAATGGCCACCTTGATTCCTCTGGGGCCGGGGTTGATCGCTTTGGGCGAGGGTGATCCCAGAGTGTTGGCCGATTCACTGCTTACTGCTTTTGATGCTACAGTAACAGGTCTGGCAGCCGGGGGGATTGCTTTTGCTGTCTCTCGACTGCGCAAAAGGTGGTATGAGGACTATTTGAGCACCCTGGAAGCCTTGATGGAAAGCCTGTTGGAGGTGTTGCAGCGTGGGCAAAGGTTTGAGGAGAAGTAGCCGCTGGAGGCAGGAAGATATCAACCCACTGGAGGGTGCTATCAATATTGTTGATGCTATGCTGGTTTTTGCCTGTGGATTGATGCTGGCTTTGGCCATCAACTGGAATGTGGATCTTGGCTTCAGACAGCGGGTAAATCTGGAGCAAGGTCGAGAGATGACCGATGTCCCTCAGATACGTGAAGATTTGATCAAAACCCAGGGCCAGGGCGAGCTTTACGAGAGAATAGGCACGGTTTACAAAGACCCGGCAACCGGCCAGTTATTTATGCTGACCGATTAACACTTATAACACTCTAATAATTGACATGGGAAACTTAAAGCCAAACTTTAACAGGAAAGGGGGTGTAACGAGGATATGCCAAGGGTTGAAAAGGTCCGTTTTCGGGGGTTAGCAATTATCCTGATCGGCATAATGTTGTTGACCGGGACTGTTGTCCTGATGTCGCCTGTGGCAGTCTTAGCCGCATCAGATTCACTGGAAATCACCGGAGAAGGGGTAAAAACCCCATTAGTACTGACCCTGGATCAACTTGAAAAAATGGAGCAACACCAGTATGTTTACAGCTGCATTAACACCTGGCCTACCAAGAAGTGGTATGTTGGCAGGGGGGTAAAACTCATCGATCTGCTCGAGAAGGCAGAAATGAGCGATGAGGCCACAATGCTCAAGTTTTACTCAATGGATGGGTATTCGATAACCCTTACCACCAAGGAGTTGTTTGAAGATAAGCGTTACTGTTTCCCCAAATTCAAATCCGGTGGTGATGGTGATGGGCATTTGCCCGGTGACCCCTCGGGGAAGGTAGAGGTTGAGCCTATTATTGGCCTGGTCAGTGTAGAAGGGAGTGATAATCCCCAGTATATGAACGATTTGAATTCCCTTTTGCTGATGCTGGGCCAGCGCACGGTTACCGAACAGACCGGGAATCTGTTCGTTAAGTACCTTAACAAGATCGAGGTCTTAACCACCCCGCCCGAGAAATGGGATGCTCCTCAGGCTAATCCGCCCAGCGGCACAGTGCCGCCAGGCACCATGGTAGCCCTGAGCAATGCCAATAACGACGATGATAAGATTTATTACACTACCGATGGCAGCACCCCGACCATGGATAGTCCTATGTATAACTGGATTGCCAGCCGGTGGTGGAGCGCCCGGGCAGATGTTTTGGGCACCATCAACCGTCCCATAGGGCCACTCTATGAGGATACGATCATTAAGGCTGTAACCATCGGTCCCGGCAAGTTGGACAGCGATGTGGTTACCTTTGAATACCGGGTTGCAGATCAACCACCGGTTATTACGCCGCTGGTGATTAAGCTTACCGTTGGTGACAAAGCGGCTAGTGTTAACGACACTCCCTATATTTTGGACGCTGAGCCTTTCATCAACGCTGAAGCCGGTCGTACACTGGTGCCGGTACGTTTCATCAGTGAGGCCCTGGGTGCTGACGTTGGTTGGGATCCTGTAAGCAGGCAGGTAACCATTACCGACGGTGAAAAGGAAATCGTCCTGACTATAGGATCTACCGCGGCTTTGGTCAATGGACAACAACAGGCTATTGACTGTGCTCCGGTAATTACAGCCGCTGGTCGTACTTTTGTTCCTCTGCGGTTTATAAGTGAGACCCTGGATGCGGAGGTGGTATATGACCCCAATGGTGGTCGAATCACTATTACCCGATAAAAAATATTGCTCCGAGCTTGTGATGCCTAAGGTTGATACTATGGTTCTCAGGCCGTTAGGGTACACCTGGAAACATGTGTGCCTCCCCTGTTGGAAAGGAGCCAAAACACGGGTGTAAATGATCCGTTTGGCTTCTTTCAGACCAAACGGATTGTTTGTTGAACTGGAGGTGAAAAGGGTTAGTTTTAATAAGGTATATTATCGATTTTTTAAAAGGAAAGGAGAGAAGAGAGTGAATAAGGCAAGTAAAGTTGCTAGCGGTTGGAATAGATTGTGGCCAATAATAATGGTAGCCTTTTTGTTGGTCGGTATGTTCACCTTGCTGGCACCTGCAGACGCTTATGCTGTAGGAGGTAGCCTTAAGATATTCGGACCTGGTTTGAACAACCCCGATGGCATAGAGATCACACAGTATCAGCTAAGGGGTGAAGTACCGGTATATGACGATTACTGTTTAAAACAGCAGGATGTTATTTACAGCACCATTAACACCTGGCCTACCAAGAGCTGGTATAGAGGTCAAGGTGTATTATTGGAAGAGCTACTTGACTTAGCCGGAGGGCTTAAGGAAGAAGCTACCCAGATTAGATTTAGGTCTAGTGACGACTTCACAATTACTTTTACGTTGGAGGAGCTATTTGCCCCCCGCTATCGGTTTCCCAATTTTATAGATTATGACTTACCCGAACCCGACAGGTACTTTGGGCATATACCTGGTGACCCATCAGGTGCAGTAGAGGTACCAGTTATCATAGCCCACAAGAGTAGTTCCTCTGGGTCTTATGCTGAAATTCAGGATCCAGAAAACTTGAGCCGTAGTGACGCAAATCACCTGCTGTACGGACAGCGGTGGGTGACCCAGCAGACCAATGCCAGGTTTGCGAAGTATTTAATTGAAATCGAAGTACTTACTGATCCCCCATCACAATGGGGCAATCCTACAGCATCAGTAGAGCCTGGGAAAGTGCCGGCGGGAACCCTGGTAGAGCTACACAGTCCTTACGACGATGAGGACAAGGTTCATTATACCCTGGACGGCAGCGCCCCAACCATAGAAAGTCCCATATATAACTGGATTGCCAGCCGTTGGTGGTCATCAAGGTCGGATGTTTTGGACGAAATAAACCGCCCCATTGAGATTACACAAGATACCACCATTAAGGCTATTGTAATCGGCCCTGGCCGGCTGGACAGCGAAATTGTGGAATTTATCTATACAGTTGAGGAGTCCCCAACAGTAGCAGTTACCGGTGTAAGCATTACCCAAGGTGACCAGACACTGGAAGTGGGCAATACAGTCCAGCTAACTGCAGTTGTGGAGCCTGAGGATGCTACGAATAAGAACGTAACCTGGAGCAGCAGTGATGATACTGTAGCTACAGTAAGTGAAACCGGACTGGTGACTGCAGTGGGAGAAGGTACCGCGACCATTACGGTTACTACCGAAGACGGGAACAAAACTCACAGTATTACTGTTACGGTAGTAGAAGGCTCTGGTGGGCCGACAATTGACGTTCTCTACGACGGTACAGT
>LFSQ01000010.1 GCA_001512785.1 Syntrophomonas sp. DTU019
ATCGCACCGATTATAACCCAGGGCGATCCTATCGGAGCAGTGATAATTGTCACCAAAGAGCCAGGGGTAAAACTGGGCGATATGGAAGTAAAGCTGGCCGAGACAGCTGCGGGATTTCTTGCCAAACAGATGGAACAATAGGGCGTGTGTCTTGGAGAAGCGATCTTTACCCAAGAAGCGGAGATCGCTTCTTTTGCATTTTATTATCCCACTTCAAGTCAGGCAATCATAGCGGTAATTGTATCTGTGGATGAAGTATCCTTGACCCAGTCAGACTGTGATATAATAAACCCTATGATGTTGGGGAGGGACTTATGAACCATCGCCAGAGTTTCCTTAAAGGTGCGCTGATACTGAGCGCTGCCGGGGCTATCAGCAAGATTCTGGGGGCCATATACCGGATTCCCCTGGCCAGACTTATCGGTGCGGAGGGTATTGGCCTGTATCAGATGGCCTACCCGATATATACCACTATCCTGGCCCTGGCCACCGCCGGGGTGCCAGTGGCCATATCCATTCTCATCGCCCGCAAAGAAACCCAGGGCTTCCCGGGGGAGAGCCGCCGCATTCTGCGGGTATCCCTGTTGCTTTTAGCCGTATTCGGATTGCTTCTGACCCTGCTGGTAATGGCTTCGGCTAAGTTCCTGGCTTTGCATGTACTGCAGGACGGCAGGGCTTATTATGCCATTGTGGCGGTTGCCCCGGCAATTTTTCTGGCCGGTTTGATGTCGGTTTTCCGCGGCTATTTTCAGGGCCAACAAACCATGCTCCCCACCGCGGTATCACAGGTGGTGGAGCAGATATTTCGCGTCACCGCCGTATTATTCCTGGCCTATCTGCTGTTTCCAAGAGGCTTGGAATTTGCTGCGGCCGGGGCCACCTTCGGCGCGGTTGTGGGCGGTTTGGGCGGATTGCTGGTTTTGCTGTGGTTTTACCACTGGCACCGCCGCCAGCAGAAGCAAGCCGGGCTGAGCCTGGCTCATACCTCGACTTCATCCTGGTCCCTGGCTGCAGAGATGGTGCGCCTGGCAGTGCCGGTCTCATTTGGCGCGGTAGTCCTGCCTTTGGTGCAAATGCTGGATGCAGTCATCGTTCCCGGGCGCTTGTTGGCCTTAAATTACAGCACCCCGGAGGCTACGGCGCTTTACGGGTATCTGGCCGGTATGGCTGCGGTTTTGATCAGCCTGCCTACCATTTTTACCATCTCTATATCCACCAGCCTGGTTCCGGCTGTTTCCGAGGCTTTAACCAGACAGGACCGCGGGCTATTAAACGAACGCCTCAATTACGGCTTCAGAGCGGGGGCGATGATTTCCTTTCCTGCCGCTGCCGGGTTGTACATACTGGCCTTTCCCATCTGTGACCTGCTTTACGGGCACGCTGAAGCCGGGGTGCCTCTGGAGCCGCTGGCCTTTTCCGCTATCGTGCTGGCCGCCTTTCAGATCTCCAGTGCCGGCTTGCAGGGCATTGGCAAACCGGAAATAGCCATGCGCCATCTGATTATCACCGGTGTCTTCAAGGTGATCTTCAATTACTCCCTCACCAGCGTTCCCGCTTTAAATATCCGGGGAGCCGCAATCGGTACAGTGTTGGCCTTCACTATCGGCTCCCTGCTCAATACAATCTCTTTAGGAAAGTCGACCGGCATTCACTATGAAATCTGGCGCATGCTCAGGCTGGCACTGTATACAATTATAATGGCGATAGCAACCCGCAGTTTTTATAACGGGCTGCTGGGCTTGGATATAGGATCACATCTGGCTACCGTGCTGGCCATACTGTGCGGGATGATTATATATGCATTATTGTTATTGTTGACGCGCGAAATGGATTTGGAAATGGTAAAACGCCTTACCGGCAGGTAAAAGGAGGAAATTGCGGTGGGCCAGATAGGCAGCAAAACTGAAGAACTAGCCATGATAATGAACCGGTTGTTGGGCCCCGACGGTTGTCCCTGGGATAAGGAACAAACCCACCAATCGCTGGCCCGGTACCTTATTGAGGAGTGCTATGAGGTGGTGGAGGCCATCAAGTCAGGGGAGATGAGCCAACTGCGGGAGGAATTGGGCGACCTGCTTTTACAGGTGGTGTTTCACGCTGCCCTGGCTGAGCGGGCCGGGCATTTTGACCTGGCTCAGGTAGCTGATACGGTAGCCCAAAAGATGATAAACCGCCATCCCCATGTGTTTTCCGATCTGTCTTTGCAAACCAGCAGCCAGGTCCTGGAGATCTGGGAGGGATTTAAAAAAGATGAAGGCAAAAAAACCATATTGGAAGGCATTCCGGCCATGCTGCCGGCTTTGCTGCGAGCCTTTAAGATCCAGGAAAAAGCGGCTCGGGTGGGCTTCGATTGGCCGGACGCTCAAGGCGCGGTGGAAAAACTCAAAGAAGAGATCGATGAACTGGGGCAGGCGCAGGATGCGGACAAGCTGGCGGAAGAAATGGGCGATGTCTTTTTCGCCCTGGTTAATGTAGCCCGCTTAAAAGGGATTGAGCCCGAAGGCGCGTTGCAGGCCACCAATGATAAATTCATACGGCGATTCAACTATATTGAGGAAAAAGCCCGGGCTGCAGGACGGGATTTGCAGGATATGTCGTTAGCAGAGATGGACTCCCTCTGGGATGAAGCCAAAAAACAGGGCATGTAAAGTACTGGTATAATATTGAAAAATCTGTATGCTTTTGCAGGAGAACGTATATATACAGCGAATATGCCTAATATAATTACTAAAACTTGCAGAGGGAGGAATAGATTTGAACAAATCTGAATTAATTGGAACCGTTGCCGCAGCAACCGGAATGACTAAAAAGGATGTTGAGAAAACCGTCAACGCCTTTATCAGCAGCATTGAAGAAGCATTGAAAGCAGGCGAAAAGGTTCAGTTGATCGGCTTTGGCACCTTTGAGGTACGCGAGCGCCAGGCCCGCAAGGGGCGTAATCCTCAGACCGGCAAAGAGATTAATATTGCCGCCACCAAGGTTCCTGCTTTTAAGGTTGGCAAAGGGTTTAAGGAAGCGATTTTGAAATAAGCTGATGAGGCTGGATAAGTATCTCAAGCTTGCGCGCCTGATCAAGCGGCGCAGTGTCGCCAAAGACTTCATTGAAAACGATCGGGTGCTGGTTAATGGCCGGGTGGCCAAGCCCGCCTATGAGGTAAAAAAAGGCGATATAATCACACTGCTAATAGGGAACAAACAGACCCGAGTGGAGATACTCGACATCAAGGAAAACGTCAGAGCCAGTGATGCCAAGTCTTTGTATAGAATATTAGATTAACGGGGATCGCCCTGATAAATCGGGGCGATTTCGTGTTTTCTGCAGCCTCTCCTTTAGCATAAAAGCAATACCCTGACGCATATTGATATGGTATAAATATCGACCGGACGAATATCTCCAGTCCAGAACGCGAAGGAGGGAATTACATGGCAGAGCACAGTCTGATGCTGATTAACCGTGAACACCTGGAAATCAGCGGGGTAACCAATGTGAATACCTTTGATGAGAAAGAGATAATCATTGAGAGCCGGCAGGGTTACTTATACATAGCCGGCCAGAACATGCATGTCAGCAATCTCAACCTGGATGAGGGCAAGGTATCTATAGACGGCAGCATCACCAGCATAGAATACAAAACCCAGTCCGCTGATCTGAAGTCCCGCAGCAAAAACATCATTCAGAGGCTCTTGAAATAGATGTTCCCGGCGATAGCCTGAAAAAGGAGGGTTTTGCTTGCTTTGGCTTCTGGCCCAGATTAAGCCGTTTGTTTTAACCCTCCTGGTAGGGTTGATTACCGGCATGGTATTTCAATTTTACCAATACAGCATGGCCCTGTCTTCCTGCAGCCGATGGCTTTTGTATATGTTTGATTTTCTGGTCTGGGTATTGATCCTGCTCCTGGTCTTTGCCCTTTTGCTGATAATCAATCAGGGAGAGATCCGGATTTATATCATACTGGCCTTATTCGGCGGAATTCTGCTCTACTTTCAGACCATAGCCCCCAAAACCCAGCCGCTGATACGCAGAGCGGCCAAAACCAGCGTTTATGGCATAAGGGCCATGGCCGGCAAAGCCGCTCTTCCCTGGCGCTGGCTGAAGAAACAAGCCTTAAGCTGGGCCGAGCAAATGCGTAAGAAGATGGAGGGCGATGAAGAGGAAGAATAAAATCTTTATGGCTAGCAGGAATTCAAGCCCTCCGGCAAGAACCTATACAAGCATACCAGTGTACAAAAATTGTCCACAGATTGTGGGAAAATTGTGGATAAGAAAGCAGCATGAAAATCGAGATCAGGGGCGCGGAAAAACTGAGCTTCAGGGAAAAGCAGGTAGTGGCTTTGAAAGAAATGGGCAAAACCACTCAAGAGATAGCCAGGACTTTGCGTATTGGTACCAGCACGGTAGCCACCTTGTATAATCGTGCGCGGGCCAAAGGATACGAAGTGGTTATTGTTATCCCGGGAGAGGTATTAGGTCTGTTGCAGGAGGAGGAGACAGAGATTGAGCCTGATTAAGCAGCCCAAGGCACGACTCATCATTCTTACAGCGATGTTGGGGATTTTTGCCTTTACCCTGGTTCCGCGCTGCTATTCCATCTGGAAACTGCACCTGCAAAAAGAGGCCCTGGAGCAGAAAAAGCAGCAAGCCATGCAGCTTAACCAGGAATTGCAGGCAGAGAAGGACAAGCTCAATGATCCCCTGGTTTTTGAGCGTATTGCCCGCGAACAGCTGGGGATGGTAAAAAAAGGGGAAAAAGTGTTGGTTAAGATTGAGATGGATGCCCCCTAAAGCCCACAAATAGCCCTAATTATGTTGACTACTCAACCGGCGCATAATACAATGAACCTAGTGATATTTATGAATTCCGAGGGGGACATTTAGTTTTATGCCGACAGAACAAACGAATATGGTGCCCGGTGCCATCCTGGAAGGGAGAGTTCAGGGGATAACCAATTTTGGAGCCTTTATTGAGTTACCCGGAGGCATGGTCGGACTGGTTCATATCTCTGAGATTGCCAACACCTATGTGAAGAATGTCAAGGATTTTATCCAGGAAGGTGATGTGGTAAAGGTAAAGGTGCTCAATATTGCAGGCAAAAAAATTGGTTTGTCGATTAAACAGGCTAACCCTGCTCAACCACCACGAGGCAATCCCAGCCGTGAAACCGCTGCCAATGAAAGGGCTGGGGCGGGTGAAAGGCATTATGTCCCAGGTCATAAATATAGCGGGGCTCATTTGAGCCTGGATGATAAAATCGCCAAATTCCTCAAAGAGAGCGATGAGCGCATGCAGACTTTAAAGAACCGAATTGAGCCACGCAGGCGCAGGAATTACCAGTAAACCAGCTGTCTTTTAGTGCACTTCCTGAAGGAAGTGCTTTTTTATGTGTAATAGTCATTCAGGGAGAGAAGAATGAAATACGCCAGTATCGATATCGGAACCAATTCATGTCGCCTGTTGATTGCCGAGCTTAGAAACGACCAACTTACAGTATTAAAAAGGGATATACAGACCACCCGTATTGGGGCTGGGCTTGCTGCCAGCGGGCAGATCAGCCAAAAAGCAGCCGAGCGTACCCTGCAGTGCCTGCAGGGCTTTCAAGGGGAGATTGATCGCGGTGGGGTCAGCGAGTACCGCATGGTAGCTACCAGCGCGGTGCGCGAGGCTTCCAACCGGATCTGGTTTCAAGACTTGTGCCGGGAAAAGCTGCATAAACCGGTTGAGGTCATCAGCTGGGAGAAAGAGGCCCTTTTGACCTATAAAGGGGTAGAGAAAGGCTTGAGGGCCGAACAGCCGGTGCTGGTAGTGGACCTGGGAGGGGGCAGCACGGAGTTGATTTATTGCCGCAACCACAGTTATGTTAAATCCCTGCCTCTGGGTGCGGTGAAAGGGGCCGAGATGCAGATTACCGACAGCCAGGTCAGGGCAATGCTGGGGGAAATCGAGGAAGCCAGGCGGGATTTTGCTGAAGCCATCCCGGTGTTTTGCGGCGGTACCGCTACCAGCGCAGTAGCCATCAAATATGCAATGACAGAATATGATCCCGGCCTGGTGCATGGACAGCGCTTGAGCCGGGAAGAGATCGAACACTGCTATGCACAGCTGCGGGAAATGCCCCTCGATAAAAGGAAGCAAATAAAAGGCCTGCAGGCTGAGCGGGCTGACATAATAGTCTACGGATTGATGATAATGGTCAACCTGATGCAGGTTTTGCAAAAAGAGTGGGCAGTGGTGAGTGAAAGCGATCTTCTGGAAGGATTGATATGGGAAATGCATGAAACGAGTTCAGCCAAAAGCGCTTCGAGTTAGACAAAATCCAACTTAACCACTATATGGGAATAATTTTGTAGGAAAATTCTCAAACTGACATTCCCCTGAATGACAAAATTGCCAGAAACTGGTTGGTATAATGGGTGGACAATACCAGGAGATGGGGGATGTAAAGTGGAGAAAATCGAGGTGTATCCTTATCAAAGGGTATCGGATCGGGGCCTCGGCAGACGGGTCCGGTATCGCCAGATCAATAAATCGCTGCCCAAACTGAACTTGCACAAGGGCCGTGAACAGCTCATTGCCCTATTCAATACCGTTAAAGCCGCAGTAATTCCCATCAATGTGGTGCTCAGCCTGGTGGGGTTCGTTTTGGCCCGGGCCTTTGTGCTGGGTGAATTGCTGCCCTTTGTGTTTGCCTTTATAGCAGCCCTGGGCCGGCGCGACCGGGGAAGAACGGTTTTACTGGTGGCGAGCGCAGCCCTGGGGATGATGACCGTTACCGCCGGTATGCAGCTGGTTACCAATTTAGTCACCCTGCTGCTGCTGGCGGCCATTATTCAGGTGATAAAGATTCCTGCGGAGCGGCAGTGGTGGGGTTATCCCCTGATAACCTGCGCCTTTTTGATAGTATGCAAGGGCTTGTTCAGTGTTTTTCAAGGGCCTTCGTTTTACCAGGGCATGGTGGTGACCTTTGAGGCCCTGATTTCCGGGGTACTGGTATTTGTGTTCAACGTCGCCGGTGAAGCGGTGCAGGTAAGGAAAGCGCTGGCTGACTTCCAGTTTGAGGATGTCACCGCTTTTTTGATTGTTGCCGTGGGCATTGCCATGGGACTTAATGACATTGAGGCCCTGGGCTTGAATGCCGGCAGTGTTTTCTGCCGGGTGATCATACTTTTAGCCGCTTATTTGTGGGGCAGCGGTGCTGCCACCATGGTGGGAGTCATGGCAGGTCTGATACCTTCGCTGGCATCCAGCATATTTACACAATTCCTGGGGATGTATGCCCTTTCCGGATTGTTGGCGGGGATGTTCAGAAGCCTGGGCCGGGTGGGGATAATAGTGGGCTTTCTTTTGGGCAATCTGGCCCTGGCTATGTTCGTGCCCGAAACCCGCATGAATGTCCTGGGGATCTGGGAAACCGCCATCGCCTGCCTGTTGTTTGTGATGCTGCCTCCTTCTTTAAAGGATAAACTGCCGCTGCTCACCGGCAGCGGGGAGCCGGCCCTGGCGGCCAAACCGGCCTATTGGCCCGATGCCGGCCAGGCCAGCGTGCGCAGCCGTATGGACGAATTGGCCGGTCTTTTCGAGAACCTGGGCCGCACTTTTGCTACCCATCCGTATCAGCATGACAGCTTCGACAGCCAGTCTTACTTGCACTATCTTTATGATCAGGTTTCGCAGGGCATTTGCCAGAACTGTGTAAAGCATGACAGGTGCTGGGGTCAGGAGTGCTATCAGACATCACAGGAGATCCTGGAGGTATTTGCCCTGGCAGAAGCGGAGGGCGTGATCAATCAGGAGCAGTTGCCCAAAAGCCTGGTTCAGAAATGCTTATACCTCAATGATATGGTTAATACCGTGCAGTATTTGTTTGACCATCTGCGCATCAATGAGTATTGGCACAGCAAGCTGAAAGAGTCGCGCAGCCTGGTTTCCCGGCAGTTGAGCGGCATCAGCCAGATCATGCGCAATCTGGCCCGGGAAATCGAGGCCAGGCCTCAATTTGACCGCAAGCTGCGCGACAAGCTGATCAAAGGCTGCCGGGAACGGGGGTTGGGCATCAGGGATATACAGCCCTGGGTCAACCATGGCGGCCAGCTGGTATTGCATGTCGAGGCTGATGCCTGCACCGACGGCAAAGGTTGTGAAAACCGCCTGGTGCCGGTACTCTCCTCATTGATGGGTGAATACTTAAGCGTTTCCCATCAAGAATGCCCCGCCTGGCGAGGCCACGGTTCCTGTCAACTGGTATTGACCCCCTCGCACCATTATAATGTGCGCTGCGGGGCGGCTCAGGTGGGAAAAGAGGCGGTTTGTGGGGACAGCTTTACTATAGCTACCTTAAAAGAAGGCAAACAGCTGGTAGCCTTGAGCGATGGCATGGGGGTAGGGGAAAACGCCAGCCGGGAGAGCCAGGCCGCCATACAGCTGCTGGAAAAGCTGTTGGGCAGCGGCTTTGGCCAGGATACCTCGCTGCAGACCATCAACTCGGTGCTGCTGTTGCGCTCGCGCAGTGAGACCTTCGCTACGCTGGATCTGGTAATGATCGACCTTTATACCGGGCAGGCTGATTTTGTTAAAACCGGATCGGCCCCTTCGTTTATCAAGCGCAAAGGGCAGGTGCAGGTGATAGCCGCCAGTTCACTGCCGATGGGCATTCTGGAGGATATCGAGGTTTTCCGGGAAAAAATCTCACTGTACCCGGGGGATATGGTGGTAATGCTCAGTGACGGGGTGGTCGAAGCCCGGCCGGATGCGGTTGAACCCCTCTGGATAGAGGAATTCCTGCAGGCCATGGATGAAACCGACCCCCAGGTACTGGCCGAGCACATCATTCATCGGGCTCTGACCTTGTGCCATGGCAAACCGCTGGACGATATGACTGTAATCTGTATGGCCTTGGAGCGCAATCTCAACCCTTTTATCAGCTCATAGCCAGAGACCAGTTCAAGAAAAAAGCAACTGGGGTTTGACATCCCGGGCAACTTGGGTAGCATAGGGTTATAGCCTAAATTGCGAGGAAGCTATGCTGAACCAGGTTGAGAATTTCATCAAAAAACACCAGCTGTTCAAGCCCGGCGACAAAATTGTGCTGGCTGTATCAGGCGGGCCTGATTCCATGGCCCTGTTGCACATAATGAAAGAGCTTAAACGCAGTTGGCATCTGACCTTGATCGCCGCCCACCTCAACCATGGCTTAAGGCCGCAGGCGGAGGATGACCTTAAGCTGCTTGAAGAGCAATGCCAGGCCTGGGGAATACCCCTGGAAGCCAAATACCTTGACATTGCCAGTCTGGCCAAGGCCAACAAGCGCTCCCTGGAAGAAATGGGCCGCATGTGCCGCTATGAATTCTTTGCCGAGATGCGGCACAAGCACCAGGCTCAATATATCGCCACGGCTCATCATAAAGAGGACCATGCCGAATCAGTGCTCTTGCACCTCTTGCGGGGCAGCGGCCTTAAAGGTCTGCGCGGAATACTTCCTTTTAATAATAATATTGTCAGGCCTCTGCTTGCGGTCAGCAAAGCCCAGATCCTGGAGTACCTCAGCAACCACCATATACCTTACCGGCTGGACCACAGCAATGCAGACCTGAGATTCACGCGCAATCGCATCCGCCATGAACTGATCCCCTACCTGGTGGAGAAATATAACCCTCAGCTGATCAACAGCCTCAATCAGCTGGCAGATATCGTGCAGCAGGAGGATGACTGGCTCAACCGCCTGACCATGGATTTCTGGCGGGAAGCAGTGAGCGAAAGGCCGGATCGGCTGGTAATAGCCCTTGAGCCTTTTGCGCAAGCCCACCCGGCGGCTCAAAGGCGCCTGGTGATGCTGGTCTGCCGCAGACTCACCGGATTTGAAGGCTGGGAGAAAAAGGATATCGACAGCATTTTACGATTGAGCCAGAGCCCTGGCTCCAGGCCTTATCTCCGTCTTAAGAAGGGCCTCTTGGTATATAAGGTATATGAACAGCTGATCTTTACCACCAGAGCGCGAAAAAAAGTGGCTTTCTGTCATCAGCTTGAGGTCCCCGGTCAGGTATACATAAAGGAAACCGGGGAGTTGGTGAGCTCCCGGGTGCTGCCCCGGGAGCAGTACCGGGCTGACAGTCAGGATATCCTTTTGGATTGGGATAAGGTTAAGGGCCCTTTCTTGGTGCGCTCGCGTTTGCCGGGCGATCGCTTCGCGGCCTTTCCCGCCTCCGGTTCCACCAAATTGAAAGAGTATTTCATCAACAAAAAAATACCCTGGGAAGAGCGGGAACAAACCCCCTTGCTGGTATCGGCTGAGGGGAGAATCTATGCCCTGCTCGGCCTGGCGGTCGACCATGAAGCCCGGGTGAGCCCTCAGACCGAGCGCATTCTGGTGATTAAAAGGGAAAGAATAAGTGGTATTGAGCAGTATTGACTGAATAGCGGGAAAAACGGTGACAATTGCATTGGTTAGGTGTATGTGCTACAATATTACGGAAATTCTCAGACTTCCGAAGGAGAGGGAAAATTTTGGATCGAGCCCTGAAGAACATAGCCATATATGTACTGATAGTACTGTTGGCGGTGTTTGCTATAAAATTCACCTCCGGGCCTGATGAACCGATAAAAGAGCTGTCTGAACCGGAATTTTACAATCTGGTGGTTGGGGAGCAGGTTGCATCTGCACAGGTGCAGGTGGATGAATTGGTTTACGAGATTACCGGAGAACTAAAAGACGGCAGCAAGTATAGCGCTACCGTATCCAAGGAAACCGATATAATCACCGTGCTGCGGGAAAAGGGCGTGTCCTACACCACGCAACCGGTTCCGCCGCCTTCAATATGGATGACCCTCTTGACCACTCTGCTGCCGATTGTCATTCTAATTGCCTTCCTGATGTTCATTATGAACCAGACCCAGGGCGGCGGCAATCGGGTGATGCAGTTTGGCCGCAGCAAAGCGCGCCTCATGTCGCAGGATGATGTCAAGGTGACTTTTAAGGATGTCGCCGGGGCTGAAGAGGCCAAGGAAGAGATGCAGGAGGTAGTGGAATTCCTCAAGAATCCGCAGAAATTCGTGCTGTTGGGGGCCAAAATCCCTAAAGGGGTATTGTTGTACGGAGCCCCGGGCACCGGCAAAACCCTGATGGCCAAGGCCGTGGCCGGTGAGGCCGGAGTGCCCTTTTTCTCCATCAGCGGCTCCGACTTCGTGGAGATGTTTGTCGGGGTGGGGGCTGCCCGGGTAAGGGACCTGTTTGAGCAGGCCAAGAAAAACGCCCCCTGCATAGTGTTCATAGATGAAATCGATGCTGTAGGCCGGCAGCGCGGAGCAGGCCTGGGAGGCGGGCATGATGAGAGGGAGCAAACCCTCAATCAGCTGTTGGTGGAGATGGACGGCTTTGACACCAATGAAGGCATCATAGTAATGGCAGGCACCAACCGGCCGGATATATTGGACCCGGCCCTGTTGCGTCCGGGGCGCTTTGACCGCCATATTCTCATTGATCGGCCTGATGTGCGGGGCAGGGAAGCTATTCTGCGGGTGCATGTTAGAGAAAAGCCCCTGGCCGATGATGTTAACCTGGAGATACTCGCCAAGCGAACCCCGGGATTCACCGGGGCCGATCTGGCCAATCTGGTCAACGAAGCGGCTCTGTTGACGGCCCGCCGGGGCAAAACAGCCATAACCATGGAAGAGCTGGAAGAATCGATTGAGCGCGTGATTGCCGGGCCGGAAAAGAAGACCCGGGTTATCTCGGACAAGGAGAAACGCCTGGTAGCATACCATGAGGCCGGGCATGCCATTGTTGGCTATTGCCTGCCGCATACCGACAAGGTTCACAAGATATCCATCATACCCCGGGGTCGCGCCGGGGGCTACACCTTGATACTGCCGGAGGAAGATCGCAACTATATTACCAAATCCCAGCTGCTGGACGAAGTCGCCTTCTTGCTGGGGGGACGGGTTGCGGAGGCTCTGGTACTGAACGACATCAGCACCGGCGCACAGAATGATCTGGAGAGGGCCAGCAGCATAGTGCGCAAGATGATCACCGAATGGGGTATGTCTGAGGAATTGGGTTCATTGACCTTTGGGCATAAGAGCGAGGAGGTCTTTTTGGGGCGTGATATTGCCAGGGATCGCAACTATTCGGACGCCATCGCTTATGCCATCGATAAAGCCGCCAGTCAATATATGGAGAGAAGCTATAAAAAGGCTGAAGCCATATTGCAAGAGAATATGGACAAACTGCACCGGGTGGCCAATTACCTGATTGAAAACGAAACCATGGAAGCCGAGCAGTTTGAAGAGGTCATGAAAGATGGGCAGCCGACTGGCGAAGCCGCTAAGGCGGAACAGGACCACCCGGAAAACTCGAGTTAAATTGAGGCACAGAAAGGGGCAGATGTATTGATCGAGCAAACCTTTGTAATGGTGAAACCCGACGCAGTGCAGCGCGGACTGGTGGGGGAGATCATACAGCGCATCGAGAGAAAAGGCTTCAAACTGGCTGCCATGAAGATGATGCGCATAGAGCGTTACCTGGCCGAACAGCATTATGCTGAACACAGCGGCAAGCCCTTCTTCCGGGAGCTGATCGACTTTATCTGCTCAGGACCGGTAGTTGCCATGGTATGGGAAGGCGAAGAAGCCATTGCCAGTATCCGCAAATTGGTGGGCAGCACCAATCCAAATGACGCCACTCCCGGGACTATCCGCGGCGATCTGGCCATAGTCACAGCATTTAACCTGATTCATGGCTCTGATTCGCTACGCGCGGCTGAACGCGAAATAGGGCTGTTTTTTGACCACAACGAGATCTGTCAATATGCCAGGGGCATGGACTCATGGTTAAACTAGGGCGAACAAAAAGACGGCATTTTTTGCCGTCTTTTTGTATTGCTCGGATTTGGTGAAACTTATCAAAATCGCCTGATCTTTGGCAATTGGGGAAAAGCTTCAATGGTAGTGTAAAGTTTTAGTAGGTAAAAAGGGGTCAGAGATAGAAAAGAGACCTCAAAAAC
>LFSQ01000006.1:0-7370 GCA_001512785.1 Syntrophomonas sp. DTU019
ATCTTGCAACAACTTGTTGCATAATTACATCAGATGCTGCATAATGGCAATAAGGCTGTATAGAGATAAGACAACAGACCTGCTACAGCCGTTTATTATGGAAAAATGCACACAGCAACTCATATTTGAAGAAATAGTACTCGATTAACACGCTCACAATAATCCCATTACAGCTAAAATATTGCCATGGAGGGTGCATTTTACCGCACAGGCAACAACAAGGCCTGCCGTAAGGTGTTAGGGGTGGAGAATAGTAATGAAGGATTTACGCTGTAAGAAATGCAACAAATTGCTCTGTCGTTACCGGGATTGTGGTGAATTGGAAATCAAATGTCCTCGTTGCGGATCAGTCAACAGTCTTACCAATGGTATTCATATCGTCAGGCCCAAGACTGCGAAAAAAGAGGAACGGGCTGTAATTACAGTAAGATCTGACAGCAATGTGGGATAAGCCTGACCAGGCATACATAATGGTGGAATTAATTACCATCGCTATATAAATGAATTATAATGAGGGCCTTAGAGCACCGGCAGTGATTTGCCGGTACTTCTTTTTGGGAGTACTTTCTTCAATGCAGCTTGAGCCATCCGGGCAATATTGGATAAGATACAGTACCCCGATCTTATCCTGTCCTATAAAAACCGGTGTTTCCTTATTTCCCTAACTGACATAACCTCAGGTGAGGAGGGCCGAAGAGCCCCGTCGCTAAATGACGGGGCCTTTGTATGCTTGAGAGGAGGTGGACAGGAATAACCGAATAGCTGGTTCGGTTTGAAACCGGGCAGTATTACGGCAGCAAGATGATTCCTGAGCAGGGATGATTATAAAGCTGAATCAGCAGCTGTTCCAGTTATATTCTGTCCCTGATCGCTGCATGTGACCGGAAACATTCCGGAGACCTGCCTCAACCACACGTGCATGTTTGCTAATTCTGCGACCAGTCATAAAGAAGAGGAGGAGGAGAGTATGGGTTCGATAAAGCAACTTTCTCTGCAAGAAGCAGTCGCGCTCATTCAAGACGGTGATTGCCTTGCATTCAGCGGTTTTACCATCTGGCGCCGACCCACAGCGATGTGTTATGAAATCCTGCGTCAGGGGAAAAAGAATCTGCACCTGTTCGAAGTGCAGGGCGGTTTTCACAGCGAGGTTTTAGTAGGCGGCGGAGCGGTCAGGCTGTGGGAGGGCAGCTGGATGGGCCAGGAGATCCTGGGCAAAACCGGCGTAAACCTTTCCAGAAAACAGGTGGCCGGCGAGGTTATAGTTGACGACTTAAGCCATGGCCATGCAGTAGGCCGGATCATGGCCGGAGCAGTCAATATTCCCTTCTTCCCCACCGCCCTGGCCATGGGAACCGACATTTTAAATCCGGAGTATGATGGCTTTGCCAAAGCCGGTCTGCGCACCGGTGCCTATCCCAAGATCCCCAAAGAAAAATACGTCAAATACAAAGATCCCTTCTACGACATGGGTGAACTGCTTTTAATGCCTGCCATTAAGCCAGATTGGGGCCTGGTATATGCACCTATGGTTGGTGATGAAGGAACCGTACGCGTACTGGCTCAGAGTTATAATGACGCTGATGTCATTAAGGCCTGCGACAAGGTGATCGTTATAGCTGAAGAAATAGTGCCTGATGAATACCTGCGCCGCGATCCCACTGCCAATATTGCCACCGGATATGAAATCGATTATGTGGTGGTTTGCCCCTGGGCAGCGCACCCCACCGGATCACAGTACTATTATGACACTGATGCCGATTTCTTAAGGAACTTCAATGCCACCACCAGGACACAGGACGGCTTTGACAAATTCGCTGAAGAGTGGATTTACGGGGTAAAAGACCATTGGGAATACCTTGAAAAACTGGGTGTTAAACGTCTGGAGACCTTGAGAGCCAGTCAAGCCACCGGCTATTCAAGCAGGGTGAAAAGGGGGACGAGATAAATGACTGCAAGCAATGAATACGCAAAAGTCGGGGAATTCAAACCCATGGACTTGCTGGCCGCTGCGGCTGCCAGAGAGGTCCGCGATGGCGACGTCGTATTTGCAGGAACCGGCCTACCCATGCTGGCCATCACTTTAGCCCAAAATGAACATGCCCCCAATGCTGCGTGTATCTACGAAGCCGGCAGTATTGACGGCAGACCGATTGACCTGCCTACCTCCGTGGGTGATGCTCGCTGTGCCTATCAAGCTGCCAAAGCGGGTGGATTGTTCGAAACCTTCTACGGGCAACTGCATGCCGGATATGTTGATCTGGGCTTCTTAGGGGGCGCGGAAATCGACAAGTACGGCAGCCTTAACACCACCTATGTAGGCACTCATGCCAATCCCAAGCAGCGCTTCACTGGCAGCGGCGGGAATGCCGATATCCTGTCCTTTGCGCGCCGAACGGTTTTAATTATGGTTCAGGAAAAACGCCGCTTCAGCGAGCGTCTGGAATATGTCACCTCCCCTGGCTGGATGGTGCGTAACTGGCCCAATCCAGAGTATGTGCCCAAAAAGGAAGTTTACGGTAAGTACTGCTATGGCGGGCCGACTGCCTGCATAACCGATATGGCTATATTCAGGTTCGATGAAAACGGCATTATGTACCTGGATACAGTACATCCCGGCTTCAGTGCAGAAGATGTCAAGAAAAACGTGGACTTTGACCTTGATATTTCCAGGTGCAGGGGGGAGACTTTACCTCCGACCTACAAACAGCTGGAGATACTGTACAACGTGGTAGACCCTGAAGGCATATTCCTCCCTTAGGTGCCTGGCACCACAGTTATTCAGTTATTGACTCTGTCATCCAGCTGGCAAGGCCCTGGCTTCTTAAGCCGGGGCCTTTTTAGCCTGGTGGGGCCTGTTTCCTTATTATCGAGCTTTGTTTCGGGACCAGTGTAAGAATAAAATGAAAGTAGCCGTAATTACAAATATATGCAGGACAGGATGAAAAGAGAAAGGAGGCCTAATTGACAGCTTTTTACCCGGGTTTTATGCGGATTGCTACAAAAATTCCAACAATGTATAATTGTGAAAACATGGTTTTCATAAAGAATGATTAAGGAGGGACAGGCTTCATGAGGAGATTGTGCCGGGCAGGAATCGCCACCCTAGTATGCTGTGCATTTTTATTGTGGACTTTATCCGCTGGTGTGGGTGTGGCTTTGGCTGCCAAAAAACCCGTTGTGTATGCATATTCTGCTGATGTAAGGGATGATTATGTTATTCTGGGAGCTGAAATCGATGATGATGGCGGCGACGAAATCATTGAGTACGGGTTCTATTACAGTGAAGATGAAGATGATCTGGATGATGTGGATAAAATAAAAGGCAATAGATATGTAGAGAAGGTGCGGGTCGGATATGATGATATCGTTGAAGGGGAATACTTTAGCGTTCGCCTGTACATTGATGATGATCTCGACGAAGATACAACTTATTACTTCCGGGCTTATGCCGAAAATTCTGCAGGAATCGCCTTCAGCAGTATGCGCGAGTTTGAGACCGGCAGTGGCGGAAGAAAGGGTAAACCTGAGGTAATAACCGAGGATTACGATGTGGATGGCGTGAATGTAACCATTTACGGCAGCATTGAAGATGATGGCGGCTATGATATTACCGAGTATGGTTTCTATTACGGTGAAGACAAAAACGATATGGAAAAGATAAGGGTTGGCAGAAGTATCGATGAAGGCGACGAATTCGAATACGAGCTGGAAGACCTGGAAGAGGACACCAGGTACTATTATCAGGCCTACGCCAAAAATTCCAGAGGCACCAGCTATGGAGACATTGAATATTTTTACACTGATGAAGACGGAGGAAGATACAGGGACAAACCGGAAGTGACCACCAGGACCCCGATAGACCTGAGGGATTATATCATATTCTACGGCATTGTTGATGACGAGGGGGATTCCGATATCATCGAATACGGGTTTTACTGGGGTACTAATAGTAATCCTTCCAATAAGGTGAAAGTGGGTTCGTACATCGCTGAGGGTCGTGTTTTCAGTTATGAGTTTGATAATCCCATACCCGGCCAAACCTATTATGTAAAGGCTTATGCCCGCAACTCCTCCGGTACCTCCTATGGTGACACGGTGCGCATAGGCCAGGCGCAAACCGGCAGCAAGGCCAGCTTGAATGTTCAGGTGAGCAATGTGGTCGGCGGTTCTGCCACCTTAATTGGCACAGTGTTATCCAATGGCGGTAGTACTATTACTGAGTATGGCTTCGCTTATGCCCCGAGCGGTGGGACCGAGAAGCAGATACGCTTCTTTGGCAGCATAAGTCCTAATATGCCTTTTCAATATTACCTGGGCGGTTTGCCCCCTGGCACTTATACAGTGAAGGCTTACGCTGTCAATAGGGCGGGCACCGCCTATAGCCTTCCGGTAACTATGACGGTTAGCACGAGCGGTGGCAGTGTTGTCACTCCTCCACCCGTCACTCCTCCGTCAGGACAGGCACCGGTAGTGCTGGTCAGCACCCCTGCACCAGGAATGGTGATCACCCGGGGACAGACTGTAGAGATCGCTTCCAGTTCCACTGACGATGTCAAGGTTGAAGCTATGGGGTTGTATATCAACGGGGTGCAGAGATTACGTTGTACCGGTTCCAGTTTCCAATATTGGTGGAATACAGCCGGAATAGCCCCTGGAACTTATACTATTCGTATTACTTCCTGGGATGGGCTTCTGGTAGGTGATCGGGTTTTCACTATTACGGTTAATTAGCTCAAATATACAAGCTTAGGTTTAAATGATGGAATAATCTACTAGGAGGCTCGCTTCAAAAGTGGTATTAGGGGCGGACATAAGTTCGCCCCTTAACACTGTCAAGGTATTTTGGCCAGGGCTGCACAACTGGTATTACCAACTCCTTAAAGATTGCAAGGCTTTTTGTGATCCTGCAAACGGGTTTACCTGGCAGTTTCGGGAAATACTGATTAAATTCTGGTCTTGGCCATAGTGCTGAGAAGGAACTGGATAAGGAAAGAGAGAAAAACATAATATATGCAATTAGAAAGCCGTTATATATAGAATCGGCTCAGGGGAGGGGTTTGTATTGGGTAACTATCCACATTTGTTTTCTAAACTGCAAATCGGTGATATTACACTTAAAAACCGGGTCGTTATGGGGCCCATGTTAGTAGGCTATGCCGATCAGACTGGCAGGGTCAATGAAAACGTAATTAAGTATTATGAGGCCAGGGCAAAAGGAGGAGCAGGGCTGATTATTGTAGAAGCCTGCTGTGTAGATGTCCCCACCGGAAAGGAAGGGGCCGGTCAGATACATATAGACAATGCCGATTGCATACCCGGGTTGACCAGCCTGGCCAGGACCATAAAAAAATACGACTGCAAGGCTTTTGTACAATTGTTCCATGCAGGCCGACAGACCTCCAGTCAAATCACCGGAGTACCACCTGTAGCCCCTACCAGGAAGGGTTTGACTCCCAGCCGGGAAGTGCCACGGGAATTGAGCTACAGCGAGATAAAAAACCTCATAAATCAATTCATCAAGGCAGCTGACTATGCCTATCAGGCTGGATTTGATGGGGTTGAGTTACATGCTGCGCATGGGTATCTGTTAAACGAATTCCTGTCACCTAAGATGAACACCCGCCAGGACGAATATGGGGGCAGTTTACAAAACCGCATGCGCATCCTCTTGGAGATCATCGCCGGGATAAAGCTTCAACATCCCAGTTTAGCCATATCTGTGCGCCTGAATATAGACGATTTCATCCCGGGCGGGCTGCAGCCGGAGCAAAGCGTATTAATCGCCCAGGAACTCGAGAAACATGGGGCCAACCTGATAAACTGCAGCTGCGGTACCTACGAATCCGGCTTAACCAGTATTGAACCGGCCTCCTATCCCGAAGGCTGGCGGGTATACCTGGCTGAGAAGGTAAAACAGAGGGTACAGATCCCGGTAGTGACCGGCGGTATGATCTATAACCCGGATTTTGCGGATAAGGTCATCGCCGAAGGGCGAGCCGATTTAATATTCTTGGGTCGCAGCCTCCTGGCTGATCCTAAATGGCCTATCAAGGCCCAGCGGGGCAAGTGTGAGGACATAAGACCGTGTATACGTTGCAACGGCTGTATAAATCTCCACTTTGCGGGTATGCCGGTTAGCTGTACGGTTAATCCCTCAACCGGCCGGGAAACGCAATATCGAACCAGGTTGGCCAGGATTCCGGTAGCATCAAAGGTTGATATTATAGGCGCCGGCCCGGCAGGGATTCAGGCAGCCCTGACACTTGATGCGATGGGATTTGATGTCAATCTATTCGAAAAGGATTCGCATCCTGGTGGGCTTTTGAAGTATGCTGCCAAGCCACCGCACAAGGAGCGTATCAATGACTATCACAGATTCCTGGTTAATTGCCTTAAACGCAGTGGGGTTAAGCAAATCTACAATTACCCGTATCAGTTAACCGACCTCCAGAGCAGGCGGCCCGACCACCTGATAATTGCCACCGGTTCACGTCCACATATACCTGATTTACCAGGTATTGAGCATTGTTTGAATTTGGAGGATATTCTGGGTGAGCGCATATCTGTCAACGGGAGTGAAGTGGTAATTATCGGTGGAGGCAGCAATGGCTGTGAGGTAGCCGATTTTCTGCTGCAATTCAACAACCGCATCACCATTCTGGAAGAGCGTACCCGGGTTGCGGCTGATATGGAAAGAAAAAACCGGCGTGATCTGTTAAACCGCCTGGAAGCCGGCGGGGTTACGCTTTTAGTCAAGCATAAAGTACTCGAGATTACCGAGAATGGGGTTATAACCGTCGATTCGGCCCAAAACCGGAAAACAATACCCGCGCAACAAGTAATACTGGCAACAGGGTATAAACCGATAAACCATTTATATCATCAAGCGCGCCGGCTCATGCCTTCAGTCCATGTTATCGGCGATGCTTTGCGGGTTAGAGGGTTTAAAAGCGCTATCCTGGAAGGTCATATGACCGCCTATATGATATACCGGGAACAGCTTAAACAAAAACAGAGGGGCCAGGGTTCTTGAAAAATGGGGATTTGACAAAAGAAAAACAACGCGTTGCGGAAATGATGAGATATGAACGCCAGGCCTACCGGAAGGGACATCAGATCATTGCCGGTCTGGACGAGGCTGGGCGGGGGCCTTTAGCCGGGCCGGTAGTCGCTGCAGCGGTTATCCTCCCACCCGACTTCTTCGTGGCAGGCATCAATGATTCCAAGCAGATCTCCGTCACAAAAAGGGGCCGACTGGCCGCAAAGATTAAACAACAGGCCATAGATTGGGCGGTTGCCAGTGTATACCCGTCCCGTTTGGATGAAATCAATATACTCAACGCTGCTCGTGAAGCCATGTGTCAGTGCAT
>LFSQ01000006.1:7392-11473 GCA_001512785.1 Syntrophomonas sp. DTU019
TCAAAGGAGATTGCTTGAGCGCTTCCATCGCATGTGCCTCCATTCTGGCCAAGGTGGAGAGGGATATGGCCATGGAGGGATTTGACCGGCTCTATCCCGGTTATGGCCTGGCCAAACACAAAGGATACGCCACCCGCGAGCACATTGAAGCCTTACATAGACTGGGGCCTTGCGCTGTACACCGCCGGAGTTTCGATCCCATCAAATCATGGTTTACAGCAGGAAACGGTTATCAACAAACCGCTTTGTTTGAGCAGGAAGAGCCCTGATATAGCCTCATGGCCTTAAGAGCAGGCGGTGCTTTTTCCCCAGGGCGAACTGCTGCGCCCCGGGTGGCAGCTGATGGGCAGGGCTTGCCTTTGTATGGTGGTGAATTCAATGGCAAATCCCCTGGGCAAAATAGGTGAAGATCTGGCCGCAGACTACCTGGAGAAATTGGGCTATCGTATCCTGGAGCGAAATTACCGCACTTCCTTCGGAGAAATCGATATTGTCTGCGCAGACCGCGATGAAATGGTGTTCGTTGAGGTTAAAACCAGGCGCAGCACCAGCTTTGGCTGGCCTGAGGAAGCCATTACCCGCCGCAAAAAAGAGCATATTAGAAAAGCCGCCTTGCAGTACCTGGCCAGCGCAAACCAGCCCTGCCGAGGCTTTCGTTTCGATGTGGTGGCAATTCTAATAAATCCATCACCCGCTATCAACCACGTTAAAGGTGCTTTTTGATCAAATACCGTAACCCCCCCCGGGTTTCCATTCAATACGGCTAGTTGGTTGAACTGCGGTGACGCCGTAAATACTAAGGAAAATCAGCCGGCAGTTCCGGGAAAAGGGTCAGAGATGCAACCGGTAATGCCGCAAAGACCAAGGAAAACAGGAAGTGAAACCATGCCTGCGATTGGGGCCCACCTCGGCATCGGCAAGGGTTTAAAACATACTGCTGGCCAGGCCATAGAAATGCAGCTGGAATGCATGCAGTTCTTCCTGCGCAATCCCCGCGGCAGCAAAGCGCGGCAGTTAAAAGACAGCGAGGTGGCCTACTTCAAAACCGCTATGGCCCAGCACCGTATCAAGCCGGTGGTGGTGCATGTAGCTTATGTATGTAACCCTGCCTCGCCCGACCCTGGACTGCATGATTTGGCCCGGAATATTATTGCCGAAGATTTGGAACGTTCGGCCGTTATCGGAGCAGATTATTTGGTTTTGCATCCCGGCTCATTTACCACAAGCACGCCTGCCGAGGGCATTGAACGAGTAGCCCTGGTATTAAATCAGGTTTTGGAAGCGGATCAAAGCCGGGTAACAGTGCTCCTGGAGACAATGTCCGGGCAGGGTACCGAGTTGGGCCGGGATTTCGCCGAACTAAACCAAATAATAAAAATGGTAAACCACAGTGAGAGAATCGGGGTTTGTTTTGACACCTGCCACACCTATGCCGCCGGGTATGACTGCAGGAGCAAGGCCGGGTTGGGCAGGATACTGCAAGAGATTGACCGCAGCTTCGGCAGAGAGCGCATCAAGCTGATTCACGCCAATGATTGCCGGTCAGAACTGGGATCGCACCGGGACAGACATGCACATATTGGTGAAGGTTCGATAGGGTTGAGTGGGTTTGGCCGGATATTGGCCGACCCTTTCCTCAGTACCCTACCTGTAATTGTGGAAACACCCAGCCAGGGACTCCTGGAGGATGTCAATAGATTGAAAAAGCTTCGTCAACACAACTGAGAGGATGATAGAAATGCTGGTATACGGCAAGCAATTGCGTGAAGAGATGAAAGAAGGCATCAAACAGCAGGCCGCGCAATTGCCGATTAAATTGGCCATTGTGAAAATCGGCGATGATAAGGCATCACAGGCATATGTCAACAGCCTGGTCAATTTCGGCCAGGAGGTGGGAATTCCGGTGGTAACCGTCTGCCTTGAAAAGCACATAACCCAGGCGGAGGCCGAGCAAGCCATACGGGAATTGAACCAGGACCCGGATATCACCGGTATAATGGTACAAAAACCCCTGCCCGGGCACATAAATGACAACACCCTGATACAAACCGTTGACTATCACAAAGATGTGGAAGGTTTGCATTACTATAACCTGGGACGACTGCTGGCCAATGACCCCGGGGTATGCCCTTCCACACCCAAGGCGATTATGACTATGCTCAAAGCCAATAAAGTCGATCTTACCGGCAAAAAAGTGACCATTGTAGGGCGCAGCACTATTGTAGGGAGTCCCCTCGCGGTGATGATGACCGCTCAGCATGCCACGGTAACACTATGCCATTCTCGGACGCGGAATCTTGAACAGGAGACCAGAGCGGCCGATATAGTGGTAGCCGCAGTGGGGAAACCCTGGTTCATCACCGCGGATATGGTCAGTGAAGGCTGTATTATCATGGATGCCGGTATCAATGTGGACGAATCCGGGAGCATACGCGGGGACGTACACCCAAAGGCAGCTGCCCGGGCCAGCATAGCCAGTGCAGTACCGGGAGGCATTGGGGTGATAACCGTGGCGGAATTGTTTGACAATCTGCTTATCCTGGCTTCACAACCTAGCCGTAACTAAGCCCGTATAGAATAATTTCTGCACCAATTGTTTTTATTTTAAAAAAGCAGGAATTTGGCCTTTATATCTAAAATACAAAGATTTATAGGAAGGATGCGAGTAACCGAGAGAAAATGATAAGGAGAGGGGTATCTGATGAACGAAGAACTGTTAAAAAAGGGCTATGTACAGGTCTATACCGGCAACTGCAAGGGAAAAACCACAGCAGCGTTGGGACTGGCCTTCAGGGCCATGGGCAAAGGCTTAAAGACTTATGTGGGACAGTTTATGAAAGGCGGCGAGTATGCCGAACTGGAGTCAGCCAAAATGGTAAGCCCATATATCACTATCGAACAGTATGGTAAAAAGGGCTTTATCAAACTCACCAACCCACCTCCACAGGAGGCGGTTGACATGGCTGCGGCCGGGCTAAAAAAGGCCAGAGAGGCCATGCAATCAGGGCAGTACGATATTATAGTTCTGGATGAGATCAACACCGCCAACTATTTTAACCTGATTCCGGTGGAGGCCATCCTGGAACTCATTGAAAACAAGCCCAATGGGGTGGAACTGGTATTGACCGGCGGTCCCAAAGCGCATGAAAAGGTGATTGAAGCCGCTGATTTGGTGACCGAGATGGTGGAAGTGAAGCATTACTATCAAAAAGGGGTACCAGCCCGGGAGGGCATCGAGAAATAAGCAATCCCCTTGCTTTAGGGCTTAAAGGCCGGGGTGCCATAGTAGCACCCCGGCCTGATTGTTTTTTGGTCTTTTCGAGTAAGGTGACGATTGGTGTTAGCAAAATACCGGCTCTTCCCGAATGATAAAGGCTTATGGCACTAATGAAGCAGGCCCAAGGTGGGCTTCAAAGCGCCCGCAGGTTTAAAAAAGTATTCCCGCTTAAAGCGGGAACAAAAAGAATGGGATCATATGCTAAAGCTCCAGAGGAGCTATTCACCAATAAAAAATCCACACCCGTATAAGGTATGGATAGCAATGCGCAACCTTATAAAAGGCCTGGAGTTCCAGGCCTTTACAAAGCACTACCAAACCCCGGACAATAAACAACTGCCCGTTATGATTCAGTACGGCATTATAAACTCCTTTCCAAAAATACGGGGAGGCATAACCGTTTCCAGTTATACCACGGCCACCAATCATAGCATCTGCCTTAGACTGGGAGGCTCGGAGTTGTATGTATTTGTTAATCAACTATAATATTAACACAACCGTCTGCGTTTGCCTAGTATTTATTTATAAAATTGAATTTAAGCGGACCAGGAAATAAATCAGCATAATTACTAATAACAGGGTAAAACCAGCGAATATTATTGCAACCCGGTGATTCTTCCAAAAGGATTTAGATTTGTCCGCCATCTTCTTGCTCCCCTACTGGCTATAGACCCCAAAAGGCTTAATAGTCCATCTTCTTAATCTATATATCATATTATATTCGGTACTTTGAAATAAAAACAGTCAATGGTGCCAGTATTTCCGATCCAGGCTACGGTATTGTATGGCTTCGGCCAGGTGGTG
>LFSQ01000006.1:11590-12211 GCA_001512785.1 Syntrophomonas sp. DTU019
TGGCCTGCACCTCTCGTGCTTTGATAATGAGGTCTCTCATTATGGCAGTAGTCAAACCTATAGAATTGCTCCTCAAGTCCTGGTAATCAATGCGCGGTACTTCAAGGTGAATATCCATGCGATCCAACAATGGGCCACTGACTCGGTTCAAATAGCGCTGCACTTGCAAGGGGGTGCAGCGGCATTCCAGATCGTTTGAACCAAGGTGTCCACATTGGCAGGGGTTCATTGAAGCGAGCAGGCAAAAATTGGCAGGGTAAGTATAAGTAGCCTGAGCCCTGGCCACGGTGACGGTACGATCTTCCAATGGTTGGCGCAAAGCCTCCAGAACATCGCGACTGAATTCGGGCATTTCATCCAAAAACAATACCCCGTTTAAAGCCAGACTGATTTCTCCGGGCCGGGGTATCTTGCCCCCACCGATTATGCTGGCTGAAGAAGCATTTTTATGAGGGCTCCTGAACGGTCTGGTCAATATCAGCGGCTGTTCAGCAGTAAGCAGATTGGCAACCGAATAAATCCGCGTAGTCTCCAGGATCTCCTCACGGGTCATGGGAGGCAGAATGCCAGGGAAACAGCGTGCCAGCATAGTTTTACCAGCCCCTGGAGGACCGATCATCA
>LFSQ01000153.1 GCA_001512785.1 Syntrophomonas sp. DTU019
GAGCAGGGGTTGCGTTTCGCTATTCGTGAGGGCGGCCGCACCGTAGGTGCCGGCGTGGTCACGGCCATCTTTGATTAGTAAACAGCGGGTCTCGGTTGGGAAGGTGATGGCCTTCCCAACTGGACACCCGGATGCGTGTGCAAGCTAAGCCAGCTAAGGAGGTTTTGACAAAAGGTGAATGGCCAACAGAAAGTAAGGATTAGACTAAAGGCATTTGATCACAAACTCCTTGACCAGTCCTCACAGAAGATTGTGGATACTGCTAAGAAGAATGGATCTAATGTGTCTGGACCTATTCCACTGCCGACCGAAAAGAGTATTTATACCATTTTGCGCTCACCGCATGTGAATAAGGATTCGCGGGAACAGTTTGAAATGAGAACTCACAAGCGACTGATTGACATACTGGATCCCAATCCCAAAACCATTGATGCCCTGATGCATTTGGATCTCCCTTCAGGGGTGGATATCGAAATCAAGTTGTAATGAGCCGGGCTGCTTACAAGCCAGTGGGGTACTCAAGGCTTGCCAGGCAGCCATCCAGCTTAGAGAAGTGAAGTTGGAAACCACTTCCAACCTATCACTGAGAATTGACCGACAGGAGGTAGTAAAATGGCTGGAAATGTGAAAAAAGCAATACTTGGCATAAAAATCGGCATGTCCCAGATTTTTGATGAAACCGGGCAAGCAGTGCCTGTAACTGTGGTGGAAGCCGGGCCCTGTACGGTATTACAGAAAAAAACCGAGAACATCGACGGTTATAACGCTATTCAGGTAGGTTTTTACAACCTAAAAGAAAGGCTGGCCAATAAGCCCATCAAGGGGCACTTCAAGAAAGCCAACGTGAAACCCATGCGCTATATCCGGGAGTTTCGCGTTGACAATGTGGATCAATACGAGGTTGGTCAGAGCATTCAGGCGGATGTGTTTGAGAGCGGCGATTTGGTTGATGTGGTCGGGACCTCCAAGGGGAAAGGCTTTGCCGGCGGGGTCAAGCGCCACAATTTCGCCCGTGGATCCATGGGACACGGCTCCAAATATCACCGACGTCCCGGTTCGCTGGCAGCCAAAGGGCCGGCACGTGTTTTTAAAGGTAGAAAGTTACCCGGTAGGTTAGGAGGGGAAAGAGTAACCGTCCAAGGCCTGAAGGTAGTAAAAGTCTATCCGGAAAGAAACCTGATTCTGATTAAGGGGTCAATCCCTGGGCCCAAAAGAGGTCTTGTCACCATAAAGAATTCAGTCAAGGCATAGCGCCGGCAAAGGAGGATAAATAAGTGCCTAAAGTAGCCATTTATAATATGAGCGGGGCCCAAATCGGTGAGCTTGAATTAAACGAAGCGGTATTTGGTATAACTCCCAATCAAGCGGTTCTGCATCAATTTATAAAAATGCAATTAAACAACCGTCGCGTCGGCACTGCTTCCACCAAGACACGGAGCGAGGTCCGTGGAGGAGGCAGAAAGCCCTGGAGACAAAAAGGAACCGGGCGCGCCCGGGTGGGAAGTACCCGCAATCCCTTGTGGAGAAAAGGCGGGGTCGTCTTTGGGCCCAGACCGCGGGACTATTCGTATACCCTGCCCCGCAAGGTAAGAAGGCTGGCCATGAAGTCAGCACTGAGCGGCAAGGTTTTGGACAATAATATGATAGTACTGGATGAATTGAGATTCGATCTGCCCAAGACCAAAGCCATGCTGCAGACCCTGGATTCCCTGAATATAGACCAAAAAGCCCTGGTGGTTGTAGCTGATGACCACAACGTCATTAAGTCGGCCCGCAATATTCCCGGGGTAAAGCCACTGCCGGTGGATTATATTAATGTTTATGACCTGATGAACTACGATATCCTTCTCATCACCAAGGATGCCGTTGCCAGGATAGAGGAGGTATTTGCGTAAGATGAGAGATTACCGGGATATAATTATCAAGCCAATTGTCACTGAGAAATCGATGGGCTTATTGGCTGACAATAAATATACCTTCATCGTTGATAAAAAAGCCAATAAAACTGAGATCAAAAACGCCATTGAGAACATCTTCAACGTCAGGGTCGATAAGGTTTACACTATGGTTGTGAGGGGAAAACCCAAGCGGCAGGGGCGCAGCATGGGCCGCACCCCGGACCGGAAGAAAGCCATAGTAACCCTTAAGCCCGGCCAAAAGATCAAGCTGTTTGAAGGCATGTAAGCACTCGCCGATGATGTTTTAAGGAGGGACATTAATCGAATGGGCATAAAGAAATTCAGGCCTACAACACCCAGCAGAAGACATATGACAGTGATGACCTTTGAGGAAATCACCAAAACCGAACCCGAAAAAAGCCTTACCGTTCCCCTGAAAAGCACTGGCGGGCGCAATGCCAAAGGGCGCTTGACGGTCAGACACCGGGGCGGTGGACATAAGCGTTTATACCGCATTATAGATTTCAAGCGTAACAAGGACCAGGTCCCGGCTAAAGTGGCGGCCATCGAATATGACCCCAACCGTTCGGCCAACATCGCTTTACTGCATTACCGGGATGGGCACAAAGCCTACATCATAGCACCGCAGGATCTGAAGGTGGGGGACGTGGTCGTGTCCGGAAGCGGATCCGACATCAAGGTGGGCAATGCCATGCCCTTAAAGGATATACCGGTAGGCTCGCTGATACACAACATTGAGCTCAGGCCCGGCAAAGGCGGGCAGCTGGTTCGTTCGGCAGGTACGGTGGCCCAGCTCATGGCCAAAGAGGGGTCCTACGCCCATGTGCGCCTGCCTTCCGGCGAGGTTCGCTTAATACACGTTAACTGCCGGGCTACCATAGGCCAGATCGGCAACCTGGAACACGAGAACATGACCCTCGGCAAAGCGGGCCGCTCCAGATGGCTGGGCATCAGGCCGACGGTCAGAGGCTCGGTCATGAACCCGGCGGATCACCCTCATGGCGGTGGTGAAGGGCGAGCCCCGATCGGCCGTAAGTATCCGGTATCACCCTGGGGCAAGATCGCTATCGGGGGCAAGACCCGCAAGAAAAAACCTTCTGACAAGATGATAGTCAAGAAGAGAAAATAAAGGAGGTCTTTAGATGGCTAGGTCACTCAAGAAAGGACCTTATTGTGATCCCAAGCTCTTGGCCAAGGTTGAACAAATGAACGAATCCGGCAAGAAAGCGGTTATCAAAACCTGGTCGAGACGCTCTACCATATTCCCGCAGATGATAGGCCATACCCTGGCGGTGCATGACGGCAAAAGGCATGTTCCAATATACATCACTGAAGATATGGTGGGCATGAAACTGGGCGAGTTCGCCCCTACCCGAACCTATCGGGGGCATGCCGGCAAATCGGAAAAAACCAGCCGATCCAGGTAGAAAGGAGGCAGATTACAAGCATGGAGGCAAAGGCAATTGCACGCTATTTAAGAATATCTCCTTTCAAGGCGCGTCAGGTTGCTGACCTGGTAAGGGGCAAGGATATCAAAGAAGCGATGGGGATATTGAAATACGCCAACAAGCGCTCAGCTCCCTTGATCAGCAAAGTGTTAAAATCCGCCGTGGCCAACGCGGAGCATAATTATGACATGGATTCCGATGCATTGTATGTATCCGCCATATATGTAGATGAAGGCCCTACCATTAAGAGAATAAAGCCCAGGGCTTATGGCAGAGCCGACATTAGACGCCATAGAACCAGCCATGTCACGGTCGTCTTAAAGGAAAGGGAGGTTAAATAGTGGGTCAAAAGGTGCATCCTAAAGGATTCAGAATCGGGGTTATTCGCGACTGGGACTCCAATTGGTTCGCTGATCGTGATTATACCGAACTGCTCCATGAAGACTATAAAATCCGCAACTACATTAAGGATAAGTTTTATGCCGCCGGGATTTCCAAAGTGGAGATTCAACGCACCGGTAATCGCTTAAGGGTTACTATTCATACTGCCAAGCCGGGGATAATTATCGGCCGCGGCGGTCAGGAAGTCGAAACCCTCAAAGCTGAATTGATCAAGATGACCAATAAGAATGTCAACATAAACATTCAGGAGATCAAGCGCCCCGAGCTGGATGCGCAGATAGTAGCCGAAAACGTAGCCCAGCAATTGGAAAAGAGGATCTCTTTCCGCAGGGCCATGAAGCAAACCGTGAGTCGTACTATGAGAGCCAACGCAGTAGGGATTAAAATCGCTATTTCCGGACGCCTGGGCGGGGCTGAAATAGCCCGCACCGAGTGGTACGCGGAAGGCAAAGTGCCCCTGCATACCTTAAGAGCCGACATCGATTACGGCTTTGCCGAAGCCAACACTACTTATGGCAAAATCGGCATCAAGGTGTGGCTGAACCGGGGAGAGATTATGCCTGAGGCTAAACAGCGCCCCAAGCAGGTTAAAGAGGAGGCCGTAAAATAATGCTAACCCCCAAAAGAGTAAAGTATAGAAAACAGCACCGTCCCAGCCTGAAAGGCAAGGCCACCAAAGGCAATGAGGTCACTTATGGCGATTACGGCCTGCAGGCTTTGGAACCGGCCTGGATTACCAACCGGCAGATTGAAGCGGCCCGTATTGCCATTAACCGTTATATCAGAAGAGGCGGCAAACTGTGGATCAAAATCTTCCCCGACAGGCCTCTGACCGTCAAGCCGGCTGAGACGCGTATGGGTAAAGGCAAGGGTTCCCCGGAACACTGGGTAGCAGTAGTAAAACCCGGCCGGATCATGTTTGAACTGTCAGGTGTGGGTGAGGAGGTCGCTAAGGAAGCGATGCGCCTGGCATCACACAAGCTGCCTGTCAAGTGCAAGTTTGTAAAAAGAGAAGAAATGGGTGGTGAGGTTAGTGAAAGCCAATAAAATAAGAGAACTAACCGACGAGGAATTGAAACAGAAGGTTTCGGACCATAAGGATGAGTTGTTTAATCTGAGGTTCCAGCTTGCCACCGGACAGCTCGACAATCCGATGCGGATCAATGAAGTGAAGAAGAACATTGCCAGGTGTAAAACCATTTTGCGGCAGCGGGAACTGGCCAAAGGCAAAAGGTAAAAGGAGGGCAAAGGGTGACTGACAACCAGCATAAAAGAAAGATCAAGGTGGGGACGGTCAGCAGCGACAAAATGGATAAAACCATCACTGTGCGCGTGGAGACTGTCAAACAGCATCCCCTGTATAAGAAGACCATCAGAACCAGCAAGAAATACAAGGCTCATGATGAAGAAAACGCTGCCAGAATAGGTGATGTTGTTAAAATCATGGAAACCCGCCCCCTGAGCAAGGATAAAAGATGGACATTGATAGAAATCATTCACCGGGCTGAGACCTTACAGTAGGTCTAAAGGTCGAAAGGGAGGTTACACCGTGATTCAACAAGAGACAATGCTGCAGGTTGGCGACAACACCGGTGCCAAAAAGGTCTTATGCATAAAGGTGTTGGGCGGTTCAACCCGGAAATACGCTACGGTTGGCGATATTATCGTGGCTTCGGTCAAAGAGGCTGCTCCCGGTGGTGTAGTGAAGAAAGGCGATGTAGTCAAGGCGGTAGTGGTGCGTACCAAAAAGGAAATCAGAAGGCCGGACGGCTCGTATATCGCTTTTTCCGAGAATGCTGCGGTGATTATAGATGATAACAACAATCCCAAAGGCACCCGTATTTTTGGACCCGTTGCCAGGGAACTGCGCGATAAGAACTTTATGAAGATAGTTTCACTGGCCCCGGAAGTCCTGTAATTTGGAGGTGTAAAGAGAATGAACATCAAAAAGGGCGACAATGTCCTGGTGCTAACGGGGAAAGATGCCGGGAGAAAAGGTAAAGTGCTCCGGGTTTTGCCCAAGGCCAACAAAGTGGTAGTCGAAGGCTTAAACAAGGTTAAAAAGCATCAAAAGCCCAGCCGCACCGTGCCACAAGGCGGGATTATCAATATCGAAGCCCCATTGAATGCCTCCAATGTGATGCTGATATGCAGTAAATGCAACCGGCCTACTCGTGTCGGCAAAGCTGTTCTGGAGACAGAGAGGGCGAGAAAATGCAAAAAATGCGGAGAAATTCTGGACTAACATCGTCCAGGAAGGGAGGCTAGCTATTAGTGGCTAGGTTATATGACCTATACAAGCAAGAAATCGTTCCTCAACTGATGAAAAAATTTCAATACAAGAATATAATGCAGGTGCCCAAAGTTGACCGGGTCATTTTGAATATCGGGGCCGGGGAAGCCGTGCAGAACCCCAAAGCCCTGGATGGAGCAGTCAATGACCTGACTATGATAAGCGGGCAAAAACCGGTCATTACCCGCGCCAAAAAATCCATTGCCGGCTTCAAGCTGCGTGAAGGCATGGCCATTGGCTGCAAGGTCACCTTACGCGGGGAACGAATGTATGATTTTCTGGATAAGCTGATAAATCTGGCCCTGCCCCGGGTAAGGGACTTCCGCGGGGTCTCTCCTCAGGCTTTTGACGGGCGTGGCAACTATTCGCTGGGGATCAAGGAACAGACCATTTTTCCGGAGATCGATTATGACAAAATCGACAAAATCAGGGGACTGGAAGTGGTGATCGTCACCACCGCCAAGACTGACGAAGAAGCCCGGGAACTGTTGAGAAGCATGGGTATGCCTTTCAGATAAGGAGGTCAGGGACTAATGGCTAAGAAGGCTTTAATTGCCAAGCAACAGCGTAAACCGAAATACAAAGTGCGTGCTTATAACAGGTGCAAGATATGTGGCCGGCCACGGGCTTATATGCGCAAATTTGGACTGTGTCGCATCTGTTTCCGCGAACTCGCACACAAAGGTGAACTGCCAGGGGTTACTAAGGCGAGCTGGTAAGTTGTAATATAAGGAGGTATTTGATATGGTCATGACTGATCCAGTAGCCGACTTCCTGACCAGGATTCGAAATGGCAACATGGTCATGCATGAAACCGTTGAGATCCCCTCTTCCAAGATAAAGCTGGCCATTGCAGATATTATGAAGGAAGAAGGGTACATCAAGGATTATGAGTACATCAAGGACGGCAAGCAGGGTATAATCAGGATTTACCTGAAATACGGCCCCAACAAGGAAAGGGTCATCACCGGGATCAAGAGGATAAGCAAGCCCGGATTGCGGGTATATGTGAAAAAAGACGAAATCCCCAAGGTTCTGGGGGGATTAGGAACTGCTGTCATTTCCACTTCGCAGGGACTTATGACTGATAAAAAAGCTCGCAAGATCGGAATCGGCGGGGAAGTCTTATGCTATATCTGGTAGCCGAAGGAGGGGTGTAGAATGTCTAGAATTGGCAGAAAACCTATTACAATACCTGCAGGAGTTAGTGTTCAAATAGAAGCAGGCAAGGTCAACATCACTGGCCCCAAAGGCACCTTGAGCCAGCATATACCCGGGGAGATCATGGTCCACCAGGAGGGCGATCAACTGCTGGTGACCAGGCCCGATGACAGCAAACAGAACCGCGCGTTACACGGCCTGACCCGTGCCCTGCTAGCCAATATGGTGCAGGGGGTCAGCAACGGCTTCGAACGTAAACTGGAACTGGTCGGGGTAGGGTACAGGGCCCAGTTGCAGGGCAAGAAGCTGGTTATCAATATCGGCTTCTCCCATCCGGTTGAGGTTGAACCGCCTGAAGGCATCGAGTTCGAGGTGCCGGCTGCCAACCGCATAACGGTAAAAGGCATCGATAAGCAACTGGTAGGCAACACGGCTGCTCATATTCGGGCCATCAGGAAACCTGAGCCTTACAAAGGCAAGGGTATTAAATACGAAGATGAAGTTATCAGGCGCAAGGCTGGCAAGGCTGGCTCCAGATAAGCTGGAAGGGAGTGACAATGGTTGTTTAATAAGCCCAGCAAGAAAAGCCTCAGGGAAAAGAAACACAGGCGCATTCGGCGCAAAGTATCCGGTACCAGTACAGCCCCGCGCTTGTGTGTATATAAAAGCTTAAACCACATCTATGCTCAGATTATTGATGACAGCAAAGGGATAACTATGGTAGCAGCTTCTACCCTGGAACCCGAGCTCAGGAATCTGGCTTCTCGCACCAACCGGGAGGCTGCTAAAGAGGTAGGGGCTGCTATTGCGCGCAAAGCACGTGAAAAAGGTATTACTAAAGTAGTCTTCGACCGCAACGGGTATAAATACCACGGTGGGGTTGCCGCCCTGGCTGACGCTGCCCGGGAAGGCGGTTTGGAATTTTAGTACCAGCAATTATGCTAGGAGGGAAAGGATGAACGAAAGAGAACAAGCCACTCCTGAACTGATAGAAAAGGTTGTCAACATCAGGCGGGTAGCCAAGGTGGTCAAGGGCGGCCGCAGGTTCAGTTTCAGTGCCCTGGTAGTGGTTGGAGATGGTTCTGGCCGGGTAGGCACCGGCAAAGGCAAAGCCGCCGAAGTGCCTGAGGCCATCCGCAAAGCCATTGAAAACGCCAAGAAGAACATGATTGAAATACCCTTAATCGAGGAACGCACCATACCGCATCCCATACTGGGCAGATTCGGCGCCGGGCAGGTGCTGTTGAAACCGGCTTCAGCCGGAACCGGGGTGATCGCCGGCGGACCGGTGCGTGCAGTTCTTGAAGCTGCCGGTATCAAGGATATACTCACCAAGTCGTTGGGTTCTTCCAACTCCAACAATATGGTGCATGCCACTATGGAGGGGCTGAAGAACCTTAAGAGGGCTGAAGTGGTGGCCCGCCAGCGCGGCAAAACCGTAGAAGAGATTTTGGGTTAGGGAGGTAAGACTGTGGCTAATATGATTAAAATCACCTGGACTAAAAGCTTCATCGGATATCCCGAGACCCAGCGGTTGACCATAAAAAGCCTGGGATTAAGAAAGCTGAACCAGAGCGTGATAAAGGCAGACAGCCCTGAATTGCGCGGCCAAATCAACAAAGTCAAGCACCTGGTATCAGTTGAGGAAGTAGATGAATAAACAGGGAGGTTTTGCAGTGAAACTACATGAATTGAGATCCCCCTCCGGCGCCAACAAACGAACCAAGCGGGTCGGGCGGGGAATAGGCTCCGGTCATGGGAAGACCTCCACCAGGGGACATAAAGGGCAAAAAGCTAGGTCTGGCGGAGGGGTCAGGCCCGGCTTCGAGGGTGGACAGATGCCCTTGCAGAGACGCATTCCCAAGCGCGGATTTAACAATGTCTTCAAAACTCGTTACGCTATTGTCAATGTTAAGGATTTGAACGTATTCAGCGATGGCACCGAGGTAACCCCGGAACTTCTTAAGCAGAGGGGCATTATCAAGTCCCTGCGCGATGAGGTCAAGGTGTTGGGTGATGGTGTCTTAGAGCGCCAGCTGATTCTCAAGGTTCATAAAGTGAGCCAAAAGGCAGCGGAAAAAGTCACCGCCCTGGGTGGTAGAGTCGAGGTGATTTAATGCTAGGGTCATTGCAAAAAGCTGTTAAGGTCGGAGACCTGAGGCAGAAGCTGCTTTTTACCCTATTCATGTTTCTGGTCTTCAGAATAGGTGCCCATATACCGGTGCCCGGCATTGACCCGGATGCGGTGCAGAAGTTCTTGAGCGGGCAGTTGTTCAATTTTTTTGACATCATTTCCGGGGGAGCCTTCAAGCGCTTCAGCATATTCGCGATGAGCATCACCCCTTACATCAATGCTTCGATTATCATGTCGCTTTTAACCGTGGTGATACCCAAATTGGAGCGTTTGCAAAAAGAGGGTGAAGAAGGGCGCAAGGTAATCGCACAGTATACCAGGTATGGCACAGTGATCCTGGCTTTTATTCAGGCCATGGGTATGGCCATAGCCCTGGGCCGCACTGGTGCAGTGGCGCACAATAACTTCTTTATGTACTTGTTTATTGCCATCTGTTTGACTGCCGGCACCGCCCTGCTGATGTGGATAGGCGAGATGATCACCGAAAAAGGCATTGGCAACGGCATCTCCTTGTTGATTTTTGCCGGGATCGTTTCGCGTATCCCCAGCCAGATATCCGGGGTGCGGCAGGAATTGGCCGGTGGGATAATAGGATTTTTCAACATCTTTTTGTTCATACTGCTGGCCCTGGCTATCATAGTGGCCATAATTGCCGTTAATGAAGGGCAAAGGCGGATACCGGTGCAATATGCCAAAAGAGTGGTGGGGCGCAAGCTGTATGGCGGGCAAAGCACCTTCCTGCCCCTGAAGGTTAATACCGCCGGCGTTATCCCGATCATTTTTGCCCTGTCGTTGTTGATGTTCCCGGCCACGATCGGGTCATGGATTCCGGAATCAGGATTCAACACCTTTATGAATACTTACTTTCACCAGGGCAGTGCGCTTTACAACCTGTTATATGCCTTGTTGATCGTGTTCTTCACCTTTTTCTATGTCTCGATCATTTTCAATCCGGCCGATGTAGCCGAAAATGTTAAGAAATATGGAGGTTTTGTGCCTGGTATCAGGCCGGGCAGGCCTACTGCGGAATACATTGATAGGGTTTTGACCCGCTTGACCCTGGCGGGCGGTGTGTTTTTGGCTTTAATCGCAGTTCTGCCCAACTTTATCGTGTATGCCACGCATGTGACCAGCCTGGCATTTGGCGGCACATCATTATTGATTATGGTCGGTGTTGCACTCGATACCATGAAGCAAGTTGAATCCAATCTGTTGCTACGCAGTTATGAAGGGTTTGTAAAATAGGGAGGCAGATGGATATGAACCTGATTTTGATGGGACCTCCCGGTGCCGGGAAAGGAACGCAAGCTGAACTGATCAAGGCCTCTTATCCGGTACCACATATATCTACCGGGGATATGTTCCGGGATGCTGTGCAGGAAGGTACCGAACTGGGCCTGAAAGCCAAGTCTTATATGGATAAAGGCCAATTGGTGCCAGATGAGGTGACTATCGGCATAGTGGAAGAGCGTCTGGCTCAGCCCGATTGCAAGGAAGGCTTCCTGCTGGACGGGTTTCCCAGGACTACCGCACAGGCTGAGGCTTTAGACGAGGTCATGAGCAAGCAGCAAAGAAGGATTGAAGCGGCCATCAACATATCTGTACCCGAGGAAGTCTTGATTCAGCGCACTACCGGCCGGGTCAGCTGTACCCGGTGCAAATCGGTGTACCATGTAGTGTTCAATCCCCCCCAGCAGAGCGGCATCTGCGATAAATGCGGGGGAGAGCTGATTCAGCGCAGTGATGATGAGGAGGAAACCGCCCGCAAGCGGCTCCAGGTTTACCAGCAGCAGACCAGCCCGTTGCTGGATTACTACGAAGAGCACGGGATTCTGCATAACATAGATGGCAACCGTGATGCTATGCAGGTTTTTGCCGATATTCAGGAAGTACTGGCCAGTATAGGAAAATCGCAATAGTGGCTGATTTATAGAGGACCAATGAGGTCGACTACTGGTAAACACGGAACCATTCCGATCAAACGGGGGTGGGCGGCTATTATGGAAAACATCCTGGGCAGAGTGGTTTATTCTAAAACAGGCCGGGATAAAGGCCGAATGTTTATCATTGTCGGGGTGATGGGTGATCGTTTCGTCACCCTGGCTGACGGGGACTTGAGGAAAATAGAAAAACCCAAGCTCAAGAATATCAAGCATGTACAGTTTACTGGTATCAGGGCAGATGAAATCGCTGCCATCATCAATAGGGGCGAGATGCCCGCAAACCACATATTGCGTAAATACCTGAATAATATTAGTAAATCTGGGGTCTTAAATGGGAAGGAGGTCTGGTAGATGGCTAAGGAGGATGTAATCGAGATAGAGGGCAAAGTGATTGAACCATTGCCTAATGCCATGTTCAGAGTGGAACTGGAAAATGGCCATAAAGTCCTCGCCCATATTTCGGGTAAAATGAGAATGAATTTTATCAGAATACTACCGGGGGACAGGGTTATGGTAGAGCTTTCCCCCTATGATTTAAACCGCGGCAGAATAACTTATCGCTTTAAGTAGGCACAGTCATATGAGGAGGTTAGACATCTTGAAGGTTAAACCGTCAGTCAAGCCCATGTGTGAGAAATGCAAGATCATCAAGCGCAAAGGGCGGGTTATGGTAATTTGTGAAAACCCCAAGCATAAACAGGTTCAGGGCTAAATATATGGGAGGTGAAATGATTTGGCGAGAATAGCTGGTGTAGACTTACCGCGGGACAAAAGAGTTGAAGTGTCGCTAACATATATTTATGGCATCGGCAGGCCTTCCTCCAAGCAGATCCTGGCCCAGGCAGGTATAAATCCTGATACCAGGGTGAAAGATTTAACCGAGGAAGAGGTATCCAAACTCAGGGATATCATCGAGAAAAACTATCAGGTTGAAGGGGACTTGAGGCGCCAGGTCAGCATGGACATCAAGAGGTTGATGGATCTGGGCTGTTACCGGGGCATACGCCACCGGCGCGGTCTTCCCGTCAGAGGACAGAATACCAAGACCAATGCGCGCACTCGCAAAGGGCCCAAGCGCACTGTCGGTGGCAGGAAGAAATAGTGGGAAAAGGAGGATCAATAATTGGCCAGAAGAACAAGCACCAGGGTTAAACGGCGTGAGAAGAAAAACATTGAACATGGTATCGCTCACATCAAGTCAACCTTTAACAATACTATCATTTCAATCACTGACCGGCACGGCAACGCTATCTCCTGGGCCAGCGCTGGCACGGTGGGTTTCAAGGGTTCTCGCAAAAGCACGCCTTTTGCAGCCCAACAGGCTGCCGAAACCGCTGCCCGGGCGGCTATGGAGCATGGTCTGAAAGAAGTTGAATGTCATGTCAAAGGGCCTGGAGCAGGGCGCGAAGCGGCTATACGCTCTCTTCAAGCTGCAGGTCTGGAAGTGAGTTTAATAAAAGACGTAACACCCATACCCCACAACGGGTGTAGGCCGCCCAAAAGAAGAAGAGTGTAAGGAGGTAGTGACATAAGTGGCGAGATACATTGATTCCGTTTGCCGCCAGTGTCGCCGGGAAGGTGAAAAATTATTCCTCAAAGGGGACAGGTGTTATTCAGAAAAATGCGCTGTGGAAAGAAAACCATACCCACCGGGAATACATGGACAGGGCCGCAGGCAGAAGCCCTCGGAATACGGGCTGCAGCTGCGCGAGAAGCAAAAGACCCGCAGGATCTACGGGGTTTTGGAAAAACAGTTCAGCAATTATTTCAAAAAAGCTGATCGTCAACAGGGCATAACCGGCGAGAATCTGCTGATTCTCCTGGAAAGGCGTCTGGATAACGTGGTTTATCGCCTCGGTTTCGCATCGTCACGGGCGGAAGCCCGCCAGCTGGTTACTCACGGCCACTTTACCGTAAACGGCAAAAAGGCCAATATACCCTCCATGCTGGTCAAGGTCAACGATGTTATTCAAGTAAAACCGAAGAGCAAAGAATCGCCCAAATTCGCGGAGTTGAAAGAACAGGTAGCATACAAGACCCCACCGGAGTGGCTGAGTGTGGACGTGGAGAATCTAACCGGTACGGTTTTGGCTTACCCCACTCGGGATCAGATTGATACCCCGGTACACGAACAGCTCATCGTCGAACTCTACTCTAGATAATCACCTCTAGAAAGGAGGGTCTGTTATCATGCTGGAGATGGAAAAACCGCGCATTGAGTGTGTAGAGAAAGACCCTGAAAACAACTATGGCAAGTTTGTTATCGAACCGTTGGAACGTGGGTATGGAACCACCCTGGGCAATTCGCTGCGCCGCGTCTTATTGTCTTCATTGCCGGGGGCGGCGGTTACCTCTATTAAAATCGACGGCGTATTGCATGAGTTTTCCACCATACCCAATGTAGTTGAGGACACTACCGAGATAATCTTGAATATCAAGAAACTGGTTTTAAAATATGACAGCCCGGAGCGCAAGATCCTGCGCATCGAGAAAGAGGGCAAAATGGATCTGAAGGCCCGCGACATAACACCGGATGCGGAGGTAGAAATACTCAATCCCGACCTGCATATTGCCACCCTGGATGAAGGGGCCAAAATATCCATGGAACTCACCGTGGAACGCGGCAGGGGCTATGTCAGCGCTGATCAACAGCCCATAAAGAATGAAGAGATCGTGGGCTTGATCCCGATCGATTCCATTTATACCCCGGTTACCAAGGTCAACTATTCGGTGGATATGGCCAGAATAGGCAAGCGCACCGACTATGACAGCCTGACCCTTGAGGTTTGGACCAATGGCAGCATCAGCCCGGAGGAAGGGATCAGTCTATCGGCGCAGATATTGATCGAGTATTTAAAACTGTTCACCGAGATTGACGACACTTATGCTGAAGTGGAAATCCTGGTGGAAAAAGAGGAAGAAAAGAAAGACAAGGTGCTGGAGATGTCCATCGAGGAACTGGAACTCTCGGTTCGGGCCTCCAATGGGCTTAAACGGGCCAATATCAATACCGTAGGGGACCTGATTGAGAAAACCCGTGAGGAAATGAGCAAGATCCGCAATCTGGGACAGAAATCCCTGGAGGAAATCGAAAGAAAACTAAAAGAACTCGACCTGTCCTTTAAGAAAGTTGAGGACTAGAAAGGAGGAGCCCGAGTGGCTTACCGTAAATTGGGGCTGTTGGCCCATCAGAGAAAAGCCTTGCTAAGAAACGCAGTAACTTCTTTGCTGGAAAGTGAAAAAATAACCACCACCGAAACCAGGGCCAAAGAGATCAAGCGCATAGCGGACAGGATGATCACCCTGGGCAAGACCGGCGACCTGCATGCGCGCCGTCAGGCCCATGCCTATCTGACCAAAGCACCGGTGGTCAAAAAGCTGTTCACTGAGCTGGCTGACCGCTATAAGGATCGTCAGGGTGGTTATACTCGTATTATAAAAGTCGGCTACCGTCAGGGTGATGGCGCTCCACTGGCGATTATCGAACTGGTGAAATAGAGCACCTGCATCATCAGGCCGGGTATATTAACAGCAGGAGCGAGGATAGGCCTTGCCATCCCCGGTTAAAACCCCGACATCACAGGTATTCCAGGCGGTGCGGCTTACACCGCGTGCGGATTGGTTCGGGGTATTTCTGTGCTTGGAAAGAGATGCTTTCGGGCAGCCTTAAACCACTTGCTGTGCGGGGTGGGCCAACATCCTCTTACCTTTTGCGGGTTACCATGTCACAAAGCCCCGTTGAGGGATATTGCTCTGGCATCACCCTGCCTCCTGTACCGCCGGCGGGATTTTAAGCCCAAAAACCTGGCACGGTCAATCGGCCTTAACCCGGTTTGATCTCTTAGCGTACGATGGGGAAGGTATTATGCCGCGGATAAAAATGATTATTGAATATGACGGAAGTCAGTATCATGGCTCTCAGATTCAGCCTAACGCCCATACCGTTCAAGCTGCTCTGCAGGAAGCCATATACCGCCTGACCGCTGAAAAGGCAGCCGTATTATTCGCGGGACGCACCGATACCGGGGTTCATGCCTGTGGACAGGTGATCGCATTTGACACCTCGGCCAGCATACCGCCACAGCGCTGGGGTTTGGCCCTAAACAGTGTTTTGCCGGCGGACATAAGGGTGTTGGAGAGCGAAGAGGTTTCCCCTGATTTCCATCCGCGTTTTCAGGCGGTGTTAAAGCACTATCAGTACAGGATCTATCGCAGCCCGCAGGGCGCTGTATTTCAGCGCCATTATGCCTGGTGCTGTACTGAGCCGCTCAACCTGGAGGATATGCACAGGGCTTGCCCCTACTTGCTGGGAACACATAATTTCAAGTCGTTTTGTGCCAGCGGTTACACTACCAAGACCTTCGTTCGCACCGTCACCTATTGCCGGCTGCGCGAAGAAGGCCTTTATCTGCTGTTGGATATAGCAGCCGATGGGTTTCTGTACAATATGGTGCGCATCATAACCGGCACCTTAGTAGACATTGGCCGGGGACGCATAAAGCCCCGGGACATGGAGCACATCATCGCCAGCCAGGAGCGTAAAAATGCGGGTCCGACTGCACCCCCGCAGGGCTTGTACCTGTTGCAGGTGGATTATTGACGGGGTTAAATAGAAGCCAACCAAATGGCTGGTATACCGGCGGTAGTGTAAAGTTTTAGTAGGTAAAAAGGGGTCAGAGATAGAAAAGAGACCTCAAAAACG
>LFSQ01000099.1 GCA_001512785.1 Syntrophomonas sp. DTU019
TTTTATTTTTTATTCGGACTTTTTCAGTGGTCTCGGACCGTCCCCAATTGTCACCTGGCACCACACTTATTTTTTGTATTTGGAGTTGTAGCCTTTATATTTCTCGTCTTTCTTGTCTTTTGCCGTTTGCTGCCAATTCTTGCCGCGGTTTACCTCACTGCCCCGCTTTGTATCCCATTTTGATGCGGGGTTGGTTTTTGAATCCTTACTATAGCTGCTGTTAACCTTCTTATCTTCCTTTTTGTCATCGTCGTTATCTTGGTCTTTATCTTTTTCTTTATTGTTGTCTTTTTCTTTGTAATGACCCCAGGCATTGCCCGGCGGCTCGGTTTTGGACCTGCTGCCGTTATTAAACCCGGTTTGTTTGGCAGGATTAGCGGTCTTATACTGTATATTCAGCTTTTCTTCGTTGGTCTCATCTTTGACCTTGATCTTTTGCTGTACGCTGAGGGCTTTGTCAACCGAGCTGTTGATCTTGGCCACCAGTTTCTGCTTGTACCTGGAATTCAATTCCTGCCCGGTTTTTTTGCTGTGCACCGATACCTGCAGGCTGCCGGTGCCATTGTCCGACCCGCTGTCGCTCTTGATCAGCTCGCTGACCACAGCCTCAACCGCTGCTGGCGCCGGTTTTCCAGTAAGGTCTACCCGGGATACTACCTGCGCCGCGTCCTCGCTCTGGGTTTTAACCTGTACCACCCGTTCCCAGCGGTTCACCCCCAATTCGATGCCGGGAGAAATGGAGGCATAGGCGATCACATTGAAGAAATCCACTACCCCGACCACAATGAACAGCAATACTGCTGCGGCCAGGCCGCCAAGCACAGTCGGCAGCTGCCGGTGGGTATAGTACTGCCCCGGATAAAGCGGTTGGTTGGTCTTGATTTTCCGGTAGGTGCCGTCAGAACACATGATAATAGCCCATCCCCGGCCTGATTCAAGCACGATGCCCGGCTGCTTAAACACAGCTTTGGCCTCCTTTCCGGTTCTCAATATAAGGCCTTAAACATTGAATGTCATGAATAAGAATCAAGGCGCTGGCAATAATGAATTTCCGGTAGCGATCAATTATTTTGCGGTTGGCGTTGCAGCGAGTTTCCAGCATGCGTATGGGTATCATCCTCTTTTCCTGCAAATATGCGCACATCTCCTGGTCGGAAGCGATTTTTTCCGCTATGGAAATAGCCGCCTTTAGGGTCTTTTTCTGGCGGGGGCTGCCCTTTACCAGATCGTCAAATCCTATATCATACTGCTGCAGTGCCGATTTGAAGCGCTCCAGGTCCTGTTGGCGGGCCAGGTCCTCAAGAATCTGCCCGGCGGGATCCTCCTGCCCCTCCAGGGCTTGATAAGGCTCGCTTTGAAACGCCGAAAAAGGGGTAAAGTTTCGCTTCTCTTCGCTGCGCCTGTAGTCGATGATGCGGTTGCGAATAACGTACCCCAGGTAAAGCAAAAGGCTGCCCCGCTGGGGTTCATATTTATCAAAAGCCTCCAGCATGGCCATTCTGGCAATGCTGGCTTCTTCATCACTGTTATCGATATAGCGGCCACAGGTACGGGCACACACCCGCAGGCAAAAAGGCATGATCTTATCATAGCTTTCCTCGATTGCAGTGCTGTTGCCCTGCTTGTACTTGCGCCATACCGATACGGTAATTCTCTCCAATTGGGACGGTTCAGCGTTGGACATGAAATTGTCCTCCTGGGATTTGTCTAAGCTCAATGGTAGCATACCAGCGCTGAATCTTAATGAAAAAATACCACCCGGGGCAGACAAATCCACCCCGGTGATATTGATAATGCCAGTTTACAAAGAGCCTTTGGATGTAGATCGAGAATATACATGCTCTGAAATTGGGTTCTCCAAACTGTGTTTACAAAGAGCCAATGGATATAAAATGAGTTGAGTTCAACTACTCATCATCGTCATCTTCATTGCCAGCTGATTACGCTTTGATTATCTTGATAGTCGAAGCATCATCATCGACATCGTATACCACAACTATCTCATATCCCAGATAATCCTCGAGGTCGTCAGCACTCAGGGTTTTCTTATTATAAAGAATGCGGGTGTCATCGCTTACATTGAAAAAGTATTCCTCGCCGTCTTTGTCCAGCACCGTGATGACATAACCGTCCTCTGTGCTTTCTATCGCATCCAGGGTGCCTCTGGTGGAGGTGATGTCAAATTCCCCGAAAATCTGGTCAGTCAAACGGCTGAGCAAGGTGGCGATTTCATCCCTTTTAACCACCCTCATGGGGCTGAAGCGCCCATCAAGGTCGCCAACCATGATGCGGAAGCGTTTCACTTTTTTAATGTGCATCAGGTATTCATAAGGACATTGATCTTCGTCTACAAAGGAGTCATCCCGATCCCTGTCCTTATAAGCCCTGAGAGCCTTCCTCAATGAGCTGACCTTCTGGGCGGCATCGCCGAGTTCATCCAAAATGTCTTCATCAATGTCTTCCTCTTCGGCGTCGGCAATGATTTCGTCCAGCAGCGCAGCCATTTCCTTCACCTCAGCGATCAGGTCGGCCAGATCGGACTCGTCAGCATCGGACAGCCGGTCATTGAAGTCCTGCAGATCCTCGATCAAGCTGTCAATGCTGTCCTGGATTTCATCATTGCCATCCTCCAGGTCATCCAAGCCTTCCAGGATATCGATGATATCCTCTACATCGTCACTGAGCTCATCGAAGTCGATATCCTCATTGTCCGCATCTTGGTCCAGAATACGGGCCACATAGAGGGCTACCTGATACCTTTTGCAGCCCTGGTTGGGATTGAAATCCTTGAGTTCCCCGGGCTTGATAATGCCGTAGTCTAACGCTGCGGCAACATAAACCTGACCCCAGCTGGGGATCTTCCTTAAATCCTTTGAGCCGGTGCTGACCTCATCCAGGTCGATTTGCCCGTCTTTTTCCAAAGCCCGGACCAGCATCACAATCAACTCCAGATTAGTGACCGGCTTATTGGGCTGGTATTTGCCCATATAGCCCACCACCAGACCTTTGCGGGCGGCCTTGTTTATGTAATGGTTAGCCCAACTATCATAGATGTCATCGAAAGCCACTGCATTGTAGCTGCGATCGCGTTTGACTTTGGACTGCTCCTTGGCGTTCTTGCCCGGCTGCTGCTGAACCCACTTGTTGCCCTTCGCTTTGTCCGGGTCGGGTTTGGCCAGAGCGGCTGCAGGCAGCAGGGAAACCAGGAAGGCCAACAACACCAGAATGGCAATCTTTTTCAAAACAACCTACCCCCTTGCTTTTCAATTTGCTTACACTATATCTGCGTGCAAACAGTTTTTAAAATGGGGTAGAATGCGAAACCTGTCCCCCTGGATCATCGCCGGGCAGCACATAAAGCTATTGCCAGGCAAGCATCGATCCCAAAAACAATAGGGCTAACCGCCTTCTCAGCAGTCAGCCCGCTCGGATTAAGCTGAATATTTTGTCTGTTCCCTCGTTAAACGCTCATGGGGCACAGCCAGGGCAGATCATTGACCCTGGCCAGTCCAGCTGCGGTGGTGCCAAAAAAGTAATAGGGCTTATCTTTGCTGAGCTCAAAAATCTTGTCCGCTTTTCCGTTGACCAGGTTGGCACCGGCTATCAGCAGTACATCGGCAAAATCGACCAAAGGGCGGTAGTCTTTGTCGCCGTCCCACACCTCGACTCCGTGTAAAAACAGACCGATATGGTGGGGATTGAGATCCATAACCGCCAGGTTCTCCGGCCCGAACACTTTCGCAGCTTCTTCCAACAAAGCCGGGTGAAAACCGATCATGCCGATTCTGCATATGCCATGCTGATTTTTGATAAACTCGCAGATGTGCCGGGCGCATTGCCCATGCTCTGCGGGGCTGCATTCTACGCTGCGGTCAATTAAGCCCACTTTACGGGCGGCTGCATTTAAAACCGCCACTACCACAGGATAGTAATACTGACTGACATTGGGCAGGTTGGCAACTGCGTCAACCGTTCCCGAAAAGGTGCGCGGATGAAAGGTATAAACCTGCCCGCAGGCCCCTTCCATCTCGGCCTGAATCAAAACCTCATCCCCGCTGGTCAAAGGGTCATACCGCCCGCCCTCTGCAGCAGGCTGCTTGATCTTAATCTCTATGTGCTGACCCCTTAACTCCGGATACTCATCTACCAGCTTGCGCAAGGCTTCGTTGGCGTTTACTCGCATTATGTACATCACTCCTATAACTCCTAGAATATGGCTCGGGTTTATGATACTACCCTTCTATCGCCCCCTGCTGTCTCGGCCCTCCTTCACCGCGCATGGGATCTCTTATTTTTTATAATATTATTTAATGCAAAGTACAGGCAATAAAATTACTTAATTGATAATTTTATGCAAAATATATGGCACCTTTAAAACAAGCCCGCATAGGCTCTCAGACCAGCTCCAGATATATCTCCATAAAAAAATCACCACCCCTTTAAGGCAGGCAGAGGTTGAAGGCGATGGAATCCAATGCCCTGATGTATAAAAATCACCACCCCTTTAAAGCGAGCCTGCTTTAGGAATGGTGATGTTTACGGTGAGGACCAACAACGATTTAATGGCCGGATGGCATATAAATGGTGCCAGGAACCACAGTAACCAAAGCATATCTTCTGAGGCGTAATCATTAAAAGGCTATTAAAA
>LFSQ01000115.1 GCA_001512785.1 Syntrophomonas sp. DTU019
TTTTGAGGTCTCTTTTCTATCTCTGACCCCTTTTTACCTACTAAAACTTTACACTACCTTATCAATATGGATAGTCTGCTGCCGCAATTATTTAATAAAAGGTATAATATAATACGTGGTCACTTTATTCGATGAGGATTAAGGAAGCGATGGCAAAGAACAACAAGCGGACTATGGAGCAAGCTGCTCTGATTGCGATCATGTCCACCTCGTTCATGGTAGCTTTTATGGGCAGTTCAATAAACCTGGCCCTGCCCGTTATGGTACAGGAGTACACCAGCACTGCCACCATGTCCAGCTGGGTGGTTACCTCCTATCTGCTTTCCTCAGCAGCATTTTTGCTGCCGGTAGGGCGTCTGGCCGATATTCAGGGACGCCGCAAATTCTACCTCACAGGCACATGCTTGTATACCCTCTTTACCCTTTTAACTACACTGGCCAACAGCATGGAAACGCTTATTTTCTGGCGTCTTCTGCAGGGCCTAGCCGCTGCCATGATATTTGGCACCGGAATGGCCATTTTGACCTCAGTATATCCCCCTCAACATCGCGGCAAAGCCATGGGATGGAGTGTCTCCCTGACCTATACCGGATTGACCCTGGGGCCGGCCCTGGGAGGTTTTCTGACCCAGCATCTGGGTTGGCGAAGCATTTTTTATTTTACCGCTTTATTGGGGCTTGTGGCCCTTTACCAAATCTGGTATCACCTGCAGGGGGAATGGCAGGGGGCTCCTGAGGAGCAATTCGACTGGAAAGGCAGCCTCTTGTACGGGTTTGGTTTGATTTGCTTTTTGTATGGCCTGTCCGCTTTAACCACTGAGAACTGGGCGGGGGCTTTGGCCATCAGCGGTGTGATATTGTTGGGTGCCTTTGCCGGGGTAGAACTGAGGAGCCCTTCCCCGATCCTCAATTTCCGCCTTTTTCGCGGCAATCAGGCCTTTGCTTTCTCCAATCTGGCCGCGATGATAAATTACAGCAGCACCTTCGCCCTCACTTTCTTGCTTTCCATCTACCTGCAGATAGTAAGAGGCCTGGACACGCAGACAGCCGGTTTGATCCTGCTGATCCAGCCGGTTTTGATGGCTGTATTCTCACCTGTGGCAGGAAGCCTGTCAGATCGCTACGAGCCTCGTCTGGTAGCCTCATCGGGAATGGCCCTTTCCACTTTGGGCCTGCTGGCTTTGGCCTTCATCCATGAAAGTACTTCACTGTGGCTTATCATGGTGATTTTGCCCTTAATGGGGCTGGGGTTTGCCCTGTTTTCCTCACCCAATACCAATGCAGTCATGAGTTCGGTTGAGCCCCGCTTTTATGGAGTAGCCTCATCAACCCTGGGAACCATGCGTTTGATAGGGCAGTCTATCTGTATGGCTATTGCCACCCTGATCATCTCTATCTATGTTGGCCAGACCCCTTTGAACGCGGCCAGCCATACCTCTATTATCAATACCCTCAGGACTGCATTTTTCACCTTCACTATTCTGTCTTTTTTGGGTGTATTTGCATCATTGGCCCGGGGCAAAGTACACCAGGATCCTGCCCCTGACACCATCCCCTCCTCTACGGGCATCAACCGCTAACCCGGAAATTTTAAACTTATAAATATTAATATGCCAATAATAACATTTTAGATATTTTTTTCCTCTCTTTGCCATAAAGAACAACTAATGCTTGCAATACCATTCATTAATATTGGTCAGCAATTCTTATAGTAGTACAATAAAATTTGGAATTATGCTGTCAATATAATTGAAAGGAGGGCAGAGCATCTCGTTTTAGGGTTGACAATCAGAGGAGGAAAGTTGAGTGAGAGACCTATACGTTGAATGTGCCAGTTGTGAAGTGTTTGGCTATTGTACGCAAACAGAGGCCGAATGCCATGCATATTTCGAAGGCTTCGGCTGGGACAGAAGCAAGAAACCCGTAGGATGTAATAGCTGCACCATAAGTATGTGCGCTCAGACGGCTGCGGAATGCGAAGCTTACAAAGAGATCAACGGCGTTGGTCAGGTGGTATTCGCTGACGCTGCCGACCAGCAAGACCGGCTACATAAGCTGCCTGCCAATCTGGGGCTGATGAACTGGTTCACCGGGGTGATAGAAAGAATTAGCACCGGTGACGTTATGGCTCTGGTTACCATCCGCTGCGGAGAGCAACGCTTGACCTCTATGCTGCCATTGCGCAAGCTTAATGAAATGCAGTATAAAGTCGGGGACACTGTTTCTGTGGCAATCAAAGCAGTCAATGTGGTATTGATGCGCTAGCCTGAAAGCCCCCTTGAGGATCTCAAGGGGGCTCAACCCTATCCTGCCTGAAGCTAAACCCCTTTATTGACCGCCAGGGATCTTATTTCCAGTGCCAGTCCTGATACCATCAAATAAACCTCATCCGCATAAGAGGCTATGATTTGGTTGGCCCTTCCCAATACATCACGATAGTTGCGGGATAATTGATCAGCCGGGACTATGCCCCAGCCCACCTCATTGGTGACGATTATCACTAGGGCCTGAGCGTTTGATGCAGTTTCAGCAAGCCTTTTTACCCTGGCCAGAATCTCCTCCGGGCAGTTGGATATCTCACCACTGAGGAGCCAGTTGCTTACCAGCAGGGTAAGGCAGTCCAATATAAACACGCTTCCGGCCCGGTCATACTGCTCAATGACCCGGGCCGGATCGACAGCTTCCTCCAGGGTGATCCAGTTCGAGGGGCGGTTTTGGCGGTGATGCTCCACCCTGGCCATCATTTCCTCATCCTGTGGAATACAGGTAGCGATATAATAGACTGAGGCCTTTGCCTTACTGGCTGTAAGCCCGGCGAAACGGCTTTTCCCGCTGCGGGCGCCTCCGGTAACCATTATCAGGCCTTTATTTATCAACCCATTCAGCCCCTCTTTCCATGACCGCCATGGCCTGCTCGGCATTCTCAACCAAGTAAATCCGGCTCTTAAGCAGCTTACGGTATATTTCACAGGCTTCGCCACCGGTATAATCCCGCTCCGCAATGTCCCTTTCATCGATAACAATAACTGGCGCCCCCAGTTCGGCCATCTCCAGCACTGCTTTGAGATTGGGCAGGTTGCCGCTGCCAAACGGTATGGGCGGCAGGATAATATAATCAGCCTGGAGCATGGCCTGGCGGTTAAGCTGGTCCTCTTCCGGGCCGATCTCGCTGAAGGGTGGGGCTTCAACCACAGAGAATCCCAGGCGCCGGGCTTCTTGCCAGTCGGAATCGCCGATGTTTATAACCCCGGTGCTTACCTCCCAGCCCAGCTCCTGCAGGTAATGGAACAACAAGCCGCAGGATCCCCCGCCGCCAACTACATGAACCCGATAATGGGAAGTATTGTGGCGATGGTTTAAAGGCTGAATAAAAAGCATCGGCCTGCCGCCGGGGTAGCGTTTTTCTATCCTGACCTCACAGCCGTAAACCTCTCTTATCAATTCCTCAGTCAAAACCTCTGCAGGAGGTCCTGCGGTATATATCCGGCCGTTTTTCAGTACCAACAGCTTATCGCAGTACTGCGAAGCCAGGTTGAGGTCATGAACCACCATCACTGCGGTGAGGCCTTCGGCAAAGCGCAGTTTGTTCAACAGCTCCATTATTTCAATCTGATGGTTAAGATCCAAGGACGATGTAGGCTCATCCAGGAACAAAACCTGAGGTTCCTGGGCAAGGGCCCGGGCGATCAAAACGCGCTGCTTTTCCCCCCCGCTCAATTCCGTCACCAGGCGCTGGGCCAGGTCTAAAGTATTGGTCCGGCGCATAGCCTCTTGAACTATTTCCCGGTCCCGCGGGCCTTCCCTTTGAAAGCGTTTCAAATGGGGAATACGGCCCATCATTACGATATCCTCAACTGTAAAGGGGAAATCCAGACCGGCCTCCTGAGGTACAACCGCAAGCCTGCGGGCTACCCGAGCCGGGCGCATTTTATATATATCTTCCTCCTGAAGCAAAACCTGGCCATGCCGGGGCGGAAGCACACGGCTCATGGCTTTCAAAAGAGTGGATTTGCCTGAGCCGTTTGGACCCACAATACCCAATAGCTCGCCTTTGGAAACCTGCAGGGTGGCATCCGAAAGCACCGCTGACGACCCATACCCGCAGGTCACTCCCAAAACATTGAGGATCACTGTACTCACTCCTTATACACCATACAATAAACAACCATCTCTCTATTTATACAATGTTGTTTTCTGCTTGCGCAGCAAATAGATAAAGAAAGGTCCCCCGATCAATGCGGTTACTACCCCAACCGGCAGTTCTTCCGGGGCTATTACCGTCCGGGCGATGATGTCGGCCCCCACCATGAAAATGGCCCCGGTGAGAGCAACCATGGGCAACAATACCCTGTGGTCAGGACCGATGATCAATCTCACCACATGAGGGATTATCAACCCTACAAAGCCAATTAATCCGGAAACTGATACAGATGCTCCGATAAGCAGGGCTGCAGCAACGAGCAGGATTATTTTGACTCTTTCCACATCTATGCCCAGATGCTGGGCCTGTTCTTCACCGATCAGCATGCCATTGAGCTCTCGGGTGTATAAAAACGCGATGGCCGTGCCGATTACCGCATAAGGCATGAACATTCCGATATATTCCCAGCCTCTACTGGAAAACCCGCCCATCAACCAGAACACCACCTGATGCAGCTGGTCGCCACTGTAGAACATGGCCAGGGACTGCAGGGCAGAGAGGAAGGAATTTACTGCTATACCGGCCAGAAGCAGGGTCATTACCGGTACTTTCCCCCCTGTACGGGCCAGGTTGTAAACCAACAATATGGTCAGTATCGCGCATACAAAAGCGAAAGCCGGGATGCTGTAACTATATCTTATACCGAGATTGCCCAGGAGCAAAATAGCGGCCACAGCTCCCAGGGCTGCGCCGGATGAAACCCCGATTACATAGGGATCGGCCATGGGGTTGCGGAATAGGCCCTGAAATATGGCCCCGGCTACGGATAAACAGATACCCACCATGGCACCCAACAAAACCCGGGGAAAACGTATGCTCCAGATTATAATGTAATGCGAAAGCATCTGCCCCGAATAACCGCTGCTGGAAGCATTTAAACCGCTTTTGATCAGGCTTAAGACTTCCCCGGGGGGGATCCAGACCGCACCGATACCGATGCCGATCAGGAGCAGTATCACCAACAATAGCGCTAACAACCCAATGATTATGGGAACATGTTTTTTCCTGTGTTGCATTGATTTGCAGTCCCTATTCAAATAATTCTGGATGTATGGCCTGAGCAATCAGTTCCAGGGCATCGACCGATCTGGGGGTATAACGATTTACCAGGTTGGCTTCCAGGGCAAACACTTTTTTATGCTGCACAAAATTAAGATGCTGCCAACCGGGGCGGTTTAAGATCTGCTCAAGGGTAGGATTTTCATTGTCTCCATGGCCGTATGAATGCATCATGATATCGGGGTTTTTCTCCAGTATAATTTCCTCGTTTATCATGGGATACATCTCGGTGGAAGACGCAATGATGTTTTCACCTCCGGCGAGGTTGATCAGTTCGCCAATTAGGGTTTGATTCGAAGCGCCCATCAACGGTTCATGCCATATCTCATAAAACACCCGGGGCCTGGGGGTTTGAGCCTGTGCTACCCTGCTGGTGATATCGTCTACCCGCTGCTGCAGTCCGCTTACCAGTGTGTTGGCGCTTTCCTCCTCACCAGCTGCTTTCCCTATGGCGGAAATTGTCGAGAAGATTTCCTGCATGGAAGTAGGGGTGAATACCAGGACTTTGATATTCACAGCTTCCAATTGGGCAACTGCCTGTTGATGCATATCACCGGCCAGTACCAGGTCGGGTTTGGCCTCAATAATCTTTTCCACGCTGGGTGTAGAGAATCCCCCGATTTTGGGCTTGCTGAGGGCTTCCTGAGGATAGTCGCAATAAGTGGTAACCCCTGCCACGCGATCCCCCAGCCCCAGGGCAAAGAGTATCTCGGTGTGGCTGGGAGAGAGCGATACCAGCCTCTGCGGTTGCTGTTCGATCACCACTGTCCTTCCGGCATCATCAGTGATTGACATGGGGTAGGCTGCATTTTGGGGATACTCGGCCTGAGGCTGGCTTTGAGCCTTCTGGCAGCCTGCCAGTCCGGCCATCAGCAGCAACAGCAACAAAATACAACCTGCTTTTCTCAGTCTATTACACATACTGTCTCCCCCTCCGGCAACATAGCGCTTATCTATGGCCTTAATCTATTTCTAAAACCCTTACTTTTCAATTGTATTGCATGTGTTGCGCTTTGACAACATATGTCCCTGACCGCCACAGCGCATAACGGCTGACCCTGCCTGAGAGTGATGTATCACCTATTTCCCCCTGCAGTGCTTATCAGGCTTGTCAAAATGGCGGGAATAAATCAGAATAAAATTATAAGTTTATAGTTTAGCCATTTTATGCTGCGAAAGGGTGTATCACTATGCAGCCTGCTGCCTATAGTCCTGTTCGGCCCAATGAAGAGCTGCGTTCACGGGTGATCGAATTCTGCCGCACCCACGGTGCAGATCTGATCGGTTTTGCACCGGTCAAGCGCTGGGAGGAATTCAATGAAGTGCCTCCGGAGTATCGCCCCCAGAGCCTTTTTCCCCCTGCCCAAACAGTGATCGTAATCGGCCTGGCCATGCCCCTGCCCATTGTAGAAACCACCCCGTCCTTTCTGCACAAAGAGCTGTATACCACCTGCAATCAGGAATTGGACAGTATCGCTTTCAATCTGACCCGTTTCCTCAACCGCCAGGGCCTGGCTTCATATTTTTTCACCCGTGATGGCTACGCCAGTCTCAGCGCGCTCAAGAAAAAGCCCTATGCTGCCTTTGGCCACACCGCAGCCGCCAGGTATGCCGGAATGGGTACTATTGGGCTCAGCCGCAATCTGCTTACACCGGAATTCGGCCCCCGGGTGCGCCTGGTGTCAGTGCTGACCGCGGCTCAGCTGGAAGGCCAGCCGGTAATGGAAAAGGATCTCTGCATTCAATGCCAGGCTTGTGTCAAATGCTGTCCAAAAAATGCGCTCAAAGCACGCGATGACCAAATACGAGGGGATTTTGATGTCAATTTGTGCATCGATCAGCACATTGAGCTGGTTAAACAGCGCTGTTATCCGTGCGGGATATGCATCAAAGTATGTCCTATCGGCAAAGACCGGGCTCTTTACAAGCAAAAAGGTATAGTCAAGAAATACCTGCACGAGGCCGAGGTACTGGCCTCTAACCCCGATGCCCCTGAATATCGCTCCTGGACACACGTGCGGCGTCATGGTGGTCGTTTGCCCCAATAAGGGTGGTTTGGCATAAAAAGATTATCTGCATAAAGGAGGTTTTAGCATGAATGAGTATACTTTGAATGATTATGTGCAGGACATGGAGGAGCTGCTGGCTGATAATCCTGACATGCCTCACATTATTGAAGAAGGCAGCAAGTATGTCAGCAAACTTGTCAGCAACCCGGCCATATTGAACGACATACTGACCAAATTAGTACTGGATGACCAGTTCTTGAAGTCCCAGTATCAGGCCATTGACCCCAACGATATCATCATATACCGCAGTCCTAACCGGCTCTTTTCCCTGCGCGCTTTTATATGGGAACCCAGGGTCCATTATCCAATTCATGACCACGGCTCCTGGGGATTGGTAGGGGTTTATCTCAATCCCATCCGCGAGCGCAAGTATCAGTTGCGGACCAACGGTGCAGCGCCTTCCACGCAAATTGAACTAAAATCCGATCAATTGCTGCAGCCGGGACAGGTGACGGTGGTTCTGCCTTTGGACCAGGGTATACACCAAATGGAAAATCCCGGTGAGTCTGTGGCTATTTCTCTGCATACCTATGGCGCTGCCATTCGCAAAGGCTACATTCAGTATTATGAGCCGCATTTTAATACGGTAAGGCGCGCATATCCGCCGACCACCTTTACCCGGGCCCTGGCCATCAGAACCCTGGGTTCCATAGCTCAGCCCTGGTCAGAGGAGATTTTAAAAGAGGCCTCGGAAAGCCATCTGCCGGATTATCTGAAGGAAGAGTGTTTAATGGCCTTAAATAAGCAACCCTAACCATAACAACATATCGCGAATGGCATCAAGGGGCTTTAAACACCTATTGGGGTTGGCAAGCCCCTTGCTTTTTTATGACTGCTTCGATTTTACCCTCACCGAAGATAGAACCCGCGTTAAGTAAGCCCCTTGCTTTATTATGAGCCTCCCAGGCCAGAAGATAAAAACCGGCAGGTATTGCCACCGCTGCCATAATGTTAGCTGATACATCCGCCCGGACCAGGTCATACTATCATAGTGATATTTAAAGCAAAAGGAGCCCGCAATGAAGTCAATTAATGTTATAGTTTTGGTTTTTATAGTATTTTTTACTGTGTCCGGGTGCTTTTCAGCAGCACAGCAAAGATCAGCCCTTTTGGATGATGAAATGAAAGCTCCCGCAAAAAGCACCCCGGCTGAATTTGTTGAAGAATATGCGCCTACAGCCGCCCCACAGGGTGCTTTGAGCTGGTATGTGATGCGCCGGCCCAACCATGAGGTCCCCACCATTGATCGCAATATCGGCTTTAAGCTCGGCGATTACGAGGCCTACTATGTCGGCAGCCGGGATAAAAAAATCTTTCTCACCTTCGATGAGGGCTATGAAAAGGGATATACTGCCTCAATACTCGATACTTTACAAGAGCATCAGGTCCCGGCAGCTTTCTTTGTGACCGAGCATTATATCAGGGAAAACCCCGAGCTGATCAAACGCATGGTAACCGAAGGCCACCTGGTGGTCAACCACAGCAAGACCCATCCCTCCATGCCATCCATAACCGACAATGCAGAGAGGTTTAAAAATGAATTGCTGGATACCGCGCAGGCTTTTAAGGATTTGACCGGACAGGACATGCCCTTGTTTTTCAGGCCGCCCAAAGGTGAGTACAATCAAACCAGCCTGCAGATGACGGCCGATCTGGGCTACAAGACCGTTTTCTGGAGTTTTGCTTATGAAGACTGGGTGGTGGAGCGGCAGCCTGATCCGGAAAAAGCCCTGGATTTGATACTGAAAAACACCCACCCGGGAGAGATCATGCTGCTGCATGCGGTCTCCAAGACCAACAGCGATATATTAGGACAGGTCATAAAGGGTGTACAGGAGCAGGGTTATAGTTTCGCTACCCTGTACGAACTGGAAAAAGTCGAGTAATGGTCCTTATGATGCTCAGCAGGATATGGAACTCACCAGGGCATAATCTGTGTCCGGGGTTCGCAATAGTCTTGAGGATGCTCAGCAAGTTAGGAAATGCCCGGCGTTGACAGTTATCTATAGGCATGGCGGAAAGGTTTAAAGCTTTTTTTAGCACACAATCTCAAAGGGTGTATTATCATGCTATTCCGGCGGCAAGTTGAACAGGTTATCGAACAACAGCGCCTGCGAAGGTCTAAAATTGGCGTCGTGCACAGCGACTTGGACTGGTGGGATCTTTCCCTGATCGGCGTGGGGGCGGTAATAGGCGCCGGTTTCTTTCTGGGCACTGCGCTTTCCATTCAAAGAGCCGGTCTGTCCATCCTGCTGGCTTATATCGCAGGCGGCTTGATCGCCTTCAAGGTATTCAGCTCCCTAGCGGAGATGTCCACTCGTGACCCTCAGGAAGGCTCATTTCGGGTATACGCCCGCAAAGCCTTCGGCCCTCAGATCGGATTTACCAGCGGCTGGATGTACTGGCTGGCAGGGGTCTTGATCATGTCCACTGAAGTCGCGGCCCTGGCCATTTTCAGTCAATTTTGGTTTCCCACCGTTCCCCTCTGGGTTTTTGCAGCTATTTATTCGGCCCTGGCCCTGGCCATTAATTTGCTGGGAGTCAACGATTTCGGCAAAATCGAGTCCCTTTTTGGGGTAATCAAGGTATCCGCTTTGATTATATTCATCATCTTCGGACTGCTGTTGGCCTTCGGGATAATCAGCCTGACTCGTCCACCTGCTTCCGACCTGGGCGACCTTAAGCAATGGTTCCCCGCCGGGCTGGCAGGCACATGGAGCGCGTTGATTTTCGTGCTCTTTTCCTATGGCGGCATAGAGGTGATGGGAATTCTATCCCATGAATTAAAGCACTACAAGGATATCGGAAAATCGGGCAAGGTCATGCTGGGCTCTTTAACCGCAGTATACTCGTTGGCCCTCTTGTTCATCTTTTTGATGGTTCCGGCTTATGCCATCAGCACAGCCGAAAGCCCTTTTGTCACCGCATTATCCGCTTTTGGTTTCGGGTTCGCTGATTCGCTGCTCAACATCATTATTATAAGTGCGGCTTTTTCCACTATGGTGGGGGCCCTTTATGGAGTGTCCAATGTGCTGGTTTCCCTGGCCCAAGACCTTGATGCTCCACTGCTGATGGCCTGGAGGAATAATCGCGGGGTGCCGGTGGCGGCTATTTCACTTACCGGGCTGGGGCTGTTATTCGCTATCATCATGTCCTTTTTGCTGCCCAACACGGTTTACGAATACCTGGCCACAGCGGCCGGGGTTATGCTGATACTGAACTGGATCATTATCCTTTTGTCCAATATAAAACTGCATCCGCATCACGCTTTTAGACATAGCAGTATAAACATTAACCTTACCTCCGGGGCCTTTTCATCATATTTGACGGTTGCCTTGATAGTTTTGACTATCGCCGGGGCTACCATTCATCTCAGTGAGCGGGTCGGGGTTTTATTCAGCCTCACCATGGCTTTGGTCATTTTCATCAGCGCTCACATCAGGGGTCTGGGCGGTGCAACTGCAGAACTGACAGCAGCGCGCAAGCCCTTTCCGGATAAATAAATACTGGCGGGCCGGAAAGGCACATGAATGTATATCAAAAAGTAAGGAGGCCGCCGGGCCTCCTCAATTTTGCTATTTGGGGGTGAAGGTGCTGCAGTCGGTTTCATGCGAATTCCTGGCGTTACGAGGCTGAATCTCAATCTGCGACGCCATGCAGCAGTCCCCTTCTCCGTAATAATAACAGGTATTGACAACACACTTGACCCCATTAAGCATGGATTCCTGTTTCTTTACCTTGCCCTTCAAGACAGCGCCTCCTTCCTATAGAGCTAGGCTTAGTATGAGTTGGAGGCCAACCTTGATATACAATTCAGGCAGTTGAAAATATTTCTTGGCCTAGATTGGGCAAGCGCTTATGGCTTTTTCTTTCGGCATTACTTCATCCCGGCCAGGATGGTCTGCAACATCTCTCCCAGCACAGCTTCTTCGCTTTTATCAGCGTACTTGGCTTTGGGTACATCAGGGAAGAACTGGAAAATGCCGTCTATAATAACCTCGGAATGAGGCGGGCAGCCGGGCAGATGAGTGCCCAGATGAGCATGATGCTGCTGGCACAGCCCCATAAACACATTGTTCGCTTCAGGATCGATCGCCTCTTGATGATTTGGTCCCAAATATACATGGTCGGCTTTGCCAAAGGGGCGATCGATCAGCAATCCATCAGGATTCTTAGGATCTGGTCGGCGCAGCTTGCTGAGGGTAAAGTGCAAATAAGCCCGACAACCCGAGCAGGCACCTCCCACATGCACTTTAAAATCCTTACCGTTGCTGAGATCCAGCTGTGGACGCTTAAAGGCATCAATCAGTTCTTCCAGCGGAGGCCCCGCCACATCGATCATATCGCTTTCTATAGGCCCCAAACCCTGCAGATAGGCCAGCAAAACCGGAGGGGACTCAGTGGGGTCAAAGCCCATAATGCGCATAGCAACAGCATCCACTGCAACCGGGTTAGTTCCTCCGACCAACAGGTTCATTACTTTGGGGGTGCCGGAGATGGGCCCAAAGTCTTCCTGCCCAACGGTTCCATCTATTATTATCAGATCCGGTTTAACCAGATGATTGATGTTAACCAGATTCTGCCATAAGCCAAAGAAATGCGACATATACTTCTCCAGTGGCGGTACGGCCCCCTGCAGGTTTTTGATACTCAGGGAGACACCGGCAGCAAAGTGGATTTTCATCACCGGCAGGCTGATAATCACATCGGCTTCTTCGAGGGTTACCGGGATCTGCCGCGACTGCATGCGTTTGCCGCCGGGAACCGCTTTTTCCAACAGTTTATCGGTATTAAGATCCACCAGGCTGACCCGCTGCGGATCCAGGGCTACAACCTCATCATAGCCATAATGGGCAAACATTTTGGTAGTGGCGCTGCGGTTGATGGAAGAGCCCTCGGCCACAATGACTTTTCCCGCCACAGGCAGCAGCAAATCCACCATGGCCTTGACCACTTTTTTGTCGGTCACTACCCCGCCGACTACCGTGCCGTCTTTTTTCAAGCCGTGATCGCTGACTATATTGGGCTTGATGACCACAGTCTGACCCTTTTTTACATAGCGCTCCAAACCGCCCAGCCTGTCAATCAGGCTCTGCAATGCATCCTTGATCTGTTCATATTCACGCGCGGCCGGAACCCTTTCAATGGCAACCGTCTCCTTCTGGGGATACGACCTGGAGAACTGCCGGGATTTGATCTTTTCAAGCAAAACCGCTGTGCTCAGTTCCAGCTTCATGACCTGCCAATCGGCCACCTGATAGGTGCGCCCGGGGCGAAAACCGTAATCTACCAGGAGATTATAACGCTTTTCATCCCCTGCCAATAGCTGACAGGCAATCAGATTCTCCTGCTCTATAATGGCATCCAGCATTGCTGCTTCAACACCCTGGTCATGAAAACCCGGCAAAGCCAAAACCTCCAAAATCAGGCTGTGTTGGCGATCGAATGCCAACAGGCCCTGCATTTGCTGGTTCTGATAGCCGGCATAGATCTCAATACCGTCCGTTTCCTGCCAGGATCTCCAGTTGTGCTGGAGATAACCCGAGTCCAGGCCCAGGTTTTCATAAGCCTGCTGCAAATGGCCAAGAACCTCGAGATTCATTTCCTGCGGTTTTAAAAGCAATTGAGTTGGCACTGCTCTCATCCTCCGATCTTACTTACTCCATTACCCTCTCCTGCGCTGCTGCACCCTTCGCAGCCTCTTTTAACAGTTATCTCTCTATTAATGAGGACTTAGATTTACGAAATCTTCATAATCCCCACCATATTTCTAGCATACTGGAACTGCTGCAGTTAATAAAGGAGCAACAGCGTTTTAATGACGAGGGGACGGTTCTGACAAGGGGGCGGTTCTGTTGTCAGCTTTGCTGACAACAGAACCGCCCCCTTGTCAGAGCAAATTGACTCTTTCGGGATTAACCCTCAAGGTTTATAAAGCAGTATCCATCTTCTTCAAACAGTTCTCCCAGCTTTATCGGAACAGGTGTGGAGAAAATCGGGCCATCGGTGACCACGGTATGGTATTCACCGTTTTCACCGGCTGCATCTGCACCCGCGGCTTCGATTTCTTCCAGCACCGCAGCACTCAATTCACGCCCCAAAAAGCTCTTGTCAAGCTTACTGGCCTCTACCACTACTATGGTAGCTTTGAACCCTGCTTCCAGGAAATCAGTCAAAAGCTGCTTTCTCGACTGCTGCCAGAGAGGGTGATAGGGTTTGATCCCTATGGGCTTACATACTGACTCTACCCATTGCAGGTGTCCTTCGATATCAATGTCGCCAAACACGCCGATGTCTAGCCCTTTGGATTTAAACTCCCTTAAGACCTCTGAAAACACCCGGGTATACTCTTCCCACGATGCTGCTCGCACTAACAGGGGGATACCCAGTGATCTGGCCTGGTTCTGCAGAACCTGCAGCGGCAAACCGTGGGAGCGGGATCTTAATCCTCCTTCCGCTAATATGGTAAGCAGAGAGGCTGGCCGCCCACCATTGGCCATAGCCCGATATAAAGCGAGACAGGAGTCCTTGCCCCCGCTCCAAGAACAGAAAAACGCCTTATCCTGTATATTCAAATGTATCCCTCCTCCTTCTTAAGCGGTCAAACAGATGCCCGTTTTCTGAATTATTGTACAATTATGTCAAATATTCTGGGCTCAGGCAATTAATCCCTTCTTTTATCTTTGTCCATACCTTGAATGACGGTTGGCAGCTTATCCAGCCCAGGTGTATAGGGGTATAAGATTTTTGTCCTGGTTTCTCTGCTTTTAGAGGGGGATTTGACGGTAAGCCGCGATGCAATAGGAAATGACTGCCATTGGCCTCGTTCAGCAGGAGCTTGGTCAGTTTTCAGAAGGCTTCTACTGCTAATCTAATGATCCTGTATCCTCGATAGCATATCCTTAATAACCGGTAAAATACCCGATTAAGATCAGCTGCAGGACCAACAGTGCCGGAAGGCCGTACTTGAAGCGGAAATGACGGGTTTTGTGCCGAAATTGATACATAGCCAGTATGCCTCCTAAAGCACCTCCCAGCAGCGCAACGGTAAACAGGATTTTTTCTGGGATTCTCTTTTCCCCGCGCTGTGAGTAGCCCTTGTCAAGCACAAACAATACATAACAAACAGTATTGATCACCAACGCATAATAAAGCAAGACTTGATATACAAACCCGCTGGTGGCCATATATTATCCCTCCCAGAAGGATTTATTGCCCCATGGTAATGATAATCTTTGCCTGAAAGCCTTGCTGTGAATCGAATATATAGGTTATGGTGACTGACTCAATATCACCTTTTTGGTGGATAATCTGACGGTTACTCCCATGCCCACCCGTGTAAGGTGTTTATGGCTATATTTTACAAGGTTTATAAATGAAATTAAAACCCCTTCATTCA
>LFSQ01000076.1 GCA_001512785.1 Syntrophomonas sp. DTU019
CTTAAGACCAATCAGCAATCCCGGCAGTACGGTCTGGAGCTAACCCCCATCCAGGCCATGGAACTGCTGCAGGTCAGGCACCGCGCCTTGAAGAGCGTGGGCAGGGTGGAGTTGGGGATAGAGGTCATCAAGAAGATCATCGCCGCCTTCTGTTCTTCGCCATATATCCATGCTTTTGAATACGCCGGCATTTTGGGGGATCTAGTGGAAACCTTCTACTACATGAAAAATGAAACCCGCGACCTGATAAGCGATGACGATTTGATTGCCACCATGCGGGAATTGTTCGACAACCAAAGCCGGGGTTCGCTGGAGCTGCTGCGCCGCGACCTGGAAGAGTATGCCTTACAGCTGCGGGCTGGCGATAAATCTGAAAGGTATATCCCATGAGCCAAAAATCAACCCCTGAAAGACTGCGCCGCTTGGACCGGCATCATTTGGATCCCCATCACTACACCTTATCCCTGCTGAAGGAGGCCTACCGGCTAAAACTTATCGATCAGGCCGGTTTGGACGCTATTCAGTCCCAAATGATGGAGCTTCTGGCTCGAACCATTATGCGCTACACTGGCGGAGAAAGCTCTTCAGTAACCAACGAAACCGCACAGCGCATTATGTTGTCGCTGTTTTACGCTATCGACGCCTGCATGCTCTGCCTGGACGATTCCGATGAGGCCCTGAAACAGCTTACAACCCGGGGATTGGCTTCTATTTACCAGCAGGGGCTGGCTGTGCTTGAATCCTGTTTGTTGAGCACTGAACAAATCTACCGCAGGCTGCAGGAACAGCGGCTGAAAGTGGACAATCTCGCTTATCAGACAACACTTGATGAAGCCCTGCCCGATTTTTTCAAACATTACGATGTTCTTTACGCAGCTCATGAAACCATGGCCAGCATAGATTATCCCCTTTTTTTGGATAACATGCAGGTCAGTGGAATATTCTATATCAGGAATTACCTTCTCACCTTGACTGTTGAAGATTGCTTCTGCAGGCGCTACAGTCACCAGGAGATAAAAAAACTCCTGGCCAGTTATGGGCGCATTTATCGTATAAATACCAGTGAAGCCTTGATCAATATATTTGAGATCGCAGCCACCAACGCTGTTTTTTCCCTTTTAGCCGGCAACCCTCCTCAGCAGTTGCTCATCAGTAAAGCCCAACTGCATATGCTGTACAGCATACTATCAGCCCTGGATGAAAGCGAACGCCGGACCATGCTTGAGGAACAAGTGAAACTGCTCCTGCAGGCTCATGGACTGTCAGGCCATGATTGCCATCCGGCCCCCGATGGACCCTGGGCTGCCTGGCTGCCTGTTCCCGGCCTGAAACAGCTGATGGAGCATTGGCTGGGCATGATAATGCCCAGATTAAATAAAGCCTTGCAGAACGGCCACCTTGAAAATGTCGCGATAGTCAGCAGCAAGGCTGCCACCCCTGATAGGACCAGGACTTTTTTTACCCCCGGGGTTAA
>LFSQ01000119.1 GCA_001512785.1 Syntrophomonas sp. DTU019
GCGGGTCTGCCATTGTCTTGACAGTACAAATGCTCTACTAGATCATAGATATGGTTGAAATCTACTACTTTATCTATTTTTCTTAATAAATGATCCTGGGGAACCATTCCTTCTAAGTCTACTATTTGTAAGTTGTTTCTTAGATTTGGCGCACGTTCTAGCAAATTTATCACCCTGTTGTATTGTATCATAAGCAACACGAAACCCCCGCTAAATCTGCGTTTTAACGGGGGTTTTTCGACAGTCTGAAGTGTGGTGCCTGGCACCACACTTTCTTAATGACGATTGTTATCAAGTTCTATGATTTGGCACTGTCTGTTTTCCAAGGGAGGCCGGATGCAACTAAAAGCCCAAAAAGCCATTAGAGCTCAAAAACGGTGACACGCTGCTAGAAAGCCCTTCACGCAGTCCGGCCTTTATTTTTTTCACTTGTATGTAAAATTTGCTTTACATTTCAGGCTGCCAGTTTTATACTATATGTAAAGCTGGCTTTACTTTTTTGGGGTGGTGACAAAAGTGAACAACCGCTTAAAAGAATTAAGGGAAAAAGCATTGATGACCCAGGAGGAATTAGCCATTAGGGCAGGGGTATCGAGACAAACTATCATATCGTTGGAAAAGGGCAGATACAATCCATCAATTACCTTGGCTTATAAATTATCTCGTATTTTTGGACTGAGTATTGAAGAAGTGTTTCTCTTAAATGAAACGGAGGGGAAGTAAATTATGACGAAAACAAGGCTACTGGCAAAATATTCAGTATTGCTGCTCATCGGGGTCATTGCAGTCTGGCAAATAACCACAGGTAATATCTCATTTGGATCCGCTTTATTGGCTGGTATAATTATTGCATCTATACTATTAGGAATAAACTCCCGACAGATCATTCAGATTACGGAAAAAGGCATGAATCCCTATGACGAACGGGTTTGGGCGGTGGCCGGAAAAGCATCCTACGCTGCCATAAGGTTATTCGCGGTCATAAGTGCATTGATTGTATTACTTGGTTCCATCTGGGGACCGCAAATTATGGTTAACCCATATGACCTGCTCGGCATAGCTCTGAGCTGCTTGATGTTTATGTATGTCGGTTTTTACTACTATTACAATGCGAGGATGTAGTCCCAGAAGTAGGGGCCTTTCTTTCTTAATGTTATCCTGGACTTCGTCCGAGATCGATCAAATCGGACTTTGGACTTCACTTTGCTTGTTAAGGAGGCTAGAACCATGTTTTGGGAAAATACTGGCCTTATAGTTGCTCTGCCGATGTTCTTAACTTATTTCTGCCGGCTGAGCAAGAGGAGAATCATAAAATTGCTGCCCATGCTCCTCTGTGCACTTGTAATGATGGCGGCACTAATCACTTGTCTGCTTTTTCCGGCTGTTGCCGACCTGTGCCGCAGTATAGCGTGGGCGGGGCTTGTAGCCTTAGCCAGTTCTGCTGTGGCTCTATTCACATTGCAGCAGGTAGAAAAAATACATAATTCTTTTGATAAATAAAAAGTTGTTTCAGGGTGCCAAGGAGTGCTAAGTGCCAAGTGGACAGGGTTGATGACACAAGGGGATGACACAGGGAAAGCGTCCGAGACCACTGAAAAAGTCCGAATAAAAAATAAAAAGCATACCCTCCTGTAGTAT
>LFSQ01000058.1 GCA_001512785.1 Syntrophomonas sp. DTU019
GGCTTAGATCATTAAAGGGGATTTTCTTATCTTTTTAAACCCAAGGTATCTTGACGCTATCCTGCCGCTTTTGAGAGTGGACAGTATATTTTGCGGCATTCTATAATGATCTGGGAGGCTTGCTTGTGGACGTAAAAAGACTGAAATTTGTAGATCGCCCTTTTTTGCTCAGCTTGCTGGCACTCTTGATCATCGGGCTGGTGATACAGCTCAGTGCCAGTGGCAGCATTTCCAGCGATCCCTATTATTATGTTAAGAAGCAGCTGGTGATGATAGCTATCGGCCTGATAGCTATCATTGCCATTATCCGCTATGACTATCTGCAGCTCAAAGGATTAAGCCCTTTGCTCTACGGGTTTTCCGTGTTGATGCTGGTGGCGGTGTTGATCTTTGGTGAGGAAGTGCGCGGAACCACGGGCTGGATCGCCATTGGGCCCTTGCCCCCGATTCAGCCTGCAGAGTTTACCAAAATTTTGCTGGTGTTGTCCTTTGCTGATTTTTTGCAGAAGCGCCGCGGCCAGTTGAACAACCTGGTGGAAATGCTGCCCTGTTTCGTTTTTATGGGGGTGCCCGTCATGCTCATCATGCTGCAGCCTGATCTGGGTACAGCCCTGGTTTACATCGCCATCACCTTTATCATGATGTATGTGGCTGGGGCCAATCAGCGGGTGTTACTGGGCATTCTTTTGGGAGGCATGGCCTTTATCGCACTGGTCTTAGGGCTGCATTTTAAGTTTGGGCTGTGGATTCCGTTGAAAGATTATCAACTGCAGCGCCTGATCGTATTTGTCAACCCCTACAATGATGGTATGGGCGGGCGCGGGGCCGGCTGGAACACCATTCAGTCCCTGGTAGCCATTGGCTCTGGCGGGCTGGCAGGAAAAGGGCTTTTTCAGGGCAGCCAGGCGCAGCTCAATTTCCTGCCCGAGCATCACACCGACTTCATCTATGCGGTGATCGGCGAGGAATTGGGATTTATTGGCGCAGCTTCGGTTTTGCTGCTGTTTGCCATACTATTGCTGCGTACTGTCTACATAGCGGCCAATGCCCGGGAATTGTACGGTGGACTGCTGGTAACCGGAATATCGGCCATGTGGCTGTTCCATATTTTTGAAAACATCGGCATGTGTATCGGCATGATGCCGGTAACCGGAATACCTCTGCCCTTCATAAGCTATGGCGGCAGTTTTATGATCGCCAATCTGCTGGCCGTGGCCCTGATCCTGTCAGTAAACGTGCGGGGTAAAATAATCGTGTTTTGAGCATTATAAAGGTAAAACGGAGGGGGTTAAAATGGCCTTTGAAACCGTTGATGCCCGCAATAGTGGTGAATTTCAACAGCACAGCAGTGCCCTGCAGGAGGTCCTGTGCTTTATTCCCAATCTGCTCAAAATGGTGTACAGGCTGTTAAAAGATGAAGCGGTAACCCATGCTGATCGCCTGTTGCTGTTGGGCAGCGCGGCTTATGTGCTGTCGCCGCTGGATTTTCTGGTCGATATGATTCCGGTCCTTGGGCAGGTTGACGATATATTGCTCCTGGCCCTGGTGTTAAAGAGGCTGATGAACTCCGTGCCCTATGAGCGCCTGGAACTGTATTGGGATGGCAGTGAGCCTTTGTTAAGGCTGCTTGACCGGGTTCTGGACCTTTCCCGCTATGTGATCCCGGCCCAAGTCTATGATAAGATTGTCAAAAAATCCCGCCGCTAGGCAGTTAACCGGCGGCAAGGCCGGGCTAGTGGCAAGACATTTATCAACCAACCCGGCCCCCGCGCTCCTTATCCCATCTCCGCTATAATAATACGGCACCGTTCAAATGATGGCATACATTTTGACCTGCCTTTATATACTGTAGCATGACTGCATGGCCTGAGTTAGGGAAGAAGGGGGTCAAGCCGGTGCTGGGAAGCTTTCGTATTAGGCTGTTGGTGGTTATCGCCCTGGTAGCCCTGGTAGGGTATTCGCTGCAGTCCGGCAGTTGGAGCAGAAAGCTGGTAGAACCAGCCCTGCGGGTGATCCTCCATGAGGATCAGTGGACCAAGCAAATCCTGGCCGACTTCAGCGAGCGCCTGGCCGGGCAGCCCGCGCAGCCGGCCACATCTGATCGGATCCTGCAGTTGCCCTGTGCCTACACAGCGGTGATACGCCCTTTTGCAAGCGCTCGGGATGCCGGCCAGAAGCAGTCCGAGCCTTTCCCCGGGATTCTGCTGCAGGTCAATCCCAACGCGATGGTAAAACCGGTTCTGCCGGGCAAGGTCGTCATGGTCAAAGGTGAAAGCGGAGAGTATACCGTTCTTTTGGAGCATGAAGAGGGATTGACTTCAGAGTACGGACATCTGGCGCGTGTTCTGGTGCGTGCCGGTCAAACCGCTACCAAAGACACGGTGATCGGGCGCAGCGGAAGCCAGCTTTATTTTGCCATCAATTCCCCGCAGGGACCTCTGGATCCCAGCAGTCTCTTTCCCTGATGGTACCAATAGCCAAACTGGCCGGCACCTCCTATCGCATTCACTGGTTGGTTCTGGCCTTGATCGGGCTATATGTTTACCTGGGTCAAGGCCGCCTGGTGGCCTTGCTCATGGCAGCGCTGTTTTGCCATGAAATGGCCCATGTCATCACCGCCCGCCTGCTGGGTTTAAAGGTTAATGCGGTGGAATTGACCCCTTTTGGCGGGCAGGCGCAGATTGCGGATTTCACCGGTCTGAAACCGGACAAGGAGTTATGCCTGGCTTTGGCCGGGCCTTTGAGCAGTTTGAGCCTGGCTGCTTTTTTTTATTATGTGCCGGTCGGGTTGGATGCCGATACCAGCCTATGGTTGATGCGCTGCAACCTGTTTCTGGGCCTGTTCAATCTGCTGCCCGCTCTCCCCCTGGATGGCGGCAGAATGCTGCGTTCCTGGCTTTCCCCGCGCATGGGTTTTAGAAAGAGCACCCGCCTGGTCGCTTTTATGGGCATGGCATTTGCGGTGGCCATTATCGGCCACGGCTTTTACTATGCAGTCGGGGTCTGGCAAATGGCCCAGGAGATCCTGGTAGGATCGGTGCTGTTCTGGTTTGCAGTGCGGGAAAGCCGTTTTTTGGGTTACTCCTTTGTGCGTTACCTGATTCATAAAAAGTCAGAGCTGAATCGCCTGGGGTTGCTGGAAAGCAGGCAGGTAGTCAGTACCTGGGATACGCCGATCAGATCGCTGCTCAAAGACACTCGCCCCAAATACTATCTGATTGTGCTGGCTTTGGACGATGCCCATCGTGTGGCCGGGGTGTACACCGAAGCCCAGCTCATCGAATGCTTCATAGAAAAAGGCTCTCAGGCTACCCTGCGTCAATGCTGAAGGGGCCATAGCCGGCATTGCTTTTTAATTAGGAAAACCCTATGATAAAACAATAAGCTCCAGCTTTCCCTGGGAGCGCTTCCCAGGCAGGCCATTTTTCCAGGCGGTGCCGGACCTTGCGGATGTGGCGGCCGCGCTGGATCACCTTTTTCGTTTAAACCGGCCTGCAAAGCCTCAGAATAGCAATAAAAACCTTAGTCCAAGAATGGAGGGGCTGTCGATTTTACAGCACAAGCTAATCCGTGATGTTTTACCCCGGGTCAGCAAACCGGCGCGATATGCCGGCGGCGAATTGAATATGATCAAAAAAAGCTGGGATTCATCCGGGGTGAAAATGCTGCTGGCATTCCCGGATGTTTACGAGGTAGGGATGTCGCATGTGGGCAGCAAGATTTTATATGGGCTGGTAAATGAGAAGAGCCATCACCTCTTGGAGCGCTGTTACGCACCCTGGCCCGATATGGAGGCCATCATGCGTGAAGAAGGCATTCCGCTCTATTCACTGGAGAGCTTTACGCCCATGGAGCAGTTTGACCTTGTGGGCTTCAGCCTGGAATATGAGCTGTCCCTCACCAATGTTTTAAACATGCTGGATTTGGGGTACATACCGGTCCTGGCCAAAGACCGGCAGGCCCAAGACCCCATCGTTATCGGCGGCGGTCCGGTTTGTACCAACCCGGAGCCATTTGCAGATTTTTTCGATGCCCTGGTGATAGGCGACGGCGAAGAGGTGCTGCTGGAGATATTGGATCTCTTAGGGGGCTGCCAGGGACTAGCCCGCTTGGATATTTTGCGGCGCCTGGCCCGGCTGGAAGGGGTATATGTTCCTTCATTATATGAGGTTCAATATGACTCCTATGGCCGTTTTGCCTCGATTAAGCCCCTGGAGCAGGGAGTGCCGGAGAAGATCCGGCGGCGAGTAGTCAAGAGCCTGGATAAGGCCTATTTTCCGCAAAAACCCGTAGTGCCATATATGCCGGTGGTGCACGACCGGGCGGTTCTGGAGGTAATGCGCGGCTGCCAGCGAGGTTGCCGCTTCTGCCAGGCGGGCATGATTTACCGGCCGGTCCGGGAACGCCGTCTCAACACCCTGTTGCAGCAGGCTGAAGCGCAGATACGCAGCACCGGCTATGATGAAGTGTCCCTGGTTTCGTTGAGCACCCTGGACTTTTCACAGGTGAATCCCCTGGTAGCGGAATTGGTGAGAAGGTACAGCCTGGAAGGGATCGGAGTGGCTTTGCCCTCCCTGCGGGTGGATAAGTTTTCGGTCGATCTGGCCAATGAAGTGCAAAAAGTGAGGAAAAGCACCCTGACCCTGGCCCCTGAGGCCGGCACGCAAAGGCTGCGCGATGTGATCAACAAGAATGTCACCGAAGAGCAATTGATGGAGGCCGTGGCGGCTGCTTTTCGCTCCGGGTGGACAGCCCTCAAGCTTTATTTTATGATCGGTCTGCCGCAGGAAAGCTATGAAGACCTGGATGGCATACTGGATCTCTTGATCAAAGTGAAGGCCTGCGGCGATGAACTGGCTCCGCGCCGGGTGGAGGTAAGGGCCAGCCTGGCCTGTTTTGTTCCCAAAGCCCACACCCCTTTTCAATGGAGGCCGCAGGACAGCATTGAAGAGCTTAAAGAAAAGCGGCGCTATCTGAGCCGGCGCCGCTTAAGAGGCATTAAACTGAGCTTTCATGACGAGGAGACCAGTTTCCTGGAAGGGGCTATCGCCCGGGGGGACCGCAGAATGGCCCGGGTAATCCATAAGGCCTGGCAAAAAGGGTGCCGCTTTGATGGATGGAGTGAGCATTTTCGCTTTGCCGCCTGGCAGGAGGCCTTTGCTGAATGCGGGGTGGATCCCGGCCTTTATGTCACCCGGGGTTTTGATTATGGTGAAGGCCTGCCCTGGGATGTCATCGATACCGGTATTGACAGGGAGTTCTTGATTCAGGAGGATGAGCTGGCCAGGCTGGGCATGAGCAGCGGCGACTGCCGCTATGAAGGCTGCAACAACTGCGGGGTATGCCCGTCCCTGGAGGTAGATTTGGATATTGGGGAGGATAGCGATGCGCTTGCGGGTGGAATATAGGGTCGGGCCGGAACTGCGCTTTTTGGCCAACCTGGATATGCTGCATACCATAGAAAGGGCCTTGCGCCGGGCCAGGATACCCTATGCCCTCAGCGAGGGCTTTAATCCTCATATAAAGCTTTCCCTGGGAACGGTTCTGCCGGTGGGCCTGTGGGGGGAACGCGAGTATTTCGATTTGGAGCTCATGGCTGACATGAGCGGTGAAGAGTTTGTTAAGAGGTTGAATCCTGTGCTCCCCAGTGGCCTTATGGTGCTCCAGGCAGTGAATATACCTCCTTCAGCGCCTTCGCTTATGAGCGTGGTCAACGCGGCCAGCTACGCCTTCAAGGTCAAAAAGCTTGATGAAGCGGTTTTAGATCAGCTGCAGATGCTCATGCACAGACCTGAATTGCTGGTGGCCAGCCGGGGGAAAAAGAAGAATCGCATCAAAGACCTAAAGCCCGGGTTGTATAAAATTACCATGATGACACATGATCAATTTGATATTATTAAAATATGGGTAAGTACCGGACAGCCGGTTAATGTCCGCTTCGATGAGTTGATCGAGCTTTTCGGTACCTGTGGAATAACGGCCGAGCAGTTGGTTGATGTATGGCGATGCGGCAACTTTTGCCGGGTCGAGGAACAGTTCTATACCCCCATGGAGCAGGTGAAGCTGTTGTGATTAGGGATATCATAGCTGAAGTATATCCTTGGGAATCACGCGTGGCCATCGTTGAAGACGGGCGACTGGCCGAGGTCTTTTGGGCAGATCAAAACGAAAACGTGGGCAAGATCTATAAAGCCAGGGTGAAGGACATCATCCCCGGTCTGTCCTGTGCCTTTGTTGATATCGGCCTGGCCAAGAACGCCTTTTTATATGCCGGGGATGTCATTTTGCCCGGTAAGAAGCGCGGTGCTCAGGTTTTTGATCTGTTGAAAAGCGGGCAGGACATTCTGGTACAGGTTAAGAAAGAGGCCTTTTCTGAAAAGGGTGCCAGAGTCACCGGAAACATAACCATACCGGGGCATTTTCTGGTGCTTTTGCCTTTTCAGGGCGAGGTCTCCATTTCGCGTAAAATCACCGACAGCAAGCGCCGGGAATACCTGCGCAGCCTGGTGGAAAGCTACAAACCCAGAGATTTCGGCTGTATACTGCGCACCGCCTGTTTGGAAGCCGATGATGATGAAATCCTGGCCGAACTGGATGAGCTCATCAAGGTGTGGGAGGAGATTGAGAGGCGTTATCAGCGCATGAAGACCCCCAGCCTGATTTATGAGGATATAGATGTGCTAGAACGCACCTTAAGGGATTATCTGGACATGGACATACATCGCATCATACTCAACAATGAGCGCCTTAAGGAGCGGGTCTTGAATTACTTGCAGCAAAAAAACACGATATGCAACGGGGTCATTTATGAACCGGGAGATCTGTTCGAGAAATATGGCCTGGAAAAGGATATCCGCCGGGCATTAAGGCGCAAAATATGGCTGAAAAATGGGGGTTACTTGATCATTGATGAAACTGAGGCTATGACCGTCATCGATGTTAATAGCGGCAAATATACCGGCAAAGATGATTTCGAGGATACGGTGTACCGCATCAATCTGGAGGCTTCCATAGAGATCCCCCGCCAGCTGCGGCTGCGCTGCCTGGGAGGAATCATACTGATAGACTTCATCGATATGAAGAACAAGCACAACCAGGAGGAGATCGTTGAGACCCTGAAACGCGAACTGGCCAAGGACAAGGCCCACACTCGCATTATAGGCATGACCGGGTTGGGTTTTTTGGAGATGACCCGCAAGAAGTCCCGCTACGGGGTGTCGGAGATTTTCACCGACGAATGCACCCGCTGCAACGGCCGGGGGCGCACCGTCAACCTGCAGGCGATAGCCTGTGAAGTCAAACGCAAAATGGTCAATATGGGCTATATTGAGCAGGATACCTTGGTTTGTGAGGCCCATCCCGACCTCATTGAGGAGATGAGCAGTGCCGCCCGCGACCTGGCTTATATCGAAAAGCACTCCGGGAAAAAGATCAAACTGGTCAAGAGTGAGAGTTTAGGCCCGCTGGAGTATGTCATAAGAGGCCAATAGAAGGTGCCAGGCACAGTATGACACAGGGGGATGACACAAGGGGACGTGACACAAGGGGACGTGACACAAGGGGACGCGTTCCTCGTGTCATTTTTAAAAATGACACGAGGAACGCGTCCGAGACCACTGAAAAAGTCCGAATAAAAAATAAAAAGC
>LFSQ01000020.1:0-3415 GCA_001512785.1 Syntrophomonas sp. DTU019
ACACAAGCCGGTATGGCTTTTTCATCCTGTCCCAGGTTGCGGTGGGCGCACATACTGCACTTGACAATCTCATTGTTGGGTTTGTCCAGAACGGGCACCTTAAAGGGGCATTTCTGCACACAGGTACCACAGCGGATACACACATTGGTATCCCATAAAACTGGCCCGTAATCAGTCTTGGTCAGGGCTTTTTTGGGGCAATTGGCCACACAGGTGGGTTCCAGGCAATGCATGCAGCGATGATGGTACATACCCTCATCGTTGATCTGCACCAGTGTTCTGGTGCTGCCATTGGCGGCCACATCATGCAACCTGTTTTCTTGAACACATTTATAGAAACAGGTATTGCATCCTGTACAGAATCTGCTGTCGAGTAGAATCGCATATTGTTTCATATTTCACTACCCTCCCTAGGCCTTTCTGATCCGAACATAAACATCCTCAACCCAGCCCATCCCGGTAGGGTCATGCTGTTTGCAGATGTTCGGATCCTTCTGCGGAATCAGATCTCCGTCCCGGTAGCCCCAAACACCATGCTTGAGCCATTTGGAACGGTGGCCGATGCCATGAAACAGCATTACACAGTCATCGCGGGTTATGCGTGAAGACATAAATACCTTGGCTTTAACCGGCCTGGGCAGTTCAGGCATGTATTTGGGATTAGTCTCCAGGATGACCTCATCCCCATTTTGCACATTAAGCTGCTGTCCTGCTGCCGGGCTGATCCATACACAATCGATATGGTTCTTAACGGAGAGCATGTTCAGCACCGGATTGTCAATAAAGTTGGGGTCAGCGTGCATGTGCCATGCGGACCTGGTAACGAGCAAGGAGAATTGGTACTCCCCTTCCGGCTCAGTCCAGCGGGGCTGGAAGGTAGGCAGTCCGTTAAAACCAACCTCAACGAATTCATCCACATACATCTTTACCCGGCCATCGGGCCGGCCATAGCCGATTTCCCGGATGGTTTTGTAATTCTCATAAGGCTTTTTGTCAATCCAGAAGCCGTTTTTGTTTTGCATGAAATCAGTGCCGTTTTCAGCAGCACCTACCGCTTGAAGCGCCGGGTCTTTGGTATTGCCCTTGATCAACTTGGCTGGATCGCTGCTGCCGTCGGTAGTCCAATATTCAGGGGCCAGGGCCATGCCGATCATACTTGCTATTTTGCCCCATCCGATAACATCGCCGGGGGGGTTTTGCACCGGATCCCCTCCCACCAGGCAAGGCCATTTGGGGTAGTACTGCCTGATATCCAGTTTTCCTTCTTCATACTGATGAGGAGCCGGTAATACATAGTCACACCAGTAAGCGTTGTCATCCGGATAAAGATTCCAGTCAACTACCAGATCCATATCCATCATAGCCGCTTCAGTCATCTGCGGTTGTATCAGAGCGAAAAGCCCGCGGTGTGGCCCTTTGAAGAACAGCATTTTAATGTTTTTCTTATGAAAGAGCCCATGTCCCACCATGCCATAATGCCCGGGTGCGCTGAAGTCCTTATTCTTATAGATGTCGTCAGTGACCGGGAATTGATTGCGATAATCAGGCGGATCGGCCGGTAATTCGGGGTAAGGCTTGACGATTGGATCCACATCTTCCAGCCAGGGGATTTTAACCCCGGACAAGAACAGTACTCCTCCATCGTGATCCAGGGAACCGGTCAGCATATGCAAGATGTTGATGGCCTGCATCAAACGCCAGCTATTGGAGTAGTTGGGTCCAGCCGCGTCGCGCTTGAGATTGGGTATGCACACCGTGGGTGCGGCCTGGGCGAATTCCCGGGCAATGCGGTCAATGTCCGCAGCCGGAACCTCACTGATTTGTGCCGCCCAGTCAGGGGTGTAATCCTTGACCATCTCCTGCAGCAACTGCAAGACCGGTTTGGCTTTTACCTGCCTGCCATTGTGGACAAAAGTGAATGGTCCACCGTCGAAAGCCATATTATTACAATTATTCACCGGCGCCGGTTTGCCGTCAGCCTGGCTCCAGGCCAACCAGGTTCCCTGCGCATCAACCAGTCGTTCTTTGGTATCCACATCGATCAATGCCCCGGCATCGGTATAATCCCTTAAGAAATCGGTCTGGTAGAGTTGGTTGTCAACTATCACTTTGATGATGGCCAGGGCTACGGCCAGGTCGGTGCCCGGTTTAATGGCATAGTATTCATCAGCCATACCATCAGCCAGCGGCGTTCTTACCGGATTAAAGAAAACGATTTTAGTGCCATTGCGTTTCCCCTCTACGATGTGATTCAATATGCCGGCTTTGGAAGTTTTGCTAAAGGAATCAAATCCAAACCACAACATATATTTGGTTTGACTATAGTCAAACCCCCACAGGGAGTGGGTTACCGTGTAGGTGCTGGAGTAATACTTATTAGGGGGATTGGTAATCATCAAAGAGTTTAAATAGTAATGAGTGCCGAAACATTCAGTACGCTGGTCGCTTCTGGTGACCCCTAAGGAACGGCACAAGCGATTGGTATAGGGGTCTCCCGGAGAAGCAAACAAAATCTCGTCACGCCTATAGGTCTTCATTTTCTCAATGATTTCTTTGACTGCATCCTCTGCCTTGATCGTAATCCAGCCGGGATCCTCACCTTCTCCTCGCTTGGGATTGGTCCTCTTCAGGGCTACCAACAGGCGATCCGGGTTGTACATACCATCTACAAAACCCAGGCCTTTGATACAGAATTTGCCTCGAGAGACTGGATCATCCGGCCTTCCTTCCAGGGTAAGAGCCCTTTCCAGGCCTGTCACCTGATCAACCCCGACCACAACATCATAATGGCAATCACATTCACAAGCTCGAGCACAAACCTGAGGGACTTTCTTCTTGACCAGATAACGCGGTTTTTCCTGTGGATGCTCACCGAATGCATAAGCTACATCGAAGTTTCTCAGCGGGGATTCCAACACCATTAAGGCGGTTGACACCCCGGTCCATTTTAGGAACGACCTTCTGCTAAGTTTGCTGTGAGTATTCATGGCTTCCCTCCTCGTATTGCGTTTGACCACATCGCATAACAACACAGCAGCTTATCCACGCGGAGTACCCTGATTAAAACTGGTATGATATCAGGAATGGCTCCAACCAACCTGATTGCAAATTATATGCCATTGTCCCGGTTGCTCAACGAAACCGCCTATTTATCTAAATTGCATCGATTCCCCCGCCAAACTCAGGCCTAAAACAATATCAAGAGGTGTATCAAAGAAACGTAACCTATTTGTTACATGTTGTGGACTAATTGTTACAGTAGGGTTTTCCACTAAAAACCTGATAGCTAAGAAAAACCGTCTGGTGTATACTGTAGTTAAGATGGTATATTGGTATACCAGCAACCCTGCATATTCAAAGGAGCTAAAGAGATGTACAAACCAATTGCCCGGGCAAGTGAGGCTCAGTCAGTAAG
>LFSQ01000020.1:3440-4987 GCA_001512785.1 Syntrophomonas sp. DTU019
GAACGTGAACTGGCGGAGATGTTTCAGGTAAGCAGGGTACCGGTACGGGAAGCCCTTAAAATTATGGAGTTTATGGAAATAATCCAGTATATCCCTGGTGACGGGGCTTACCTCAAGAGTGTGGCTATAAAAGACATCTTGTCTAAAATCGATTTTATGATAGAAACCAGCAGCGATATCATCTCCGATTTGTTTGAAGCCCGGCAGGCCGTAGAACTCAAAGCGGTTGAACTGGCAGCCGTAAGGCGCACTGAGGCTGATATACAAATAATGGATACCATTCTAAAAGAAATGGCCGAAGATATCGCACGAGGAGGAGATGGTATTCAAGCCGCTACCCAGTTTCATACCGCTATAAGCAAGGCCTCAAAAAACAAAGTAATAGCTCGCATCAATGACCTATTAATAACCTTGACAGAGATGTCCCGTGAGAATTCTCTGAGAAAACATGGAAAGGCACCGGCGGCCTTGCTATCTCATCAACAGATTCTGGAGGCGATAAAAGAACAGAATGCCCCCGAAGCCAAGAGGTCCATGCTAGAACACTTGGAAAGTATTAAAGAGTCGGCCCACAGTGATTAGTTGACTTGTGACGGTAACATTTTAATTAGCGTCAGTTTTATAAAGATTATAGGTAATTTTTGGTCTGGTTGTAAGGGGATTACGAGCTTTTAAGGCATGGATGTTGTTTTGCCGGTATACCGATATACCGGTATACGCCAAAAGCCAAAAGATTGGATAGAGGTGATTTTATGCCTAAGCCCCAAGCAATGGATGCTTTCGTATCTGACTTCTCAGGCGAGTTTTATCCCGATATTGCCACATCATGGCACCGCTCACAACAGGCTGGAGTTGACCCTGACCGCAAGCCCTGTGGGTACTTTTCCCCGGGCAAGCCCAATCCTGTTTTCCCATACCCCGAACTTCAGGATATAGCCATTATAGCCATGAACAATATTTACAAATCATTAAAAGGCAGCGGCTTTCACGTGCTGCTGGCAGATGAGGAAGGCTGGATTGTGGAGAGCATACCCCCGATTCAACAAAACTGGCCGAATAATTGGTCCGAGGAAGTCCTGGGCACAAACGCTATTGGCACCTGTATACAGATTCGCAAAGGTATTCAAGTTACGGCTGCGGAGCATTTTCACCGCGATCTGGTATCCTTCACTACCTCAGCAGTACCTGTATTTGATGATCACGGCGATCTGGTTCTGGTTTTGGGCCTTATTGGACCCAGTTATGAAGACCATTCTCGCATACTCTCCATGCTCCACAAGGTTTCACATATTATAAAAAACAAATGGCAGGTGGCAGAACAAAACAAGCAGCTGTCTATATACAGCAGTCGCATCAAAGACATTTTCAACCTTATGGCGGACGGTATAGTGATAGTTACCGAGACTGGTGAAATCGAGGATTTGAATCAGTCCGCGCTTAAAATCCTGGGGAAAAAGGCCCGAGGATACAAATCAGCTGTGCTGAAAAAGATCTTTGCCGGCAAAGACTGTTTTGACTTAATGCTTAATGCAGGTGTTCCTTTCAGT
>LFSQ01000020.1:5041-5392 GCA_001512785.1 Syntrophomonas sp. DTU019
AGGGTTCACCGTTTGGTCAACAGCGTCTGTGGAACCCGGGCCGAGTTAAACTTTGATGACATTATCGGCCAAAGCAGATCTATTCAAGATACTATTAAACTGGCCCGTGCTGCTGCCAATTCCAGCAGCAATATACTGTTGCAAGGCGAGAGTGGTACCGGTAAAGAGATCTTTGCCCAGGCTATACACAATCAGAGCCAGCGCTGCCAGGGGCCTTTTATAGCCATTAATTGCGGGGCAATACCACGGGAACTAATCGGAAGCGAACTGTTCGGATACGTAGAGGGTGCATTTACCGGAGCCAGGCGGGGAGGCAAGGCCGGTAAGTTTGAAATGGCTGCAGGGGGCACC
>LFSQ01000020.1:5428-19210 GCA_001512785.1 Syntrophomonas sp. DTU019
GTGACCCGCATCGGCGATTCCAAGGATATTCCAGTGGATGTGCGCATTATTTGTGCCTCAAATAAAAACCTGCTGGAAGAGGTCGAAAAAGGCAATTTCAGGCAGGATCTCTATTATCGTTTAAATGTCATTTCAATTACCATACCGCCATTGAGGGATAGAAAAGACGATATTCCTTTGCTGATGCGGCACTATTTGATGAAGCTGGGTGTTGAACCGATTATCACTGAAAGGATTATGAACCCTGCGGTTATGCGCTGTCTGTCCCAATACGCCTGGCCCGGCAATGTACGCGAACTGCAGAATGTTGCTGAAAGACTGGCTATTATCGCGAACACCCAGCCCATTACCATATCGGACCTTCCCGAAGAAATCAATGCTTCAGGCCATGCCCAGGCTCTCAAGGCCATACACGATCTTTCCTGTGCTGATGGGCAACTCTCTTATAAACAAAGGAAAAAACGTCTACTTGCCGAACAGGAAGCAGAACTGATTTCAAATCTATTGGAGAAGCACCGTGGCAATTTGACCGAAGTAGCCAGGGTTATGGGATTTTCCAGGACTACTCTGTATCGCAAGCTGGCACTATACGGCATTTCCAAATAACATTAGCCTATTAAACAATGACACACTTTTGCTACAGTACTGCCTTCATAACGGATATACAACCTGCATGTCTGACGATATGTAAAGCAGGGATGCAGCTCTGAAGGCTTTGTAACCGCTNNATACTATTCCTACAGGCTTGCACGAAACATCAGCAAAACAGGGGCATAGCAATGTAAACGTGGGCCTTGACCAACATGCCATAACGGCAGGGTACAGTGGCATCCCACCTATACATATTGCACCTTAATAATGAATATATCTTGGATAAGTCTTATTGGTTTACGACCAGCAGCAGCAAAAAACCCCTGGAAAGGAGGACTTAAGGTGAGTGATAGCATGGCGAAATGGCTGGCAATCATCGGCATTTTAGTGGGTGTCGTGGGTTTCTTCTGGAAGCCTTTGATCATGGGGAGCATTGCCGTTGCAGCAGGTGTGATCGGCCAGTTTTCAACCCAGAAAAAACTGAGCTGGATTGCTGTCGCGGTAGGGGCCATAGCTCTCGTTCTCGGCATTATTTAGTGTTGATAAGGATTTCGAACATGAAGGGTGGTTCTTCAGTTATATTCCATTCCGGCATAACTGAGGCACCATCCTCTATTATGAAACTCGGTAAATTTTTTCGATTAATTGTTATTGAGGAATTCAGGCGAATAATGTAATATTAACTGTAATTTAGAATACAGCCCTTCATCAGGCATCTCATCACAAGAACTCTGAATGAACGTTATATGGCCGGGACGAACTGGGCCATTATTCCCTGTAGCAATGGGGGCGAGGGGAAAGCCAGCCCGTATTAACCCCCGCTTGGGGAAGGCCATCTGCAGGGCAGATCCTTGTGCCTGGTCAGGACTTTGAGGTGCCAGGCGATTATTAGCGTCAAACCCGGTAAGTGCAGGAAAACCTGGATACAGGCCTCAAACCTTGTAACAGGCTGAGTTGAGCCAGGCTTGAGGCCCAGCAGATACTGTTGACAGCTAAAAGGCTGGTCTGTAAAATAAAATGCGATATGCAAATTGGCGATGATGGGGAATAGTAAGCTGATGCTTGGGTTACAGAGAGCCGCTGTCCGGTGCAAGGCGGTCGAAGAGGTCAGCAGAACTCATCCTGGAGTCGACGACCGAAATCTTTGCTGAGAGTAGGCTCGTACGGAACTTCCACCGTTACAAGGAAGCGGATAAACGGATCTTAGATCCCGTATCCTGACAGAGTGAACGGCATGAGTCGTTAATTTGAGTGGTACCGCGGAGCAACCCTTCGTCTCAGAATTCTGAGCGAAGGGTTAATTTTTTAGGCTCGGGTGTATATAGGGTTATAGCCCTTATGTATAAATGAATTGATCATTGTCATACAGTGAAAAGTAAATCCAGTTTTATTTAGGCTGCAGATAAATATATCACAGGCCAGACCAAGGAAGAATGGAGGAAGAGCATGTTAGAACTACGGATCAATGGATTTGGCGGACAGGGCTCGGTTACCCTGGCTCACTTGTTAGCCCAGGCAGCTTTGGAAAACGGCCAGCAGGGCCAGGCCTTACCTTTCTTCGGCGTAGAACGCCGTGGAGCGCCGGTACGGGCAGCAGTGCGCATATCCCCCACCACCATCCATGCGCACAGTCAATGCGATCTTCCTGATTATGTGGTGGTTATGAGCGAAAAGCTCATTACCGCAGCAGTCCTCGAAGGCATTAATGAATCGGGCAGCGTAATTGTCAATGCCCCTAAAGCGGTAATGGTGCAGAATTACCCCACCTGGCAGATTGACGCTGACTCCATCGCCCGCGAGAAGGGATTGTTTTCGGCCGACGGCCCGATGATCAATATTCCGCTGTTTGGCGCGGTGTGCCGGGTCTTGAACATACCGCAAAACATCATGGAGCAAACCATTTTGAACAAATGGCCCGGGAATGGCAAGTACAACCTGGCAGCGGCTGTCGAAGCTTATAATACGGTGACACAAATTGCGCGATAATTGGCCTCAATATCGGTTTTATGAAAGGATTGGGATATAGATGAAAGCAGTTACCAAAGCCTACCGGCCTATTTCATGGCCGACCAAAGGATCCGGCGGCGACACCGGTTCCTGGCGGGCCCACCGCCCGGTGGTCGACCACAAGCTATGCACCAAATGTCAATTTTGCTGGGTATATTGCCCGGAAGCGGTTATTGATCGCAAGGAAATAACCATTGATTACCAGTACTGCAAGGGTTGCGGGGTATGCGCGGTAGAATGTCCAACCGGTGCCATCAGCATGGTAAAGGAGGAGGATTAGCAGTATGAAAGCAGCAGTGCAAGTGAGAATGGAAACCGGTGCTTATGCTGCGGCGCTGGCGGCCAAATACGCCCGCGTGGACGTAGTACCCGGCTATCCCATCACCCCCCAGACCAGCATCATGGAAGCAGTGGCTGCCATGGTCGAGAATGGTGAGCTGCACGCCCGCTTCATTCCGGTGGAAGGCGAACACAGCGTTCTGGCCGCTGCTGTAGCCGCCTCCGCGGCTGGTGCCCGCGTTTTCACCGCCACCTCGGCCAATGGCCTCTTATATATGCACGAGGTTTTACATATGGCTTCCGGGGGGCGTCTGCCGGTAGTGATGTGCAATGTCAACCGCGGCATTTTTGCCCCCTGGACCCTGTGGGCAGATCACCAGGACTCATTCGCCCAGCGCGACACCGGCTGGATCCAATACCATTGCTCTTCCAATCAGGAGGTTTTCAATACTATTTTGCAGGCCTACCGCGTGGCCGAACAGATCAATATCCCGGTGATGGTCAATTTCGACGGCTTTGCTATTTCCCATTGCCTAATGCCTTTAACCCTGCCCGCACAGGAGGATATTGACCGTTTCCTGCCCCCATTTGAACCGGAATGGCGCCTCGATCCGGCTCACCCCTCTTCGTTCAGCAATGTGACCATGGCGGAAGACTATGCGCCTTTCCGCCAGATGCTCTCCGAAGACATACTGGCGGCTATCCCGCTGGTCAAGCAGGCCGCACAGGAATATCGAGAAATAACCGGCATGTGGGATGGCGACACCATCGACACTTACCGGCTGGAAGATGCCGAAGTGGTGGTTTTTGCCATCAACAGCATGGCGGCGGAACTAAAACTGTCCGTTGATATACTGCGCGATGAGGGCATTAAAGCCGGTTTGCTCAGACCGCGCCTGTACCTCCCCTTCCCTGCCGAGGATATTATCCAGGCATTGCCGAAAAACGCACAGGTTATGGTGCTGGACCGCAATTACAACTTTGGCCACCCCGGCGGTATTCTGGCAGCCGAGTTGAAAAGCGTGCTCTTCGGGCGACGCAACGACATCACCGTCAAGAACCGGGTAATGGGCATTGGCGGCGTTGATCTGACCCGCCGCTTTATGGCCAACGAGATCAAGGCCATGATCGATGAATGATTAAGCAGGACCAGGAAAGGAATGGATGAAATATGGCTACCAGTATTAAAAAACTACCCGACAATGAACAGGTTTTAAGCGGCAACGGGGCCTGCGGCGGCTGCCCGGCTACCATGGCCCTGCGCATGGTGGGCAAGGCCCTGGGCCCTAACGCCATCATGCTCCTCACCCCGGCCTGCGCTGTAGCCAGCATGGGCATGACCCCCAGGCTGGGTTACAACTGGCCTTGCATCAACATCACTTTTGCCTCCGCAGGCTCTTCCGCCTCCGGTATCAGCCACGCACTTGAAATAATGAAGGAGAAAGGCCGCCTGCAGGGTGAGCTTCCTACTGTATTCAGCTGGGTGGGTGATGGCGGTACCTATGACATCGGTTTTCAGGCACTCTCAGCCGCCGCCGAGCGCAATGAAAATATCATTCACTTCTGCTATAACAATGAAGCCTACAGCAACACCGGCGTGCAGCGCAGCGGGGCTACCCCGCGGGGCAGCTTTACCACCACCACCCCCACCGGCAAAAGCCAGCCTAAAAAGAACATGGCCTTATTGATGCTAGAGCACAATATTCCTTATGTGGCAACTGCCACTGTAGCTTACCCCGGTGATTTGTACGACAAGGTGGTAAAGGCCAAAAGCATGCGGGGCACGAAATACATCGAGATACTGGCCCCTTGCTATTTGGGCTGGCAGTTCGATATGGCCGAAACCGTACAGCTCAGCCGCATGGCAGTGCGCAGCGGTGCCTGGTTGTTATGGGAAGCGGAAAACGGCCGGATCAGCTTCAACAACCCTACCGCGCAGATCATCAGCGGCAAAAAGGCCCCTGAGCCGGTAGATGAATACTTGCTGAAACAGGGCCGCTTCAGCCACCTGCTAAAAGGCCCTGACGCCAGGGAGCGCATCGCTGCAATCCAAAGCGACATCGATCGCGAAATCGCCTTTATGCGGGAACGGGCCAAAATCGTGATATAGATTCACATGTTTGGTGTTTGCTTGCCAGTGGTCAGTACAGCGACCTCAAGACTTTGACTGCATGTTGTTTTCTAAGCTTGAAAATCACAGACAGCGGCAGCATGCGTGCCTTTAAAAGTTAAGCTCGATTACAACCTTTTAGCGTACAATAAGTCGCCCTTCACTATAGCTCAGGAAGTTCCTTTTTGGGGGCGGAATCAGGAGGCCTGATCAATATACATTATCAAAAAGAATATCAAGAAAAATTGGTTAGTCCAGAAGAGGCAGTGCGAATAGTCAAGAATGGTGATTGGATCGATTTCGGCTTCGGCCATTCAAAACCTGTAGCCCTGGACAGAGCCCTGGCACTTCGCAAGGATGAACTAAAAGATATCAATATTCGCCATGTGCTCAGTCTATCACCGCAGGCGTGCATCGAAGCTGATCCTGAAGGAGAGGTATTCGCCCTTAATTCATGGTATTTTTCCGCTTATGACCGTAAATTACCCGATAGAGGTCAAGCTTATCATTCACCCATGGCTTTTGGCAACCTGGCTTTAAACTATCAAAAAAGCATCCAATATCAGGTTGATGTGGCCATGCTTCGGGTTACCGCAATGAATAAGGACGGTTATTTCAACCTTCACTGCGCCTGCGCTTCATGCCGGGCCATCATTGAAGCATCTAAAAAGGTGGTAGTTGAGGTAAACCATCGCCTCCCCTGGGCTATGGGAGGAGCCGATGAGCTCATTCATATTTCCGAGGTTGACTATATCGTAGAAGCTGAATCAACTGTCGAAACCATACCCGCCGCATCTCCCAGCGATACCGACCGGAAAATTGCCATGCATATTGTTCCCCTGATACGCGACGGTGCGTGCCTCCAGCTAGGTATTGGCGGGCTGCCCAACTTAATAGGCACCATGCTTGTCGAATCCGATATCAAAGACCTGGGGTGCCATTCTGAGATGCTGGCAGATGCTTATTATCATCTATATAAGGCGGGGAAACTGACTAACCGCAAGAAAGCAGTGGACAAAGGTAAGTCTACTTTTGCCTTTGCTGCAGGGAGCCAGTTTCTTTATGATTGGTTGAATTATAACCCTTCACTGGCAACCTACCCGGCATCATATACCAACAACCCGAGAATCATTGCGCAGAATCCCAATACTATATCTATAAATGCTTGTTTGGAAGTCGATCTGTTTGGACAGGTTTGTTCAGAATCAGTAGGAACTCGTCAAATAAGCGGAACCGGGGGCCAGCTCGACTTCGCTTGCGGGGCCTATCTGTCGCAAAATGGCATTTCCTTTATTTGCTGTAATTCTTCCTACCAGGATAGAGATGGGAATCTGAAGTCTCGCATCGTACCCACTTTGCTGCCCGGCTCCATAGTCACGGTTCCCCGTTCCCTGACCCATTGTATAGTAACTGAATATGGTATTGCCGACCTGGCCGGCCGTTCTACATGGCAGCGGGCTGAAGCTTTAATCAACATCGCTCATCCCGACCTGAGAGAAGAATTGATCAAAGAAGCCGAAAAAATGAAGATCTGGCGCAAATCCAATAAAAAGCCGGTTGCTTAACAAGATTGACAACAGCAGATGGTTAAGCCCCTTTGAGAAACCGGCCTCATCCGAATTTTTGGACCTGTTACCCATGATTGTGAGCGGATATAGGTCCGTCTTAGCTCATTTCCTGTATCTTTACCCCTATTTTCATAAGCCTTTCTCAAAGCCCAGTCACCGTTTTTAATCATTATTATCCACTTTGCTCTTCTGAAAATACGGTTCCATTTATGTCAGACCGCAGCCGTTAATAAAACCGTTTGTTGAAGAGAAACCTATAGATAACTTCGGTATTCTCTGTTTCAAAAGGGGACGCAGTATTGGAAGGAAGAGCCCATAACGGCTACAGTTGGGAGCATATCCGCAGCCGCTGGCAAAGCTTGAAAAAGATAAGCAGGTCTACTCTGCTCAGGCTGAGGAGGCTTACGCTGAAAAAAGTGCTCAACCGCCTGGCCGGCCTGATCTACAAACGAGCCACATTATTGGTGATTTCGAAGCTTTTGGACGCGCCACCCGTAGTTCAAGTACCGCATATCCCTGTAGAATGCAAGCTTCTGAATAGAAGCAACACCCGTCAGATATCCCGGCTCAACGGTATGAGCAGGGAAAGGATTGTTGAATTTTTTACTCATGGCGGCAAATGCCTGGGGGCTTTTTATCAGGGTAAGCTGGTGGGCTTTTCCTGGTGCCATTACCGGGATCACCATTTCCCTTTCTTCAATTATTGCCTTAAGGTGGGTGACGGGGTATACATCGGCCCCGACTATGTGGTTCCGGAGTTCAGAGGCTGTAGAATTCACGGTTTTCTTTTAACCAAGATGTTTGCCATCCTGTATGCCGAAGGCTGCCGCCAGGTGTGGAGCAGCGTTTTAAAGGACAATTATGCATCCATTAAAGGCCTAAAAGAGGCCGGCTTTATTCCCCAACAGCAGGTTGAGGTTTGCAGGGTACTTAAAACCGTCGTTTTCCATCGTCGCAAGGAGCTGAGCAGCTGGCCATAGAACCAGGGGGCCCAGCATTAGTGAGCTTTTAGTTGACTGCAGGAATAGTCCTGTACTAAAGGGCTCTTTCCTTATGTTGCAATATTACTGCAAAAAAGAGGCCATCCTTTTCAGACAGCCTCTTCATTTACAGTGGCATGGTTTAATCAGGGGCATTTTAGCCGCTGCTGCCGTTTTTTGGACGGTTTACCACTTACCTTTGCTCAAATGGCCCGCTATCTCCGCTTTGCTCCTCTGTTTGATGATCCAGGCTTCATTGCGGGCCTGTTCGAACAAAGCCACACACATGGGATCAAGATTGATTTCAATGCCCTCTTTGGCCAATTGGGCTATTCTCATGGCCAGGTTAATAATCTCCATATGGATATCATTGGTTCGATCCGAAGCACAGATCTTTTTGGCATCCTCTTCAGACAGGGCAGCGAATTTCTCTTTAGGTGACATGCATTTGGGGCATTTTTCCGGGGCTTCACTGCCCTCATACACAAAGCCGCATATTGAACATTTCCACAGCATGGTTTCATCTCCCTTCGTTTGGTTGAGTCGCCGTTGCCAACCCATATATCACACCAGGCACATCCAGGCTAAAGACAGGATAATGCCTGATATTCCTAAATTTGTTCTGCTACCGCCGTAATCCTTAAACCGATTGCGGCCTGGCCGGCTTGATCGGTCATACCGGCCATCAATCACCGCTTTGGGTCAATGCTTGATTATGCTTCTTTTTCCGCTTCTGAGCTGGCAAAGAGACCGGCCAGGTATCCAAAGGTCAGAGCCGGCCCCAGAGTACTGCCTCCTCCCCAATAAGCCCGGGCAACCGGGGAAGCTACGCAGTTGCCGGCACCATAAAGCCCGGCGATGGGCCGGTCGTGTACATCCAGGACCTGGGCTTTGTTATTTATCACCGGCCCCCCATTGGTATCCAGTGTACCGGCACCCAGGATGATGGCATAATACGGTCCCTGCTCACTGAGAGGATACATGGTATAGTTCAGACTGCCTGCATCCGGCCATTCTACACCGGGAACGGTGGGGGGAAAAGTGGTCCACTCCCGGTCATAGTTGTATTCACCGCGGCCGAAATCAATATCTTTGCCGGTTCTGGCGAATTCATTGAAACGCTTCACGGTTTTTGTAAGATTATCCTCAAATTCCGGAGCAAGGCTGAATCCTCCGGTTTTTGAAGCCAGGGCCTTCAGGCGTTGGGATATTTCCCGGGCCAGATCACCCCAGCTGTCCCCTTTGATGATATAAGGTACATCCACCCCGCTCACCGGATAAGGCGGGAACCCCTGCCAGAGGCTGGCAGTACGCCGGTCAAATATCATAAACAGCAGCATATTGCTCCACTCCGCCCGCTGCGGATCCCATACAAAGTGGAGCATAGCACGATCATTATAATTGCGCTTCTCATTCATGATCCTGCGGCCATAGCGGTTGACCACCATCACGCTGTCCCCGGGAATATAGAACACATTATGCACGCCGTCCGGATCGGTCAAGGCTTGTTCAACGATGATTTGGGCTCGGAAGGCATTTACCATGTTGCCCAGCCTGGCCCCTATGGCACCTGCCATCTTAATAAAGTCTCCGGTATTGCCCGGGGCAGCGCACCCGCCGAAAATCGGCCCAGGCTGGAAATGCAGCATCAGTTCGGAATTATGCGTATAACCCCCACTGCCGAAAATGACCGCACGGCGAGCCCGGAAGCAGAGCTCTTCCTGAGTCGGCCCGATGGCTTTAAGGCCCACTACTTCCGCCCTGGCATTTCTAAGGATACCGCTTACCCGGTGATTGGTCAGTATGCTAATACCCTGGGCGCGTGCCTTGGCCCTGAGCTGCCGGATCAGTTCACCGCCAAAACCCTGTTTGCCGTCAGCAGTCTTGGGATACAACACCCGTCCCCGCACTCCTTTGTTTTCGGGGAGATGATCCATATAATCGACCTGCGGTTTACCGGTCCAGTTTATTTCCATAATACTCTGCAAGGCTCCACAATCAGCCAGGAAATCTATTGCTTCTGCAGCCCGGTCATAGTAGGTTTCAATTAAGGCAAACTCATTTTCCGGCAGCCCCAGCCTGGGGTCTTCAGGATTGTAGAGCTGTGGGTAGGAACAGCGCACCATATAGCGCAGGGCATCCTCTTTAGGGTCGCTAATGCCCAGTTCTTTTTGAAAACGATTATTGGGAATCCAGTATCCCCCGCCGGAACGGAGAGTGGTTCCACCTATGATAGGACCTTTCTCCAGCATCAGCACTTCAGCCCCATGGGTGCTGGCTGTGATCGCGGCCGAGAAAGCGGCGGCTCCGCTTCCAACCACCAGGACATCAGCAGTTTCAGCAAATTTCATGCCCAACCCTCCCTCATACTCATACTGCAGGCTCTTCATGGCCGGGAATGCAATAGTATTCCCTGGTAAAACCCTTTTCTTCATATATTGGGCACCCCGGGCAGACACAGCCTGACTTGACGGTGATGCATTTGCTGCTGCCATATTGGGGAAGGCAGTAAGCCAGCGGTTCACCACATTCAACATAAGTAGGGCACATTTTGCAAATACATCGCTTCTGGTCATTGTTGTCCATGCCAAAACCTCCCCTTTCGTTTGGCTTGAGTCATAGGCGGCCAGGTTAAATATGATTCTTAGGGTGAACTTTTAAGAGATTGAATTTATTTTAACATAAATTGGTGGCAAGTGGTGAAAAAAATACCTTGAGGGAGCGGTTGCAGGGATTAATGGTTTTGAGGCTTAAACGTTGAATTACAAAAAGATTCACCCATTAGTAGCCCGGTAGCGATTATAAGCCATGGCCTATGTCCATCCGTACTTGCCTTTCATCTCCACAAAAGCAACCTTTCCCACTACCTCAGTACGCACTTCGCCGGACTCATCTATGCTGATCACACACAGGTCCTGCCATCCTTTGGCACCCAGCGGAATGACCATTTTGCCGCCAGGTTTGAGCTGCTTGACAAGTTCCTCCGGCATTTTGGCTGCAGCGGCAGTAACCATTATCCGATCATAGGGGGCATGCTCCTGCCAACCATCACTGCCATCACCCAGCTTGAAGTGAATATTGCGGTAACCCAGCTCATGCAGCCTGCTTTTGGCACTTTCCAACAACTCCGGTATTCTCTCTACCGTATAAACCTCCCCGGCAAACTCGGCCAACAATGCGGTCTGATAACCTGACCCGGTTCCGATCTCCAGAACCCGGTGATCCCGCTCTGGTGCCAAAAGGCAGGTCATTTCCAAGACCAGGCTGGGCTGAGAAATAGTCTGCTCATACCCGATGGGCAATGCTCTGTCCATATGTGCATATCTCTTCACTGACTCATTGTCAATGAAATAGGAACGATCCAAGCTCTTAAAAAATCTCTCGATATCGCGGCGATACACAACCTAGCCTCCTTTGCTGTAAATCTGAGCAATTACCTGGTACTGATATAGTACCTTTAATGAATTGGGCTTATGCCCTTCACGGTCACCCGCAGGCGGTCTTAAACAGCCACCACCTGATTTACCAGTTTGCCGATTTTTTCTATGTAACACTCCACTATGTCGCCATCTGCCAGCAGCCTGGGCGGTTCGAACCCCATGCCTACCCCGCTGGGTGTGCCGGTCATGATAATATCCCCGGGCAACAGGGTCAGGCCTCTGGAAAGATCGCTAATAATCGCTGGTATGTCAAATATCATCTCTCTGGTATTGGAATCCTGCCTCAATTCACCGTTTACCCTGCATTGTATATTCAGTTCTACCGGCATGGGCAATACGCTTTTATGCACCAGGACCGGCCCCATGGGGCAGAAGGTATCCAGGCTCTTGCCTTTGAACCACTGTTTATGAGCCCCCTGCAAATCACGGGCGGAAATGTCATTGGCAATGGTATAGCCGAAAACATAATCTTCCGCCTCCTGGGCTTTGATGTCGCGACCGGCTTTGCCTATCACCACCGCCAGCTCAACCTCGTAATCCACCTGTTGGGTAACTTGTGGGGAAAAGCGGATCTGATCCCCGTGGGCGATGGCAGGACTGGCGATTTTGGTAAAATAGATGGGGCAATCAGGTATGCCGGTGTCGGAAATCTGTGTCATTTTTATTTCCTGCGCATGATCGGCATAGTTCTTGCCCAGGCAAAAAACGTTGCGCGGTGGATAAGGTATAGGGGCCAGCAGCTTGATCTCATCCAATGCTAGCAAAGGGCAATCTCTCCTATCGAGTACGGCTGACAGTTTTCCAATATGATCCGGACTTAGATTCTTGATCAGTTCCAACATGGACTTGAAGCTTGTGCCCAGTATGGCATTTACATCCGCAACCCCGTCTTCTAACATGATTCCCACCTGCTGCTGATGCTGGTAGACAAAAGAAACAAATCGCAAACTGATTTCCTCCTGTGTGTTTTTGACGTTATTAAGCTATCCAAAAAATGGCCTTTTTTAACCTGTGCTATAAGAGCCTTTTGCACCAACTCCAAGTGCTTTGGCTTCGCTCCCCAATCTCATCCAATGTCAAATCTTGGCCGAACAAGCGATTAATTGCTACGCTCATACCCTTTTAAACCTCGGTAGTGCTGCTCAGCATCATAACCGCATTCTTCAACCGGCCGCTTATCTCTACTACTATCATAAATCATCATAACATATCAGCTCAGCGGGAATGCAGGTGGAGCCGATCAGGGCAGATAAACCCGGTTGCAAAGCCAAAACCTGACTGTCTCAGACAAAAATACTCACTGTTTGCTATCGTCTGGAATAACATATTAGGAGTAGATAACGAGGGGTGATTTTTTGAAAGCAGTGGTAGAAGTCCGCAACGTGAGCATGACCTATCAATCCCCGAATGGCGAAATTCATGCCCTGGAAAATATCAGTTTTTCCGTAGATGAAGGAGAATTTATCAGCATCATCGGGCCCAGCGGATGCGGGAAAACAACCCTGTTATCCATCATATCCGGTCTATTAAAGCCCACCTCCGGGGAGGTTCTGTTATACGGGGAGCCCAATACCGGCCCTTCCAAAAAAACCGGCTATATGCTGCAAAAAGACCACCTTTTCGAATGGCGGACTATTCTACAAAACGTGCTGTTAGGGGTCGAGATACAAAAAGCCCTCAACCCTGAGACCAGAGCAAAAGCCCTCGACTATCTGAAAACCTATGGCCTCTATGAGTTTCGTGACAAGTATCCGGAGCAATTGTCAGGCGGTATGCGGCAAAGAGCGGCTCTGATCAGAACCCTGGTGACAGATCCGCAAATCCTGCTTTTAGATGAGGCTTTTTCAGCCCTGGATTACCAGACCCGCCTGGCAGTCAACGAGGATATCTACGGCATCATCAGAAAGGAGAAAAAGACCGCCATACTGGTGACCCACGATATCAGCGAGGCCATCAGCATGTCGGATCGGGTGGTGGTATTGAGCCACCGGCCGGGGCGGCTGAAAAGAATCTACACCATAGAGCTGAGTTGCACCAACCGAACCCCCATCAACTGTCGCGAAGCGCCGGAATTCAGGTACTACTTCCAGGAAATTTGGAGGGAGTTGGATATTCATGTCTGAACCAGCTGCCTTTACCGAGCTAAACCGCCAACACCAACTGGATATATCACCTGAACATGCGCAGTACTTAAACCAGCTTAAGCGGGAAAAAACCGCGGTTTTAGCCACACAGATCATAATCCTGGTATTGCTTGTAGCCCTGTGGGAAATACTGGCCCGCTTTTACATCATCGACCCTTTCATTACCAGTCAGCCTTCCCGAATAGTAAACACCATCGTGCTTCTGTTCAGCGAAGGGGTGCTCTTTCATCATATCGGGGTAACCTGTGTGGAAACCATAATCGGTTTTCTTTTAGGAACCGTATGCGGGGTTTTATGCGCCATAATCCTGTGGTGGTCCCGGTTTTTGTCCGCAGTATCTGAACCGTATCTGGTGGTATTAAACAGCCTGCCCAAAATAGCCCTGGGTCCGGTTTTCATCGTGTGGATAGGCGCAGGCCCGGCAGCCATCATTGTCATGACCCTGGCCATTTCGCTGATTGTGACCATACTTGAGGTCTTTAACGGCTTTATGGGGGTTGACAAGGAGAAAATCAAATTGGTGCAGAGCTTTGGCGGCAGCAAGTATCAAGTCTTAAGCAAGGTTTTGCTGCCAGCCTCCTTCCCCAGTATTATCAATGCTCTCAAGGTAAATGTGGGGTTGTCATGGGTTGGTGTGATTGTGGGCGAGTTCCTGGTTTCCAA
>LFSQ01000120.1:0-21541 GCA_001512785.1 Syntrophomonas sp. DTU019
GGGCTCCGGCTGAATGTGGCCGAAGACGAAGCCAGCAAGAATTTTTATTGTGAAGTGATCATGGATGAGGCCGTCAAAATGGATAAACTGGTGCGGGAACTCTTAGAACTGTCGCAGATGGAAGCAGGCGGCTTCAAGCTGGAAAAAGAAGTGTTCAACTTAGCCGAGCTTCTGGAACTGGTCCTGGCCAAATACGAACCGCGCCTGGCGGAAATGGGGATCAAGCCCCAGCTGGAATATGCGCCTTTTATTGAGGTTTATGCCGACATGACACGCACTGAGCAGGTTTTGGTCAACTATCTCAACAATGCCTTGAACCACATCGATGAGAATAAACAACTGCGGATTGGAGTTGTATCCACAGGGGATAAATACCGGCTCACAGTTTTCAACTCCGGTGCGCATATCCCCAAAGAGGCCCTGCCCAAGCTGTTCACCAGCTTCTATAAAGTGGATAAAGCCCGTACCCGCTCCTATGGCGGAACCGGTTTGGGCCTGGCCGTGGTCAGGGCCATTCAGGAACTGGACCGCAACCGCTACGGGGTGGAAAACCAGCCTGGCGGAGTGCAGTTCTGGTTTGAGCTTGATCCAGCCTGACATGACGGGCTTCGCATATAATTTTATACTACAATGAAACAATCCCATATCCTGCCACGACTGCCATTCACTGCCCACAATGCTCTTAATCAGTATATAATTATAGATAATGTGGGCTGAAGGAGTAGCCTGGCTATTCCCTTCACCAGCCTAACTACTCAGCAAGGGTGGCGATAATTTGGCGGTTAAAACCCGAACCACGGCTATGACCAAAAAATCCCTGCAAGTGCGGGAATTCATCAGGAAACATCCTGGCTCCACCCCGCAACAGGTCATGGCAGCTGTGAAAATCAATTCCGAGGCCAGTCTTTATCGTATTTTGCTGGGGCTGTCCGACGACAGCGAGATCTGCCAGAATGGTGTCTTTCCCCTGATCAAGAACGGGCAAAATCTCACCATCGACGATATTGAGGATTTCCTGGAGAATGGCGGCGTTGCCCCAGGCAGGCCGCCGCTGGCAGAAAGACTGCTCTACCTTTATCACTTCCTGGAACAGGCCAGCCGCGACGGGGGTATACGTTTTGAAGCCCTTTATCAGCAGTACCGTGAACTTCTTGAGCAATACTCCCCGAAGCTGCCCAAAGAAGATTCTATCAAACGCTCTCTGCAGAGGGATTTGAACCGTCTGGAGACATTTGGCATCGCCATTGACCGTCCTTCGAGCGGCAGCGCAAACAAGACCTACCGCCTGCGCCAGGAATACCTGCCCAAATTGAGCCGGGAGAGTGCGGCGGTGCTGTACGTGTCAACCCTGCTGCACCGCAATACGCTGCTGGACGATGCGGTCAGATCGGTCCGGTTCAACATGGAAAGCGGCTTCTTTAGGGACAGGCCGGAAAGGGCCAGGTTGCTGAAAGAACGCCTTTACGTGCTGGGCGATACCCTCAGCAGTCCCGAGCAATTCGGTCAGCTTCTGGGCCAGCTGATCATGGCGGTGAGCGAATCCTATCGGGTAAAAGTAGAATATGTCAATAATTCCGGCAAAACCTCTTCCCGCATCCTGGAACCCCTGGGGCTGGTGTGCAAGCGCAATGTGTGGTACGTAATCGCCCGGCAGGGCAGTAAAGCGGATATTAAAACCTTCAGGGTGGATCAGATCCAGCATCTGGTCAGCAAGGAGGGAGACAAATTCAATTACCCTGAGGATTTTTCCCTGCAGAAACATATCGGAGCCAGTTGGGGCGTGTTCTGCAATGACACGGTGCAGCGAGTACGCCTGCGCTTCTCCCCGGAAGTGGCCGCTCGGGTCAAGAAACTCCGCTACCATCCCACCCAGCAAATTGTGGAGGAAACCGCAGACGGCGCTGTTATCGTGCAGTTCGATGTCTGTGGTCTGGTGGAGATGCAGAGCTGGATCATGCAATGGGGCAAGCAGGTGGAGGTTTTGCAACCGGCCTTTTTGCGCAAACGCATCCTGGCCCAGGCCCTCAGCGTAGCCCAACTGTACAGCAAGCAAACCCTGCCTTGAGGAATCGCCACCTCATTGTGGGTGATACTATTTATATATGATTTATTGTCCGGACAGGGTTTAAGCGGGAAAGACACTGGATGTTTCCCCGGGGTATAGCGGGGTATAGAAGAGGTAATCGTTCTACATACTAGAATGGTGACACCTACTTGTCAGTATTAAGGTGTATCATGGCATAGAGCATATATCAGCAGGCAGTAAATCGCGATACGGTAGCCGTACCGCCGCTTAAAAAGGAGGCTCTCCTATTGGAAGACCAGAATTATGATTTTTATCAATCCATCCGCAATAAGATCAATTCCTGGATGCAGACCGAAGAGGGCAGGAACAACCCCTGGGCTGACTATATCCTGGCGGTTCCGGACATATTCCATCTGCTGGTCAAACTGACCCTGGATCCGGCGGTTCCGGACAATCACAAAGCCAAACTGGGACTGGGTCTGGCCTATTTTATCAGCCCTATCGATCTTCTGCCCGAATCCCTTTTAGGTCCCCTGGGGCTGGTCGACGACCTGGTGGTGGCAGCCTATATCCTCAATACCATGATCAACGAGACTGACCCGGAGCTGGTCAGGAAACACTGGGCCGGGGACCAGGACGTTCTCCGCCTGGTGCAGCAAATCATCGATTCCGCCGATGAGATGATCGGCAGCAGAATCATCGACAAAATAAAAGCCATGTTCCCAAAATAGAGCTTTTTAGAACTGAGAGGGGAGAGGGTATGAGCGCTCTGTTGGGAGAGCTGGCAGCTGCGGTTAAGAAGTACCCCTGGCAGGAAAAGCTCTTGCTGGTGCCGTCTTTAGGCGATGGCCATCAGCTCTTAGAGGCCCTGGCCCGTGAGGGTACAGCCTGGGTCAACCTCAGGCCAATTAAACCGCTGGAACTGGCGGTGGACATAGCCAGGGACAGGCTGAGGTCACAGGGGTTAAGCCTGGCAGGCGAGGAGCAGCTCTTGAGTGTGCTGGAGCAGGTGCTGGCTGTATTGCAGGAACAGCAGCAGCTGAGTTATTTCAAACCCCTGCAGGACAAAGGTATTTTAGGCCGGGTGATGTTAAATAGCCTCATCGACCTGCGTATGGCCGGTGTGGAACCCGACCGCATCGACCCACTGCATTGCGTGGACAGCAACAAAGGTGAAGAGATCAGAATCATCCTGGCAGCTTACATAAAGACCATAACACAACAGGGGCTGGCGGATGCGGCCCGGGTTTACCTCATGGCTGCGGATGAGCTGGCTAAAAGCGACAGCATCCTCAAAGAGCGGGTGGTGTTGGTTCCCCAGCAGCTGGAAATGCCGGCTCTGGCCAGGCAGTTTATAGAAAGGGTGTTAAAGCGCTCTGGCGAGGTGCTGGCTGAAGAACCGGTTTTAGGTCTCTCGCCTAAACGCATCTTGCTCTCTTCCCGGAAAGTTGCTCCTCAATCCGCTTTATCCTACCTGTTTGCACTTGAAGATGCACCAGTAGATCGGCCTGAAGTCGAGATATTTCCGGCTTATGGGCGCAGCAATGAGGTGGCTCAGATTCTGCGGTTCATCAAAGCCCGCAATCTTCCGCTGGATCAGGTCCTGATCACCGCTGTCAACAGCCACTATTATGCCCCACTGTTATATGCCCAGGCCCATCAGGCCGGCCTGCCGGCAACCTTCAGCGAAGGCCTTCCGGTTTTGTATATTGCCCCGGGACGGTTTTTCAACGGGCTCTTGCAGTGGATACAGGGAGGATGGAGAGAGACCAGCCTGTACCGTCTCTTTATCAGCGGAGGAACAAGGATTTCCCGGCCCGTGGAGGCCGGGCGCTTGCTGCGTAAGGCCGGTATCGGCTGGGGAAGGGAGCGCTGCCTGCCGGCCATAGAGAAAATGCTGCATGAAAACGGCCAGGCCAGGGCCAATGCAGAGGCAACAGCGGAGCAGGCAGAAATTGACCGGCTGGACCGCGAGAAAGCGCTATTGGACGAGATTTATGCATTTCTTAAAGCGGTGCTGGCAGCTATCCCAGCGGAGGATGAAAACAATCCTTTTTCCTACTCCCAGTGCTGCCTGAGACTGGCTTCATTGCTTGATGATTGGGCTTTGATCGATAATGAGTTGGCTGCTCAAGGGGTGACTGCACTCAAAGGGTTTTTATTACTCGAGGCTCAGATTAGTGCGGTGCAGTTGAGCAGTAAAGATGCCTGGAAGCGTTTGCAGCAATGCTTGGGCAGGCTCTGGGTAGGCGCTTCAACCCCTCAGCCGGGGTGCCTGCACATGGCCGGCTTGGAACATGCCCAATGGATCAGGCGGCCTTATGTATTCGTGTTGGGATTGGATGCCGGGGCCATAGATCAGCCCTCCCTGCAGGATTCGGTGCTGTTGGATGAAGAGAGGCAGAAAATATCGCCGCTGTTGGATTTGAGCCGCGATGAGCAGGGCCGGCAGGTATACAGGCTGACCCGCTTTTTGGCCGCACAGCGGGGGAAAATCGTACTCAGCTTTCCCTGTTTCGATGTCCTGGAGGGGCGGGCCTGTCTGCCTTCCGCCCTGCTGCTGCAGGTGTACCGCCTCATCACGGGATGTTTTCAGGCTGATTACAGCACCCTCTTAAAATCGCTTCCCCCAGTTGCCACCTATTATCCGGATGAATCCGGGCAAGTGCTCACTGAGGCTGAGTGGTGGCTCTATCAGACCCGCTGCCAGGCATCGGCCAGAGTAGATCAAGCAGGGCTTTTGGGGCTGTATCCCCTCTTGGAAAGCGGCCTTGCCGCCCGGGATGAAAGGGAAAAAGGGGGGATCACCGCATATGACGGGCGGCTTTCAGTTGATCCCTCTGAACTGGACCCGCGCCATAACCAGACCCTGGTGATGTCCGCCAGTGCCCTGGAAACCATGGCCAAATGCCCCTTCAGCTACTTCCTGCGACATGTCCTGGGAATAAGGCCTCCTGAAGAATTCAGCCTGGAAGAGGACTTGTGGCTGGATGCGAAGAACCTGGGCTCTCTCCTGCATTCGGTTTACTGCCGTTTTCTGCGCGATGTGTACGGCAGAGGGCAACCGCCTGATAAAGCCCTGCTGAACCGGTATGCGTTAGAAGAGATCGAGCTTTTCGCCCGGGAGATTCCACCCCCCAGCAGCATCGTTTACGAGCTGGAAAAACAGCAAATACTGCAGGGGCTGGAAATATTCTGGAACATGCTGCTGGAACAGGACGGGAAGGTAAAGCCGGCCTATTTTGAGGTGCCTTTTGGCATGGGGGCCGAGGAAGTCAAGCAGGCCGGCATAGGCAGCACGGAAGCCCTGCATATCCCCTTGCCTTCAGGGCACAGTTTCCTCCTGCGGGGCAAGATCGACCGCATTGATAGCGATGGGCAGGGGCACTACCAGGTGTGGGATTATAAAACCGGCAGCACCTACAGCTACCTGGAACGGGGCTATGTCAGGCAGGGGCAGCAGATCCAGCATGTCGTCTACAGCCTGGCAGCAGAGACCATGCTCGGCCAGGACTGTGGGCAGGAGGTAATAGTAGACCAGGCCGGATATATATTCCCCACCCCCAGGGGGGAAGGGCAGGTGCGGGCGCGAAGCCGGGAGCGGCGCGATGAGGGCCTGCAGGCGGTGGAGAAGATACTTGAATTGATGGGGCAAGGGATCTTCAATGCCACTCATGATCCATGGAATTGCAACTTCTGCGATTACCGCCTCTTGTGCCGGGGCAGCAAGGCCAGTGAGAAAGTCAGGGCAGTGTGTAAGAATACAGGCAACCATGACCTGGACCTATGGAGGGAGCTGCAGCAATATGAATAAGCGGGTTTTGGCCGACAGCGCCCAGCGCCGGGCAATTATAGAAAACCTGGAACAGAACTATTTTGTCGAAGCCGGAGCCGGCTCAGGCAAGACCCACAGCCTGGTGGGGCGCATTATCGCCCTGGTTGAAAGCGGCACCGCCACCATGGAAGAGGTGACTGCCATCACATTTACCCGCAAGGCTGCCGGGGAGCTTAAGGAAAGGCTGCAAATCGAGCTGGAAAAGGCGGTTGGCGAAGCTACGGATGAAGCCGGCAAGAATCGCCTGAAAACGGCCCTGGAGCAACTTGACCGCTGTTTCATAGGTACTATACATTCCTTTTGTTCCTCCATTTTGCGGGAGCGCCCCGTGGAAGCCGGGCTGGACCCCAATTTTACCACTATAGAAGGCCTGGAGGAAAGGCTGCTGGAAAGGCAGGCCTGGGACAGCTTCATACTCGATCAATACCTGCACAACCGTACCTTTTTGGATGAACTGAGCGAGATCGACATCGACCCCCGCCAGCTCTTTGAGGCCTACCGCACCATGAACCTCTACCCCGAGGTGGAAAAAGTGCTGGCAGCTGTACCCCGGCCGGTGGTGGGCCAACAGCGCCGGGAATTGCTGGATTTTGCCCGCCAGGCCAAGCAGAACATGCCTGATTACGAGCCCAAACCGGAATGGGACAGACTGCAGAAGAAGGTCAGGAAAATACTGTCCTGGAACCGCATCTTCGATCTTAAAAATGATGTGATATTTTTTCGCCTTTTGGCCGAACTGGAGACCCCCAAAGCCGATGTGACCCAGAAGCGCTGGTTCAATGGCCCGCTGGCCAAGGATTTGCACCAGCAATATGAACAGCTCTGGGAGAACAGCCTCAAGCCCTTGCTGGTGAGCTGGCGGGAATACCGCTACCCGATTCTGATACGCTTCCTGGAAGCGGCTGAACGCTACTACCGCGAGCTGCGCCTGGCGGAGAACAAGCTCAATTATCAGGATCTGTTGATGCACTGTGCTGAGCTGTTGCGCGACAATGCCGAGGTTAGGGCTTACTTTCAGAGGCGCTATCCCCGCCTGCTGGTGGATGAGTTCCAGGACACCGACCCCATTCAGGCCCAGATCATGATGTACCTGAGCGGCGAAGACTGCAAGGAAAAGGACTGGACCAGGCTCAAACCGCGGCCTGGCTCGCTGTTCGTGGTGGGAGACCCCAAGCAGTCTATATATCGCTTCCGCCGTGCCGATATCGACACTTTCCAGAGAGTACGTGAGCAGATAGTTGCCGCAGGCGGGGAGGTACTGACCCTTTCCACCAACTTCCGCTCCCATGTGGAGCTGGTAGAGTGGGTCAACGAGGCTTTTGAGTCTATATTTCAGGAATCGGAGCCGCCCTACCAGGCCGGATACCAGCCTATGCAGGCGGTTGTGCAGACGATCCCTGCTGATGGAGCCTTGCAGGTTTTGCCGGTGGTGGAAAAGGATTCCGGCATCAAGCCCTCGGCTAAAGAGGATGCCCGGAGGGTAGCGGCCTGGATCAAGAATATGCTGGAGCAGGGTGTGACCCTCTCCGCAGCCGATGGCTCAACCGCCGTAAAAGCCCTGCAGCCCCAGGACATACTGCTATTGATGCAGTACAAGAAAGACATGCTCTTATATGCCCAGGCCCTGCAGGCTTTGGGCATCCCCTATAATATCAGCGGGGGCAGTGATCTTTCTTCCTCCCTGCTGGTAGAGGAACTGCATTACCTGCTGCAGGCAGTTGCCGACCCCGGCAACCAGCTGTTCCTGGTCAACGCACTGCGCGGGTGCTTGTTTGGCTTCAGTGATCAGGAGCTGTATGATTTCAAGCAGGCTAAAGGGCGCTTTTGCTTCCTCAGTGCGCTTCCCGACCCGAAGCTCTTAAGCAACCATGAACGCTGGCAGGCGGCCTGGGACATCTTCCGGAAATGCTGGCGCCTCAGCCGCTCTCTCAACCCTTCCATGGTGGTGCAGAACACTATACAGGAGTTGGGGCTGATCCCATTGGCTCTGACTCTGGATTTGGGACAGAGCGAAGTCGCAGCCCTGTTGCAGCTGGTGGAATTGATAAGGCAGATGGAGGAGCAGGGCATCACCCGCTTTGCCGAGGTGGTCGATGCTGTGGAGATGCTGCGCGACGAACCCCCTGAGGATGCGGTGGACATAGAAGGCGGGCGCCAGCCGGGAGTGCGCATCATGAACCTGCACAAGGCCAAAGGCCTGGAAGCAGAGGTGGTAATACTGGCCAATCCAATGGGCTACAGGGTTCACGAGCCGAGCTATCATGTCAGCCGCAGCGGCCGTAACCCTCAAGGGTATTTTGTAATCAGCCGCAAAAAGGGCGAATATTATGCTCAGGTGCTGGCCCAGCCTCCGGGCTGGCAGGATTACTGTGAGGAGGAATTCCGCTACCAGATGGCTGAGGACATGCGCCTTTTATATATGGCGGCTACCCGCGCCAAATGCCTCTTATTGGTGGGCATCAACCCCAAAAAGCCGGATAAAAGCCCATGGCATCCCTTGGAAAAATTCCTGCCAGACAAAACCGCCTCTGTCGCAGGGACCGGGTTTTTGGGCGATTTATCAGGGCCGCAGGAGGTTTGCCCTGAATCCCTGGAAGAGCTGCGCCAAATGATTGCAAGGCCCCTGGAGGACCTGCTTAAACCCAGCTACCACCGCCAGACTGTAACCGAGCAGGTCAAAGCAGGCAAGGACGGCCCGCAGCGCCAGTTTACCGGCAAAGGTGTCAGCTGGGGCACTGCAGTGCACCGGGCTTTAGAGAGGCTGGCCTTTCAGCCGGCAGTTATCGAGGATGATGAATGGCTTCAGGCCTTATTGGAAGAGGAAGGGCGCTCACCCGGGGAATTGGCTGAGCTTAAAAGCCAGCTGGAAAGGGTCATGGCCATGCCCTTCTGGCAGCGCATGCAGAAGACTGAAGTGGTATTAACCGAGGTGCCTTTCGGCATCAGCCAGGGCGACACCTACATCAGCGGCACTATCGACCTGCTTTTCCGCGAGGCTGGGGGCTGGGTGATCGTGGATTACAAGAGCGACACCATCATTGACCAGGACCATCGCCAGGAACTCCTGGAATATTACCAACCCCAGCTTGAGGCCTATCAACAATACTGGCAAGAGATCACCGGCCAGCCTGTAACCGAAACCATCATCATCTTCACCCAGTGATCAACGGCGCTACCAACGGTGCCATACCACCAACGGTGTCTGGCACCGTATAATCACGCCCTAATCGCTGCGGCAATTTGCTTGATGGTGTGGTGGTGTTCGCGGGGCAAATGCAAGGGCTTTTTGCTCAGCATCTCGAGAATATAAGGTTTATCCGGGGAGGGGCGCTGGCTGATCAACTTCAAGCAGGCCATGGCATCATCCTGCGCCCGGTGGGCCCGCTGCACTGCGATGCTATGCTCCCGCAGCAAGTAGGGCAGGCTTTTGGAATAAAATCCACGGCCGTACCAATCGATGCCCCTCATGCTGCAGTACCAGGGTTTGCCCAGTACTGAAGGGATGAGCCGCTCGGTGAAGCTTTTGTCGAAGGCAGCATTGTGGGCAATTATCAACTGGGCTTGTTCCAGTATGGATTCAACCCGCTCTAAGTCAAGGGACTTGCCCTGAACCATAGACATGGTAATGCCATTCACCAGGCTGGCCCGGGGATGAATCTTACACCCCGGCTGGCGCAGTCCGCTGTATTGGTCGATGGTTGTGATCTTAATCCGGGGCAGGCCGATAGTGAACAATACCATGCCCAGTTCGATGATCTCGTCATAGTATGGCGAAAACCCGGTGGTCTCCACATCCAGGACCACGGCTGATATAGTGCTTAAGGACGAATTCTTCATATGTAAACCTCAATACTCGTATTATCTACTTACCATTCTATACCTGCACCGGCAGCATGTCATTCCAATCCGCCATGGTGACAGATGGGGACGGTCCTTTTTGTCAACTTTGTAAAAAGTTGACAAAAAGGACCGTCCCCATCTGTCACCAAAACACATTGACAGTTATCGATATATTAACCATAATGAACATATCGATATATTTAGATATGTTTCTTGACCTGTAGTGAGGTGAAATGGTTTGCCAAGCGATGAGTGTAAATCTTACGCAGCTGTGTTTAAAGCCCTGGGGGATGAAACCAGATTAAAAATCTTCAGGATGCTGTCCTGCGAGGAAAAGTGCGCCTGCAAGATCTTGGATGAATTTGATATCTCACAATCGACACTGTCCTACCATATGAAGATATTGTGCGATTGCGGACTGGTGAACGGCCGTCGCGACGGCATATGGATGCGCTACACCATCAATGCCGACACTCTGGCCAGGGTGCGGGATTTTTTTGCCCGGATAGAACCGGCCGAGCCCATGGCGGATCTCGATAATGACCGTATTTGCTGCTGAAAGGTGAACGAAAATGTTTCAATGGCTCAATAACCAGCTGCTGAGAATGGAATGGCTGTACAACCTGGTGAAGCGCCTGGTGGAAGACGGGTTGGGCTTGAGCCTGCAGACCCCGCTGGGAGGCAGTATACACTTTTTCATCTACGATGTTATAAAAATCTTCATTCTTCTAACAGTACTGATTTTTAGCATTTCCTATATTCAGAGTTACTTTCCCCCGGAGCGAACCAAGAAGATTCTGGGTCGGTTCAGCGGTGTTGGAGGGAATATGCTGGGGGCTTTGTTTGGAACTGTAACCCCTTTTTGTGCCTGTTCCTCCATTCCCATATTTATCGGCTTTACCAGTGCCGGCTTGCCCCTGGGGGTTACTTTTTCATTCTTGATATCTTCGCCTCTGGTTGATATTGCTTCGATCATCCTGCTGGCCAGCATTTTCAACTGGAAGTTTGCCATCGCTTACGTTGTGCTGGGGCTAATCCTGGCGGTCGTTGCCGGTACAGCGATCGGTCTGCTCAAATTGGAGCGGTATGTCGAGCCGTTTGTTTTCGGTAATAGAATGATAGAAATAGAACCAGAGGCTCTGACCACCCGAGACCGCATTGAGTTTTCTAAAGAACAGGTGAAAGCAATCGTCAAAAGGGTGTGGATGTATATTCTGATTGGCGTCGGGGTGGGAGCGCTCATTCATAACTGGATCCCCGAGCCTTTCATTGCCGCAGTTTTAGGTCAGGACAAATGGTACTCAGTCCTGGTGGCTACCGTTTTAGGTATACCGATATATGCAGACATCTTCGGCACTCTGCCTATCGCCGAAGCCCTGGTACTAAAAGGGGTAGGGTTGGGAACCGTGCTGGTATTGATGATGGCTGTGACCACCATGTCATTGCCTTCGTTGATAATGCTTAAGAATGTGGTGAAACTACAGTTACTGGGCATTTTCGTGGGCGTTGTGGTGCTAGGCATCATTATAATTGGTTATGTTTTCAACGCTATAACTTACCTTTTTATATAGTAGCTTTGTCATTGATTAGAATAGCTGTGGTCATAACAGTAGTTGCTCATGTTAAGTGAACAACGCTGCCGTTCAGCCAGTCAAGGGGAATCAAAATTGGGCATAGAAGCATGTTGGTAGGGGATTGCAATAGGCTTTCATATATTTTGACTGTAAAAACAGTGGCGCTGTGGAGAATTGGTAGAATTGCTTGATAAAGGGGGATTATTTAACATGGTTATTAAGGTTTTAGGTCCCGGATGCAAAAACTGCACTGCTCTTACTGAGAACACCAAGGCCGCCTTGAGAGAAACCGGCATCGATGCCGAGGTTGTCAAAGTTCAGGATTTCAAGGATATAGCTGCATATGGCATCATGTCCACCCCTGGTCTGGTTATCGATGAAAAGGTGGTTTCTTATGGGAAGGTGCTAAAACCCCAAGAAATTGCGGTTCTGCTGAAGAAGGCAGCTCAGGACTGAGAGGTGATGAGGTATATGCAAGACAAAGAGAAGATCAGGGATTATATCAGGCAAAACTATGCTGAAATAGCCCGGCAGGGTTCAAGTGGAGCCTGCTGAACTCCGGATACGGGATGCTGCGGGAGCAGCACAGTGATAGACATTAAAAAGCTTTCTTTAAACCTCGGTTATGCGGAGAGTGATTTTGAGGGTGTGCCCACTGAGTCCAATATGGGTTTGGGCTGCGGCAACCCTTTGGCCATGGCTGCCCTCAAAGAAGGCGAAACCGTGTTGGATCTGGGCAGCGGGGGAGGGTTTGACTGCTTCCTGGCGGCCAAAGCAGTGGGGGAATCGGGAAAGGTCATCGGTGTGGATATGACCCCGGAAATGATCAAGTTAGCCCGGCAGAACGCTGCCAAAGGTAGCTATAATAATGTTGAATTCCGCCTGGGGGAGATTGAGCACCTGCCGGTGGCCGACAACAGCGTGGATGTCATCATATCCAATTGTGTTATCAACCTGGCCCTGGATAAAGAGCAGGTCTTTCATGAGATGTACCGGGTGTTAAAACCGGGCGGGCGCATATCTGTATCTGATATCGTGGCTGCAGCGGAGATTCCCCCAGAGATAAGAAATGACCTGACCCGGATAGCCGGCTGCATCGCCGGGGCGGAGCAGGTGAACAATGTGCGGGCTATGCTGGAGAAGGCCGGTTTTGCCAGCATTTACATCAACCCACAAGAGGGCAGTGATGAGATGATTCGCGGCTGGGCTCCCGGCGCGGAGCGGTTTGTGGGCTCATTTTTGATTGAAGCCGCTAAGGCGTAGCCGCGGGAAGGGATTAAGGGTTCTATGGCCGCAAGAGAACTCCGCCAGCCTAACAAGTATGGTGTTGCGGCGATTATGGGGCGCTAGAACTTAGGTCTCCAAAAATACCACAGGCAAAGACCGACCATATCGCGCATGATCCACACAAACTTGTCGTTATTCCTCTGAAAGTAAAACAGGCAAAGGCCGGGGCTCAACCGGCCTCATTTTATTACCATCCGTTTTGATACGCCTGATCACCTGAATTAAAACTCGGGAAGACTATCCAGGTTATTGGCTTCGCTTCCGTCCCGCTCACTGCGGATATACGGCCTGCCGCTGGCCCGATCAACCACATCGATATTCCTGATCTGACCCCTTTTTCCCATTTCCACAGCTTGCTGGAAGTTTATCTCCCGGCCGTCGGAGAGCTTAAATTGAGTTAGTCTGCCCTGCTCATCATGCCTCACTGCCACGATTTCAAACTGATCCATTATAAACACCTCCTTGATCTTAGCTTGATACAAAAAGCGGAGATTATTACTGTATGAGCGCTTTACCCGCTGGTTTTCAATCCCCCCGCGCAGCACGAAAAAATCATATAAATAGAACAATTGTTCTTTTTGGTGACTGTATCCTGTCACCCCGGTGGTTTATGCTTGGCTCAAAGATTGATAAACAAACAGAGGAGAAAGCTATGAAAACCTGTATAAAAAACGCCTACCCCGGTGTGATCGCACAATTGCAGTCCATACCGCAGTTCCAGGCTTTGAATGCAGTTGCCCGCGACAACATCATCGCCATGGAGTCCGAATTGCGGCGGTTCTTAAACAGCCTGCACACCGAGCCTTTAAGGAATCTGGGAACAGCCTTCATGGCATCTGAATACTACCCCAACTTCTGCCTGGCCCCAGCCGCCCAGCGCTATCACCACAATCACAGCGGAGGGCTGCTTGAACACAGCCTGGGTACGGCCCGCATTGTCCTGCAGATTGCCGAATTGCACCAGGAAATAGACCGCGACTTGATACTGACCGGGGCGCTTTTGCATGATATCGGCAAGGTCAGGGAGATGGAAGAGAATGAGAGCATCATCTACACCGACGAGGGTAAACTGCTGGGGCATATAATTCTGGGCATTGACATGCTGGAAAGGCTGATGGAAGGTATTGAGGTTACGAGGGTCACGCGTAACAAACTCTTGCACATGATCGCCAGTCATCACGGCCATTACGAGTGGCAATCCCCCAAAAAACCAAAGTTTCTGGAGGCTAAAGTCTTGCATTTGGCGGACATGATGGACGCTGAGATCTGGAAGTTCAAAGCAGCCCAGGCCTTAGGGGAAGGGTCTGCCTGGTCGCCTTATATGCGCAGCATTGGCAGCGAGGTGTACCTGGAGAAGTGAACTAGGAGACGTTGAGGGCAGCAGAGGGGGACATTGGTATAGAAGCAAAATCATTGTCCCCTGCGTCCCCTGCTTCCTACTGCATCGACCTAAAAATTTTTGCCAGGGGATAAGATTAATTTCCGGCGATGACCGCGTCGTGTCACCCAGTAGATTTATATTAGGCTCAGGAGTTGCTATCGGAGTAGTGGAGAAAACTGTGGAAATTTCCGAAAATAGTAAACAAATGGCAAGGATGTTATTTATAGGAGGAATAATATGGAGGAGATGGAAATATATTCTGAGATGGTGATTTAAGTCCAAATAAGGGGGGTTAGTCTGATGAGAAAGATTGTTGGTTTAATAGCTATATTTTTGGCCTTCTTTCTATGTGTCCACGGTGTTATAAGCTATACTAATGCCACGCTAGAAAACCAGGCGGTGCTCAACATTACCGACCCTGTCAATGGGCTGGTATCTTTGGTGCCTATCGACGACCCGCTCTTCATCAGGCAGGGCGAGGATAAAGAAGCCTTATACGTTGCCAACAATCTTGACACACCCATTTCCTATGTCCTGGAATACCAGCATGACTATCTGTCCATGAAGCAGCCGGATAATGGTTTCTTGTACCCCGGAGAAATATCTTACATTACCCTCAGCGTTGCAGACAGCTGTCCCACAGGCGATATTACCCTGCCAGTCACCCTGCAGACAGATTTTGATGGGGGCAGTGCCCGTATTGAAACCGATTTGGCAGTTTTTGTGGAAAGCAGCGATTCTCGGTCCGGGGATGATGTCTCAGGCGATGAAGAACCATACTCAGATGGTGACGATGCCGATTTAAGCCAAAATTCAGCTATTACTTCTAAATGGGGTGATGGCACGACAGATGGTGAAGATGGCACAACAGATGGTGAAGATGCTGATTTAAGCGCGAATTCAGTCGACCAAGACACGGAAGTCAGCAGTGGTGAAAGCGAAAACGAATCCAGTACTGAAATCTAATGATTTATATTCATAGGGACGGGGTTGTTGAACAACAATAAAGGCCGTTATTGATGGCAGGAGGTATCGTAACAGTGAGTAGCAACGAATTACGCGGGCCTTTTATGATACTTTTCTCTTTTTTCAAGGGCAGACCACATGTCTTTTACTCGAGCTTTTTTATTCTGCTTGCGATTTATTTTGCGATTATGACCATTAAGGTTTTACAGCTCACCCCGGTGCTTACACAGGAAACTACCCAAGAGCGCAATTTGCAGCGGATTGTATATGATTACAAAGTGTACCCCGCTCCTTCAATCCTGTACCCACCCGGCTCGGGCCCGCTGCCAATGGGTGAGCAAAGCTATTTTACCAACATCACGCAACAAATCGAGTTCGAGGTTAGGGGGGAAATTGAAGATTCCCCTTACACAGAGCCGCAGGCGGATTTTCAGATCAGTCTGCTGCTGCGTTCACCCGGGCAATGGGAAAAGAAAATGGACTATACCCCGGAGGTAATTGCGGAAAGGCCAGCCCAGGGAAAACAGGTATTTAAATCCAATTTTACCCTGCCTCTGGCCTCAGCCATGGAACTGGGCGAAGCGATTGTTGAGGAACTGGGAGTGAGGCCCCGCGATGCCTATAGCTTGGTTATTCAAAGCAGAATAGTCAGCCCGCCCCTGGACGCCAATGATGTTTCAAGTGGCAACCCCTTTGTCGGCGAGTATGCATTTAACCTGAGGGGCCGTACCATTGAGCCGGCGGGCCAGCTTCTTTATGAAAAAACGGAAACCTCCCGGGAAACTGCCACACAAACAAATTACATCAACTTTCTGGGTTTTAGCCTGAATGTATCCCTGGCCAGAATACTGTTTCCGGCCTTATTGATCGCTTCTTTGCTGGGTGTTGGTTTCTGTTCTTTACACCGGCCCAGATTACGCCCCGGCAACACAAATCAAGGCCTTATGGAGTATGGACGCATCAAAGGTCGTTACGGTGGGCGGATTATCAGGGTTGGCCAACTGAAGGATATTCCCGCTAACAGCCTAAAAATCGAGATGGAAGATTTCAGGGATCTGGTCAAGATTGCCGATGAGAGGGAACGGCCTATCTTGCAGGTCAATTCTCAAGATCAGCATATCAACATAGTTCAATTTTATGTCATTGATGACGACACCTTTTATTATTACCAGATTGCGACTGACTGACATAGCCGGGGGGTCTTGGTTTGACGGGCATGTATGGTTTTCTTAAAAAGAAACTGTCCTGGGAAAATGCGGACCTGCCAGCCCTGCTCAGCTACAACCGTTATATATCCCTGTTGGTTACTTCTCTGTTTTATTTGATAGGTCCACCTCAGGCTCCTCTTTACTTCAAAGCAGGGGCGGTTTTTTGCCTGCTCCTGGAGGCATATATTTTTATTCGGGTTTATAATGAAAACGGGAGCCAGGCGGTAAAAAGATTACTGGTTCTCATCGAGACGATTGGACTGGCCTTTATCCTCATTATTACCGGCGGGTTGGATAGTCCCTTCGTCTGGTATGCCATCAACCCCATCCTGTTATCGGCGACGCTCAGGCCAACATATTACTGCTGGCTGATGATGACTACCTTCCTGGTCCTGGCTATTTCCTTACAGCGCTACAGCCTGTATACCTCTGCAGCACCCGTGCCGTTGTGGCCTGATCGTTCCTTTTTTTTTCACGGTTTTTTTCTTGAGCACCTTTGCCGCACAGCTCTTTAGCCATATCATTGCCAAGCTTTCCCGGCAGGCTGCAATCATGGAAAAACAACTGGAGCACATTAAGGCCCTTTACGAGGCCATCGAGGTGTTTTCTCATCACAATGACCCTCATGAGGTGGCCAGCCTTTTTGCCTCCTACAGCCGGACACTCACCGGGGCCAAGAAGGTAATTGTGTGGATAGAAACCCCATCGGGTATCAAAAATCCCCTGAAGGAGAGCTTCTATACTGTTCGCGGTCCCAAAGAGGTGCTTTCCGAGGAGTACTGGTATCCCTATATCAAGAGCATCTTCGAAAACCGGCAGGCTGCTTCTGAGGTAGATATACACCGGCTTCAGAACGGCAAGGATGAGCCCCCGGGAGTAATGATTACCGTAAAGATCAAATCCAGTTCAAATGTCTCCGGTGTTTTGTCCGCGTACTATCTGGATGAACCGGAAAGCATGGAAGAGGTAAAACGAAGCCTTACTTTCCTGGCTGATCTATGTGCCTGGGCCCTGGAAAAAAGGCTGTTGGCATCGCTGGCCGAGGAGTTTCTGCTGATGGAGGAAAAAGACCGTATTGCGGGGGAGATTCACGACAAAGTTACGCAGAATATTTTCGGCCTCATTTACGGCCTGGATACGCTGATAAAAAATGAACCCTTAAGCGAGAATGTGTGCAAGCAGCTCAGGCTTATGCAAAAAACCGCCCAGAAGAGCCTAAAAGACCTGCGAACCTCCATCTACTGCATGAGTTCAGCAAAAAGTGATGAAGACAGTTTTGTATGCGAAATCGAGAAATACCTCCTTGATTTGAGCCAACTGAATAATGTGGCAGTAGAATTCAACTGTACCGGGAACTTCGCTTCCCTTAATGCCCTGGCCAAACAATCCCTGGACCGCATGGTGCGGGAAGCTACCGGAAACGCTATCCGTCACGGGGCGTGTGATCACATCCGGGTTTCCCTTACGGCGGACGAGGATAAGTTAAGCCTGGTGGTGGCTGACAACGGGAGCGGTTTTGAGCCTGACGCTGTTGGGCATGGCCTAACATCTGGCCTGGGGCTGATAAATATGAAAGAGCTGGCCAGAAGCATGGGAGGAGAGCTGATTATTGAAAGCAAGCCGGGAGAGGGGACGGTTATCCGCTGCATAACCCCATTGTTCGATAACAAAGAGATATTTGCTGCCAAGGAGGGATTAAAGGTATGAAAATCGTTATTGTCGATGACCATCCTGTGGTGCGTCAGGGCGTAGAGAAGACCCTGGAGAGGGAAGCGGATATGAAAGTGGTTGGGGTGGCCAGTTCCTGTGCTGAGGGAGTGGACCTAATTGCCTCTCTCAGGCCCGAACTGGCCATTGTAGATATGAAGATGCCTGACGGCAGCGGACTGGAGCTGATTCGCCAGGCCCGCCTGCAGGTGCCTGAATGCCGCTTTATAATACTCACCTCCTATGCTTCCCAGCGTAATATTTCAGAGGCTGTGGCAGAAGACGTAGAGGGCTATATTCTCAAAGAAGCCCTTCCCGAGGAGCTTTTAAACGCCATCCGGCTAGTGGCCCGGGGCCGTCGCTACTACGACCCGGAAACCCTGGATACAATCATGAGCAAGGCAGAAAAAGACCCTTTGGAGAGGCTTACCGCCCGGGAGCTGGAGATCCTTCAATGCCTTGCCGAAGGCCTCAGCAACGGGGCTATCGCTGCCCGGCTTTATATCAGCGAAAATACAGTAAAAAAACATATCTGTAACATCCTTGACAAGATGGGGTTTGCAGATCGCACCCAGGCCGCCCTTTATGCGTTTTCCCGCGGAATGGGCAAAAACCCGGGTATCGATCAGCGCATCAGTGAGCGACACAATCTTATTGGTTAGGAGAAAGCATATGTTGAAAAAAGCAGGCCATACCCTTTTCATATTTATTATAATTGTCCTGGTTTCTACCCCTTTGGTCACCTATTGGCGCGAGAAACCCACTCTTGCCGTGACTATCAGGACCTGGAGCATGACCCCGCTGATGACCCGGGGAGACATGGTTTTTATCTGGCCAACCGGAGAAAAAACCGTATTTTCGGAAGGGAACATCATTGTTTTCCGCTCCGAAAAAGACGGTATCAGAGACTGGACCATGCATCGCATCGTAGGGGGCGATAGTGAGCAGGGGTTTATAACCAGGGGTGATGCCAATGAGTGGACTGACCAGGAGGGATTGGGCTATCCCCCTGTTCGGCCGGAATGGATTGCCGGGGTGGTTCCTACCGTCGGCCCCCTGCCGCTTAAAATCCCCCTTCTGGGCTATATTCCCCTATTGATAGAGGGAAACATAAAAAACCCTCTCCTCTTGCCGGCACTGCTGGGGATACTGGCTGCAGCCCTGGTTTTGGATGAGATTTTCAAGCCCAAGAAAAAACGCAGAAAGGAGGTTTGGCAAAAAGGCCAGCTTTATATTCTGGCCGGCCTGGCCTTTGCGATTCTTATCGGCTCCCTCATGCTGATGGGCAGTCTCTTTCTTACCTTTTCCTATGGTGTGGAGAAAAACGCCGGTGTGCTCATGGGGAGTGATGTGGGTATCCTCGAACTGGGAGATTCCCGGGAACAGGTTCTGGCGGAACTTGAGAACGAGGGAGCTATACCTTTATATTACTACGCTGTATCCCGGGATCCTCAGGTGGTATTGCACCAAGACTGGTTTTATCTCTCCGGTGGGCATAGCGCCCAGGTGATGGCCACTGTTCACGGTCAAAAAGAAGGCCTCTACCAGGCCAATGTGAAGGTAGGCATGTTTATGCCCTTTCTGCCCCCGGGGATAATCAGGTCTTTAGCGGTAATCAATTTCTGGCTGGCTTTAGTGGTTGTTTCTCTGGTTCCTGCTCTGCCGCTGTTTGTTCTGCCCTACCTCGAACCCCGTTACCGTCGCCGCTTTGTCCGGGAGGTGCGCAAGAAAGGGAGAGGGGTCTGCAGGTATTTGCCGATATAGAAAACCGCCGAAAACCGCCGGGTTTCCCGGCGGTTTTTTTAGCCCCTTATGCGAGGGACGCCATAACAAATAATCCTTTAGGAGTATTTAATTTTATCCCAACTGACCATTAAACTTAAATCCTTTTGATGGCGAGCAATCCCCCAGTCCTGGCTAAAATGAAATCAATGTTTAACCAACCAAAAAACTAAATCGAAAGGAGAGGAGAAGTAGGATGAGAAGGGTTAGTATTCTTGTTATTGTGTGTCTGCTGGCGTTATCGGGAATGATGGCGGCAATGGCGTATTCCAATGCCACGGTCACTAATACCGGGACATTGACCATTGCCAATACCAATACCGCTCTGGTGGCACTTTCTCCTAATCCGGCCTGGAGTTGGGAGAATAAAGTGGGGATTAAGGATGGCACAGCCTACGTGGAAAACGGCGAGTTGAAATTCGATTTTGGCAAAGGCGCGCTAGGCAAGCCATGGGGGTTACAACCTAACAGTGTATATGAATGGATTCCGCTGTTTGAATTGCGCAACATGTCAAAAGAAAAGATTAAGGTCACTGTAAAGGCAGAGGGGGATTTTGCACAATATATTACCCTTGGAAGCTGTGGTCAGGGTCAGGCAACAGGTACTCCGGCTACTGCTGATTGGCTTAACCAAGGTGAGGCGCTGACTTTTGTAATCGATCCAATCAAGAATCAGGGCGATATGTGGCACATCAGAAACATTGCTGTAAAAGTGTGCATACCTTCGGGTGTAGACTTAGGGACCATTTCAGGCTCTATAATTGTTGAAGCAAATGCAATAAATTAAGATTACTGCATAGCCCCCCGTGGTTTCTCGGGGGGGTTTCTTTTTTCATGCGAAAACATTGTATCGTGACCTGCCCAGCAGAATGAATGTTTAATCTACATGCGGAGCAGCATGGTCAACCTGCTCAAAGGAGGCTTGACAGCAGATTCGGCATATGTGTTAATTGCCGGTGCTAATGCGATCCGGGTTGAAGTGTCAGTATCCCTGTACAGGATATATAAGCAATAACTAAGCTAGCTGGCGTCCCCGCTAGAGACAGTTTTCATGGTGTCAACTCACTGTCCAAACGGGGATCTATTATTGAAATAACCAAAAGAACCAGGAGGTCAAAAGCCATGGAACAAATACTAAAGAACCGCTTTGAAACGTTGCGGTCAGGGGAACTGTGGCCCAGCCGCCGCAGGAGAAATCAGGGATATTACCTGGATTGGCCAGGTGCTGGCCACGTGCCGTGCATTCACAATGGGCCCCATCCGAGCCTTCTTACTCGGTTGGGGCGCTGTGCATTTTTACCTGGGAAGGGATCGGGATACACGAGATACACGGCGACAGTTCCTTCTGTGTCCCGAAGCGGAACACAGCCCTACTGTGCTGCCACGGGTTTTAGTGATATGCTAATTGTATATTAATTGTATAATTGTACAAAATAGGCGGAGTACAGGGCTGACGCCAAAATCATAGATAAGGTTTTAAGCACATTTGGTTCTCGTAACACGTTGATTCAATTGTCCAAATTCCTGGTGGCAGAGGAGGCAGAGGATATGGATATGAAAGAAGGTAACAAAGATGCATACCTCAGTCGGAGGAAGTTCATCAGAATAGCCTGCCTTGCCGCTGTCGGCATGTCCTCATTTGGGTTAATGTCCTGCGGAATTAACGAAAATACCAGTAAGAGTGATGTTCCCGACCAGGCGAGGGAACCGGGGACGAATACGGTTCAAGAACAGGAACAAACCCCTGCTCAAAAGAAAACCTCTAAAGTGTACCTCGTTCTGACAGACAACAGAAAAGAAGGAGTCAAAAGATGTTTAGCCATGCTGGGTCCCCTGGGGTATGCGGGAAAAACCGTGCTTTTGAAGCCAAACTTCAATACCGCCGATCCAGCGCCCGGTTCAACCCACAATGACACCCTCGAACAACTTTTGCTG
>LFSQ01000120.1:21674-22321 GCA_001512785.1 Syntrophomonas sp. DTU019
GGTGAAATTCGAAAGGGAGGGTCTGCACTGGAAAGACGGCTTTCATATTCCCAAGGCGGTTGGAGATGCTGATGTCAATGTTGCCACCTGCACGCTGAAAACGCACCGTTTCGGCGGTATTTTCAGCATGTCCTTAAAGCTTGCGGTTGGGCTCGTTCCGAGAAGGGGTTATCCGTATATGAGCGAGTTGCACGGATCTCCCCATATGAGAAAAATGATTGCCGAGATCAATCTAGCATATCAGCCGGACTTTGTTCTCATGGATGGGATTGATGTTTTTGTCGATGGCGGACCTGACAAGGGTACAAGGAAAAAGGCCAATGTGATGCTGCTGTCCAGAGACAGAGTAGCCCTTGATGCCGTAGGNNTCAATACCGCCGATCCAGCGCCCGGTTCAACCCACAATGACACCCTCGAACAACTTTTGCTGGAAATTCAAGCAACAGGACCTGCCTCAGTGACAGTTGGGGAACGGAGTGGCCCTCCATTGACGGAGAATGTTTTAAAGGAAAAAGGAGTGGACGAGCTTTGCCGAAGACTGGGTGTTGAGGTGCTCAATTATGATAAGCTTACGCCAGAGCAATGGGTGAAATTCGAAAGGGAGGGTCTGCACTGGAAAGACGGCTTTCATATTCCCAAGGCGGTTG
>LFSQ01000120.1:22478-52035 GCA_001512785.1 Syntrophomonas sp. DTU019
ACAAGGAAAAAGGCCAATGTGATGCTGCTGTCCAGAGACAGAGTAGCCCTTGATGCCGTAGGGCTAGCAATTCTGAAAGACCTGGGGAGCAATGATGCGATTATGAAGACCCCGATTTTTCAGCAGGAACAAATTTCAAGAGCGATCGAATTGGGTCTCGGGGCTTCCGCGCCGGAGGACATTGAGCTGATTTCAGATGGGGCAGACGGAGAAGAGTATGCCCGGCGGTTAAGTGAGATCTTACGAACTCAGGCCTAAACACAGAGACAGCTTCTCATATAGTGTTATTGGAAAAGGCCAGATTAGGCATCTGATCACCAGAGGCATAAGAGCGGTTCGCTATGTCTCTTTTTATAATTTGAAAAACAGTAGAGTAAGCTATGTTTTTCTAGATCGCTTTAAAAGTGAGCCGATGCAGGATGAGCAAAACTTTTTAGCTACTGTTGGTTACATTCCACAACAATCAAGTGAAAGCTGGTATGGTCAAGAAAGAATTCTACAAATCACTGCAAACCGTCTCATTGTCCCATGGGGTGGATCAATTCGATAATAAAAGCCGGGTGCTCTTTACCGGCACAAGTTAATTGCACCAGCTACAGGGTTCATATCCCGCTGCTTCAGCCTCTTTTTGGTTATTAAAAGATACCACCACATCCGCTGGTGTTATCTGAGAGACATACTGGCAGCCAGGGCGATGGTATTTATACGAGTTACTATCGCCTACGTAGCCAGAGAAAGTGGGTGCTGCACCTGATGGCTTTACAATCGGTGATTTTGGAATAACATTGCCGGATGAGATGATATGAATTGTCTGCGTGGCGTCCTCCCATTCCACAATTCCGCCAAAAGCTTCACAAACAAAACGCAATGGAGCCAGAGGATTCCCATCAGCCATTTTGCCGGGCACATCCAGTGTATGGGAAATACCGTTGACGGTAGGTTCTGTTGAGCCAATCGTCAATTTAACTGTAATATTTCCTTTTGTTCCTGTTGCCGTGAGTGTAGAGGCATCCCAGGCAACATCAGCTCCCATAGCTTCAAAAATGGCCTCAAGGGGTACCAAAGTTCTACCATCTTGAATGATGGGTTCTATATCAAAAGAAAGCTGCTGACCGTCTAATTTGATGGTAGGTGCGGCTAAGGCTGGCCTGGCAAATCCTATGCAAATAAATAACGCAAACAATACAATGAAAGTTTTTCTCCGCATCATAAATCTCCCTACAATATAGTAAGCAAGTGAAAATGCCTATTAATTAAATTATATCTATAATGTCCGATAAGATCTGGACTTAACATGATTAAAATTACAGCAGGCAACCGGCTACAGTCCCGCCGTTTATAATATATTAGCCCGCTTAAACTATTGTGGCTACAGAAATAAAAGATAGACTACTTTCTATAGAGTATTTAATTTACCCTTGGAACCTGCGGTCAGAATCAGGCAATCGGAGGAGGTCACCCGGTTACAGGTCATAAAGCCACTGCCGATTGGGTTAGTCAAGATGAAGCGCTGACTTTTGATATTAACCCGATCAATGCACAGGGGGATATGTGGAACATCATCGCTGTAACAATCAGCATGCCCTCGGATGAAAACTTTGCGCTGGAGACTCTTTCAGGCTCTATAGTTGTTGAAGCAATAGCATTACCTTAATACTTAATATATAGAATGACTGGATAGCCCCCCGGATTTTTCGGGGGGCTTCCGTTTTCATGCGAAAACACTGTATCGTGACCTGTTCAGCAGAATAAATGTTTGATCTACATGCGGAGCAGCATGGCCAACCTGCTCAAAGAAGGCTTGACAGCAGATGCGGCATATGAGACAAATGCCGGTGCTAATACCATCCAGGTTGAAATGTTAGTACCCCTGTACAGGGTATTTGAGCAATAAATAGGTCATCTGGCATCTCAGCTAAAGACAATTTTCATGGTGACAACTTACTGTCCAAACGGGGATCTATTATTGAAATAACCAAAAGAACCAGGAGGTCAGAAGCCATGGAACAAGTTCTGAAAAAGCGCTTTGAAACGCTGCGGTTGGGGGAACCGTGGGTTAGAGAGAACCTGACCCTGATACCGATTATGGCTGAGCAGGGAAGCGGGCCGAGATATTACGAGATGTTGGATGAGGCCTTGCAGGGGGGACGCCTGGAAGCCAGGGAAACCAGTGAAGGAGGCAGTGTCAACCAGATTAAAGTGATAAACAAAGGTGATAAGCCGGTGTTGATATTAGATGGTGAAGAACTGGTGGGAGCCAAACAGAACCGCCTGGTCAATGCCACCCTGTTGATAGCCGCCCAGGTTGAATTAGTTATCCCGGTGAGCTGCGTGGAGCGCGGGCGCTGGCACCATACCTCGGCTGCATTCAGTTCCTCAGAGGTCTTCGGTTACAGCCGCCTGCGCGGCCAAAAGGCTGCCGGAGTGACTGCCAACCTGCGCATGTACGAAGTCTTCGCCTCCGACCAAAGGGCGGTGTGGGAGGAGATTGACCGCAAACAAGCTGCAATGGGATCGCATTCAGCCACCGCAGCCATGCATGATATGTTTGTAGATTACGAGGCCGAAATGGAAAAGTACACTGCGGGTGTGGAAACCTTGCCCGGGCAGGTCGGGGTTATGGTGTTTGTCAATGGCAGCTTCAACTGCCTCGATATCCTGGGCCACAGTGACGCATTGTCCAGGTTGTGGAGCAAATTGATCAAGAGCTATGCCATGGAAGCCCTGGAGGTAAGGGGTGACAAACCAAGCTACAAGGCTCCCCAGCCTGAACAGGTGTGGCAGCAACTCTGCCAGGCCAGGCCGGTGTTTTACAAATCACCGGGTCTGGGCACTGATTTCAGGATTCAGACGGACAGCTATATCGGGGCAGGTCTTATTGATAGTGAGCAGGTGCTGCATTTCAGCGCTTTCCCGGTTATGAACGACACCAATGCCGTGGAAGGCCGTATAGCCCGGCCCAGCCGCCGCAGGAGGAATCAGGGATATTATCTGGATTAGCCAGGTGCTGGCCACGGCCGTGCATTCACAATGGGCCCCATCCGAGCCTGCCCGCTCCGGTTGGGGCTCTGTACATATACACTGTCCATTGTTCTTTTTGCTTCGCCTGGGACCAAGATATGACGAAGGAGAACCGAGTCGATTGTAGAATAATGGCATTAAATAAGAAATATGGAATTGGAGAGTACAAAACCAGGAGGGTTGGGTATGGGCGACTGCAAGTATTGCGGACAGCCGGCCGGCTTTTTGCGCCAACAGCACCGGGAATGTGCTGAAAAATACCAACAGGGATGGCAACAGATGCTATACCTGGCCGAACAAGCTGCCCGGGGGCAGGGTGATGTCAAAAGCCTGCGGTCCAGGCTGAGCAGTATAGCCTCCAATAGTTTTATTCCTGATGAGCAGGTAGCTGAAGCTATTATAAATGGTTGGGAGCAGGCCGTGAACCACTTCATCGAAGATGGCAGCCTCAGCCGGGAGGAAGAAAACCATCTCACCCAATTCGCTGCTCACTTCAATCTCACCCAGAATGATTTGGACCGGCGAGGTGTTTACGCCCAGTTCGTCAAAGGGGCGGTGCTGCGTGAGGTTATGGAAGGCAATATATCACAACGGGTGCAAATCAATACAGCACTGCCCTTCAATTTTCAGAAATCCGAAACCCTTATCTGGGTTTTCGACCGGGTAGATTACTATGAAGACAAAACACGCCGGAAATATGTAGGGGGCAGCTCGGGTTTCAGCTTTAGGATAGCCAAAGGCATATATTTTCGCACCGGCGGTTTTAAGGGCCACCCGGTAGAAACCACTGAGCGAGTTCATATGGGAACCGGCATTATGGCCGTTACCAATAAGCATATCTACTTCACCAGCAGCCAGAAAACCTTCCGCGTGCGCCTGGACAAAATCGTCTCCTTCATGCCCTATTCCGACGGAGTGGGCATACAGCGCGACGCCGCCAGTGCAAAGCCCCAGTTTTTCATTACCGGGGACGGCTGGTTTACCTATAATCTCTTAGTGAATGTGGGGAATGTGGGGTAGGTAGTTTGGCTGAAACGACATGGATTGTGTTTAAAAGGATGTGATGTTATTAAATGCCCAAGATCTACGATAACATTGATAATCATTTAAAAAGCGGGTTGCTAATAACCCTGAGCAGTTCTTACCGGGCTGATTTTTGTGTCGGTTACTTTAATCTCAGAGGATGGAAATTGGTTCAGGAGCCGGTAGATAACTTTAGTGGCGGCGAGGACTGCTGCCGACTTCTAGTGGGAATGCAAAGACCAGAAGAGGATTTATTACGGCAGGCTCTGGCTTATAAAGAAGAAGGGTTGATGGATCCGCCGAAAGCTTTAGAAATCAAAAAAGAAATAGCCCGTTCATTCAGGCGGCAGCTTACTTTTGGCATACCTACTGCCGAAGATGAAAGCAGCCTGCAAAAGCTTAAACAACAGTTAATGAAAGGAAAAGTGAAGATAAAACTCTTCCTTCAGTACCCTCTGCATGCCAAGCTGTACTTGCTGCATCGAAACGATCCACTGGCACCATTGATCGGCTATGTGGGAAGCAGCAATTTAACCATGGCGGGTTTAACTTCGCAAGGTGAGCTGAATGTGGATGTACTTGAGCAGGATGCTGCTCTAAAACTCAGCCATTGGTTCGAAGACCGCTGGAATGATCGCTGGTGTATCGATATTAGTAAGGAGCTTATTGAAATCTTGGATGAGAGCTGGGCTAGCGACAAACTGGTTCCCCCTTATTATATCTACCTAAAGATGGCTTACCATCTCTCCCAGGAAGCCCGGAGCGGCATCAATGATTATATAGTGCCGAAAAAACTGCAGGAAGAATTACTTCCTTTCCAGGCCAGTGCTGTTAGTGTAGCCGCCCGGCATTTGGACAAACGTGGCGGAGTCCTGGTTGGGGATGTGGTGGGTCTTGGCAAAACTCTTACCGCAACAGCTATAGCCAAACTGTTTGAGGAGACATTTTTTACTGAGACTCTGGTTATTTGTCCGAAAAACCTTACTCCCATGTGGGAACATTACATACACCGTTATCAATTGCGGGGCAAAGTCCAGAGCATATCCAAAGTAAAATCAGACTTTGTAGAAAAAACGCCCCGTTATCGAGTAGTAATAATTGACGAGAGCCATAATCTTCGCAACCGTCAGGGCAAACGCTATGCCTTAATAAAGGAGTACATTGAGAAAAATGAAAGCAAGGTGATATTGTTAACCGCTACACCATATAACAAAAGCTATCTGGATATATCTAATCAACTTCGCTTATTTGTCCCAGAAGACAAGGATATTGGCATTATGCCGGAACGGTTTATTAATAGTGTGGGTGGTGCGACCGAGTTTGTGGCTCGTTATCAGTATCACCCAAATACTCTCTTAGCTTTTGAGAAAAGCGAATTTATTGAAGACTGGCAAGAATTATTGAAAATGTATATGGTTCGAAGAACCCGCACGTTTATAAAAAGCAACTATGCCCATTGGGATGCTGTCAAAAAACAATACTATATTTTGTTTAGTGATGGAACCAAGAATTACTTTCCCAACCGCCTGCCACTAAAAGTAGAATACAGTTTTGACGAAAAAGACCCGGATGATATATATGTTAAGCTATATTCCTCAAATGTAGTAGATAAGATAAACCGGCTTCATCTGGCCCGAAATGGATTAGGGAATTATATAGATACCCAATCGTCTCAAAAACTCACTAAAGAAGAAGAGCGTGTCATAGCGAACCTGTCCAGGGCAGGCAGGCGCCTGATGGGTTTTTGCCGTACCAATTTGTTTAAACGTTTAGAAAGCAGTGGCTTTTCCTTTTTGATTTCACTAGCGCGTCATGTACTCAGGAATACCGTTTTTTTATATGCTATTCAAAATGGCCTGCCTCTTCCCATTGGAGAGCAGGAGAAGGCTGACATCGATGAATTTTTGGAGGAAGATGAGCAGTGGAATGGCGAGGTCAGCTTATCGTTTATTACCGATCGCCGCCAATACTGGCAATTAGCAAAGGAAGTATATCAACACTGCCAGAGGGATGAACAGAAATTTGATTGGCTGGACAGCAAGCTGTTTATACCTGAATTGGCACAGCAACTAGAAGAAGACATACAAACCATACTGACAATTATTGAAATCGGCAAACATTGGGATCCAGCCAAGGACAAACAGCTTAACGCCCTGGAAAAGCTGTGCACAGGCAAGCATGCTGAAGAAAAAATAATTGTATTTACACAATTTGCCGACACAGCCCGTTACCTCTACGAACAACTGAGCAAACGGGGAATTGGAAATATGGCTTGTGTAACTGGAAATGTGGAGAACCCCAGTGAATATGCACGTCGCTTCAGTCCGGTCAGTAATGGGATTATGAAACGCATTCCTAATGAACTACGCATCTTAATAAGTACTGATGTTCTCAGTGAGGGGCAAAACCTGCAGGACGGGCATATCATTGTCAACTATGATTTGCCCTGGGCTTTAATACGCCTTGTCCAAAGGGCTGGACGCGTCGACCGTATCGGGCAGAAGTCCCCGTATATAATCTGTTACTCATTTTTGCCCCAGGACGGACTGGAAAGAATAATTAATTTGAGAAATCGCCTGGCCCAACGTATCACAGAGAATTCTGAGGTAATTGGCTCTGATGAAGTCTTTTTTGATGGCGATCCGGTGAATATAGCCGATCTTTATAATGAAAAAGCTGGTTTGCTGGATGATGATGAGGGGGAAGTTGATCTGACCTCCCAGGCCTATGAAATATGGAATCAGGCCACCATGGCTAATCCCGCTCTCAAGAAGATTATTCCAGTCTTACCTGACGTGGTTTACTCTACGAAACCCGGAGAAAAGGAAAGTGAGTTTAGAAACGGTGTTATAACTTACAGCCGTAATAGCTTCGGCTTTGAAGGACTAACCTGGCTGGATGATACAGGTAAATTGATATCAAAGAATCAGTTCCGTATCCTTAAAGCGGCTGAATGCTCTTTGGACACTCCTGCCTTAAAACGTTTGGAAAATCACCATGATTTGGTCGCTCGTGCTGTAGAACTAGCCGAACAGGAAGCTGCTGCTCCAGGAGGACAGCTGGGAAGCCAAAGGGGAGCACGCTACAAGGCCTATAAAATGCTGGAACGTTATTATCTCAATATGAAGGATACCATTTTTGATGTGCCGGCCTTAAAACGGACCATGGATGATCTGCTCCATTATCCCTTGAGAGAATCGGCTCGTGAGCTTATTAACCGTCGTATTCGTTTTGGAATTACGGACGAGGAAATGGCTGCCATGCTTATCCAACTGAGAGACGAAGGCCGATTATGTGTGGTTGATCAAAAACAGGCATCGATTGAAGCCATTCCCCAAATTATCTGTTCTCTAGGAATAAATCATGAGGTGATTAAATGAACGCGGTAAGTAAAAAGCAGTTTAAGCAGCTTATTGAGAGCTTCGATTTTATGAATCTCTTCAATCACCTGGGCTGGAATTACATTAAAGGGCAGGATACAGTAAAAGTCGGGATTGAAACCTTCACGCTGCAGTCGGTGGCAGAAAAGAGAGGTTTTCGCATCCTGGTGTGCAGTCCGGATAACCGAGGGCGAGTGCCGGACTACAGCACGCGCATGAAACTGGACCGGGCCGTGTCACGCCTGTATTATGAACACTTAATAATATTTTGCGATGAATTACACAGCACCCAATTGTGGCAGTGGGTCATGCGTGATACCGGTAAACCACCGCAACTAACCGAAACCCGATGGTATAAGGGACAGGATCCCGAATTGCTATATCAGAGAGCCTCCGGTCTTTTTTTCACTCTGGATGAAGAGGAGAACATCACTATTGTCGATGTTACAACCAGGGTAAGGGAGAATTTCCAGCAGAACCGGGAAAAGGTTACCAAGAAGTTTTATGAGGGATTTAAGAAGGAACACACTGCTTTCCTTGGTTTTGTAAAAGGTATAGAGGATAAAACTAGCCGGGAATGGTATACCTCGTTGATGCTTAACCGCCTGATGTTCTGCTATTTTATTCAGAAAAAGGGCTTTCTCGACAACAACAAAGACTACTTGCGCGACAAACTGAAATCCTGCCAGCAGAAAAAGGGAAAGGATAAATTCTACTCTTTCTACCGCAATTTCTTGTTAGCTCTTTTCCACAAAGGCTTAGGATCCCCCGAACGCAGTCCCGAGTTAATTGCTGAATTAGGCAAAATACCTTATCTCAACGGGGGATTGTTTGACGTTCATCAGCTTGAACTTGACTTTCCTGACATTCAGATCGAAGACAAGGCTTTTGAACGTATATTTAATTTCTTTGATCAGTATGAATGGCATCTAGATACCAGGCCATCTGCTAGTGGAAAAGAAATAAATCCTGATGTTATTGGTTACATTTTTGAAAAATACATAAATGACCGGTCTCAGATGGGTGCCTATTATACTAAAGAAGATATTACCGACTATATCAGCAAAAACTGTATTATCCCCTATCTATTCGATGAAACCGAACGCTATTATAAAAAAGCCTTTGATGCCCAGGGCTGGCTCTGGAATATGCTGAAAACCAGCGGGGATGCCTATATATATCCATCAGTTAAATATGGTATTAATCCCGATGATCTATGGAGTGATTTACCTGATGATGTGAAAGAAGGACTGAATCCGGATCAACCCGACTTGGTAGGAAAACGTCGTTGCTGGAACCGACCCGCTCCACCGGAAGTAGCTTTGCCTACAGAAATCTGGCGGGAGGTCATTGAACGCCGCAAACGCTATGAAGAGCTCAAAGACAAAATAGCTGCCGGAGAGATAAAGCACATAAATGACTTTATCACCTACAACCTTAATATCAAACAGTTCGCCTTAGACAGCATAGAAAACTGTCCCGATCCGCAATTCATACTTCATTTTTATAAATCCCTGGCCGGAGAGGGAGAAAAGCGTAAAGCCATTTCTATCCTGGACCCCACCTGTGGTTCTGGAGCATTCCTCTTTGCTGCCCTGAATATCCTGGAACCCTTGTATGAGGCTTGTCTGCAGCGCATGGAGGAATTTGTGACCTCAGCTCCAAAGGGGAAATACAAATTCTTCGAGGAGACTTTAGCACGGTTGAATGCCCCTCAGCATCCTAATCGCCAGTATTTCATATTCAAAAGCATTATACTCAATAACCTCTATGGGGTAGATATCATGCATGAAGCTGTGGAAATAGCCAAACTCAGACTTTTTCTGAAGCTGGTCTCTACCGTAGAACCAGACTATCAAAAGCCGAACCTGGGATTAGAACCCCTGCCGGATGTAGACTTCAACATTCGGGCTGGGAACACACTTATCGGTTATGCCAGCGAGACGGAAATAGATCAGGCTTTTGCAGGACAACTGGACTTTGACAACGATAAAGAAAAAATCAAAGAACAGTGTGATGTGGTTGCTCGAACCTTTACTCGCTATAAAGAGCTGCAGTTGGATTATGGAAAAGACTATAAGGACTTCGTCCAGGCTAAAGCTGAACTTAACCAGCGATTAGGGGAATTAAATGACCAGTTAAACCTGCTCCTGCATAAACAGACTACTAATATGGACTACGACCAGTGGCTGGCTACCCACCAACCCTTCCACTGGTTTGCAGAATTCTATGAAATAATCCATGAGCGGGGCGGTTTTGATGTGATCATTGGAAACCCGCCGTATGTAGTATATACAAAGAAGGACCGTGTATCAAAACGGTCAGTTTCAGACATATATAAATTGAATAACTACAAAACATTGGCATCAAATAACCTTTATGCTTTTGTTATTGAACGATCGATTAAGATATGCAAAGAAAGAATAGGAATGATTGTACCCATTGCAGCCATTTCAACTGATGGAATGAAGGAGTTACAGTATTTATGTAATACTGCTGAACTCCAATGGTATTCCAATTATGCAACTCGCCCAGGGAAACTATTCTCTGGAGTTGACATGAACTTGTCCATAATTATGTTGGGGCATTCAGTATTAGAAGGTTCATGGATTACAAATTACTATCGATGGTACGATGGAATAAACTCTAACCGATCGTATTTATTTGAATCATTACGATATTGCGAGATACCTACCATAAGCACGCATGCAAATAAATTCCCAAAATTAGGAACAAATAGTGAATTATCAATCCTAAAAAAAATGCATTCATATAACAAAAAAATTAAGAACTATTACCATATCGGCGGCAAAGCAATTTTTTACCATTCTGGAGGGAGGTACTGGAGGAAAGCGATTGATAGATCCCTATCATCACACTATAAACGTATTGAAGTCTCAGATGACAATTATTATGCAATTCTAGCAGTACTAAATAGTCAACTGTTTTATTGGTATTGGATATCTAATTCCAATTGTATGGATGTCGTGGCTAGAGAAGTTGCTGAATTTCCTCTGTTTGATTTAACAGAAATAGATGGTTGTGAGTTTCGAGATGTTGTCGAGAAACTATTGCAGAGTTATTACAATAATTCCGAGAATAGAGAACGGCAAGGTGAAATTATTACAACTACCGAAGTAAACTTTAATGTAAAATACTCTAAACCAATTATAGACGAAATAGACACCATATTAGGCCAATATTACGGCTTTACCCCTGAAGAACTCGACTTTATTATAAACTATGATATCAAATACCGTATGGGCAAGGAACTGGGGGAGGATGAGGATGACGCATGATTAAGGCTAGCCTTGGCAATAAGGACATCCTTAATCTTCCCAAGATCGCTTTCCTTTGCAGCCGGCAGGTTCCAGCTACCATTGTACTTAAATGCTACGATTGGGCTATTGCTCAACGGGAAGCAGGTAACTGCGTTATCAGTGGTTTTCACAGCCCATTGGAAAAGGATGTACTGCACTACCTGCTAAAAGGTACTCAGCCTATCATTGTTGCCTTGGCACGCGGACTGAAAATCCGCGTGGAATCTGAATTTAAAAAACCTCTGGATCAGGGACGCCTGCTGATCATCACACCATTTGAAGCTTCAGTAAAACGAGTTACCAAAGAAACCGCCGCCATTCGCAACCGCATGATGATAGAAATAGCCGACAAAGTGGTAGTGGGCTATTCAAGTCCAGGAGGGCAGTTAGAGCAGCTTTTGGCAAATTACCCCGATTTGGATATGTTGAGACTTCAGCTGTAATTGAATTGTCAGAAAGGGGAAGTGCGCAATGGCGGAGGTGCTATACCGTATTCTGTTAGGATCAAAAGAATTTGTCAAGCAATGTGAGGACAACATCGACGATGAGCTGCTCAAAAAGAAACTAGAAGAAATGCGTATCAGAATTGGAACTCTCTTGAAAACGGACAATGTCTCGTTTTTGTTTGGGGCTGGTGCATCTATACCAGCAGGAGGAGTATCTCTAAAAAATATACCTCTTAAACTGGAAAAGCTATTGGTTGACAAAGCCTTGCAAGAACAAAAAGACACTAGGCCTCCAATGTGGATTGAAGTCTTTTATGATACAACTTCCGTAATTGCGAAGCGAAGCTTCTCATTTGAGGAACGGAGCCTTTATTTGAAAGACATAGATTTGGAAGATACTAAATCGGAATCCATTCCAGTAAACCTGGAAGACTACTTAAGCCATTTGTATATGTGGCTAGAAGGGATGAAAGGTAATCAAACAATTCATTATTTGAGCGATGATAAAAGTTTAACCCTGGTTAGAAATGCTTTGGACAGGCTTATTAAAGAAATTACCGGTACTCTAATTAGCCTTCTTCATCTTCCTCTCGAAGGCAAACAACATGAACTCAATGTACACCGTAAATTCATTAAAAAAGTTCTAACTCGGCCACTTAACCTTCGTCGTACTAATATTTTTACCCTTAATTATGACACTTTAATCGAACAGGCTGCTGATGCAGAAGGAGTCCTTCTGGTAGATGGCTTTGTTGGTACATTGCGTAGAGTATTTCGACCAGAATCCTATGATGTGGATTTTTACTTTCCTGCTCAAACAACCGAAGGGCATGTACATAGATTTGATCGGGCATTACACCTATACAAACTCCATGGATCCCTTAGTTGGAGAAGCTCTACTGCCGAGTGGGAAAATCCCTATGGGTTATATTCGACTATTTCTGATGAGAATCAACCAGGGCAGGTGGTTATTTATCCTTCACCACTTAAGTACGGACAAGCATTATCATTACCGTATTCTGAATTGTTTAGGAGATTTGGCAATGCCATAGTTCAGCCGCAGTCAGTGCTATTCGCCATTGGATATGGTTTTGGTGATGAACATGTAAATGCCATTATAAGACAAGCTCTGGCAGTGCCGAGTTTTACTCTGGTAGTAATTGATCCTTATCCTAATGACTTTGTAAAGAAGCTGGAGTCTCTAAAAGATGAGCGAATATGGACTATTATAGGTTCAAAATTAGGTAGATTCGATGGTTTTGTTGACCATTTATTGCCAGACTTAAGAGATGAAGAAATTGAAAGAAGGGTTATTCGCACGTATAATGAGCTGATCAAGCAGGATGATTCGAAGGAGGGATCATCTGATGGCGACAAGTGACTACGAGATCGGCAGGGTGGTAGCAGTTGATACTGCTCAGATCACCATAGAATTGAGTCGTGATTTGAAAGCTTTGACTCGGGTAACCTATGAAGGTTCAGTAGAAGTTGGCCGAATAAACTCGTATGTAATCATACCAGTTGGTAATCGCCGTATTGTGGCCATGGTTACTAAAGTGGTTCTTACGGAGGAAAATGAACTTCGTGCTGATAAAACCATGGTAACTTTGCCATCTTCGCGACGCCTGATGAAGGCGACTATGATTGGAACTATAGAGGACAAGCATTTTCGCCAAGGAATAAGTCTTTTTCCCGTATTGGATTCACCGGTTTACATAACTTCCCAGGATGATCTGGACATCATTTTTGGGCGGAGTCAAACAGCAGATAATTCTGATGATAAGCCTAGCTACTGCATTCCGATAGGCAAATCGGCCATATTTCAGGATTACCAAATAAAAATTGATCCAGATGCGTTTTTCGGTAAACATGCTGCTGTAATTGGAAGTACCGGGTCAGGCAAGTCCTGTTCAATTGCTACTATTCTCCAATCAATTTTGGAACAGGATGAAGTCAAGCAAACTCGATTTGTTATTCTTGATACTAATGGAGAATATAGGACTGCTTTCCAAAAGCAAAATGATCAGGACTGCTGGGAAGATGCCATTGATAACTGCAAATGCCTATATATTCCCACCGACCCATCTGACGAGGATTATTTAGCTATTCCTTATTGGTTTATGAATTCTGAGGACTTCATTCGGCTATTTCGTGCTGCTCCTGGAGTGCAGAGACCGGTCTTGTTAAATGCTTTATCGTGTGCACGAGATGAAGTGACAGAATTTGAGCAATGGAGAATAACCAGAGAAAAACTGATATATGAAATAAATAATATTTTATCGGTGAGTGCCAGAGGACGTGACGGGATTTCTGCGGCAAATATAGTCAGCTACTGTCAAGGGATTAAAATATTCCTAAGAAGAAGAGCAAATCGCGAAGCAATAAAGGAATTATCTTATTTGTATGATGAATTTAATGCAAATGACTTAATAGAGTCAGCTGACACAATTATACAAATAATAGGATCTGCTAATAAAAAGGGATATTATAATGCTCTTGATATCGATAAGGCACAGAGGATTGAGGAAGCAATTCAACCATTATTAGAAATCCTTACAAAACCCATAGAGGGCAATACGGATATGAGTTCTGCTTCTGCGGATAACCCTAGATATTTTAGTAAATCTGGGTTCCGATATAGGTATCTTGAAAACGCTTTGACCCGTGATGAATTGAATTCAGCACGGGCTAGGGAAAACAGTTCTACTATGTTAATGCGTATATATAGGTTGCTTGAGGATTCTCGATTTGAGTTCCTATTTGGGCCAACTTCCTCTGAATGGCCTTATGTTGAGCATTCTCTAGCTGCTTTTCTGCGTGATATACTTGGAATGAAAAGTAATCTAGATATATCTCTTTCAGATAAAGATATTTTGTCGCTTGGACAGCTTCCGTTTTATGACCGTCAGAGAAGGGGAGCCAAGGCTTCCAACGTGGTTATCATCGATTTGAGTTTGCTGGCTTCTGAAGTTTTAGAAAATGTTACAGCATTAATTGGCCGGCTTATTTTAGAATTTCTGCAGCGATTATCTGATAATAAGGTAAGTAAAGTTAAACGCAACGATTTTCCTGTAGTTCTCATATTGGAAGAGGCTCAAAACTATATTAAGGAGCATACTGGAAAAAGTGAAGAAGAATCTATTTCCAAGCTGGTATTTGAGCGTATTGCCCGTGAGGGCAGGAAATTTGGGCTTGGTCTGGTAGTAGCTTCTCAGCGCCCTAGCGAACTGTCCAAAACAGTTCTCTCCCAATGCAATAGTTTTATTGTTCATCGTTTGCAGAATCCTGAAGATTTACGCTATTTTAAAGAAATTGTTCCTGGTATCTACGGCCAACTCCTTGATCAACTACCAGCATTAGCAGAGCGAATGGCACTGGTTCTAGGAGAATGCGTCCAAGCTCCGGCATTAGTAGAAATGCGCGAAGTAAACCCTGCCCCAAGAAGTCAGAATGCGAAATTCTATAAGAGCTGGGTAAACCCTGAACGAGATCCTGATGTTGAAGCTGTATGTGCTAAGTGGGAAGGGGTTAAACCTCGTGAAGCATGCACTAGTGAGGATGAAAATGTAAATCATGAGTAGTGATAAATAAAATTCATTTTACCCTTATAAGGGCAGGGGCTTTTGCGCTTATTTAATAAACCTGGGAGCGGAGTATTGATGAAGATCTATGTTGGGGTAACCGACAACAACTGGTATAACTTCTTGGCCCAGCAAGAGCCAGACGAAGTAAACTTTTGGCAGCCGGGGGGCAAGCAGAACTTTCGGGCTTTAGAACCTTATGGAGTTTTCCTTTTTAAACTGCATGCTCCATATAATTTCATTGCCGGGGGAGGGTTTTTTGTACGCTACTCCAAACTTCCGGTTTCATTGGCCTGGGAAGCATTTGGTACCAAAAACGGCCGCAGCAGTTACCTGGAGTTCCGGCAAGCTATTTATCGTTACCGCTGGACTAAGACTCATGTTGAACCAGATCCCTGTATTGGCTGCATTGTATTAACCCAGCCCTTCTTCTGGCCCCAGTCGGATTGGATCCCAGCTCCCCCTGACTGGAGCCCAAATATTGTGCAGGGTAAGACTTATGATACCAGCGACGTAATCGGCCGCAACCTGTGGAAACAGGTTCAGGAGAGGTTATACAAATATTCAGGCAGAACTAGTGAACCCACCTTGATGAAGGAAGATGAGGGTGCCCGTTATGGAGCTGAACAGATTGTAAAGCCGCGCCTCGGGCAGGGGGCCTTCCGAGTGTTAGTAACTGAAGCTTACGAGCGCAGATGTGCCATAACCGGTGAAAAGACGCTGCCGGTTCTACATGCTGCTCATATTAAGCCCTATTCCTTGGATGGACCTCACGCTGTCAGCAATGGAATTTTATTAAGGCAAGATTTGCATACCCTGTTCGACCGGGGTTATTTGACAGTAACCGATGATTATCATATTGAAGTAAGTAGAAGGATTAAAGACGACTATGGTAATGGCCGCGACTACTACGCCTTAAGGGGTAAGAAACTCCTTGAAATTCCTAAATCAGCACAGGATAAGCCTGCTAAAGAGTATTTGCGCTGGCATAATGAGCAGGTTTATTTAGGGTGATTGCTGGGGAGAAAAGAGGGCTTTTAGAGGAGTTATTGGACATACCCAATGCCATACAGCATTTGATAATTAAAATGGGTAGCTGTACAATATCAAATCATCCTATTTATCAAAGGCGTTTTTGCATACTAACTATAGCAGTTTGCCTTTGAATACGATTTAGGGGATCAGGAAAGGAGAGCTGCATATGAAAATTGCAACCATTCTTGATCATATAGACAGCGGGCACATGGCTTTGCCGGAATTTCAACGAGGATATGTGTGGAATCGTGAACAAGTTCGGGGGCTATTTGAATCGCTTTACAGGCGTCACCCCGTGGGGGGTCTACTGGTATGGGTAACTGAATCGGATTCCGCTCAGTATAGAGGAGACGGGAGTTTATCGCCAGGAGTGGTTCAATTGATTTTGGACGGCCAGCAGAGGGTAACTTCACTATATGGGGTTGTAAGAGGTAAGCCGCCCAAGTTTTTCGATGGCAATAAACAAGCTTTTACGGGCTTATACTTTAATTTGGAGACCGAAACCTTTAATTTTTATCAACCTATGAAAATGCAACAGGATCCATTATGGATAGATGTTAGCAAATTAATGAAAGAGGGTTCGCAGGCAATAGCCGAATTTGCCAAGACGATTAGTGAGCGACCCGAGTATGCCACTAAGTTAGGGAATTATCTTGAAAGACTGAGCCGGTTATTGTCTATTACCGATACTGACCTGCACGTTGAACAGGTTACTGGTGCTGATAAAACCCTGGACGTAGTCGTTGATATTTTTAATCGTGTCAACAGCGGGGGCACTAAACTATCTAAAGGCGATTTAGCCCTGGCTAAAATATGCGCTGACTGGCCTGAGGCTCGTATGGTTATGAAGAGCATGATCGAAGAATGGAGTAAAAACGAATACTATTTTAATCTTGATTGGTTATTACGTTCCATAAATACAATACTTACCGGTGAGGCAAAATTCAGCTTCCTGCATGGTAAAAGTGCAGTTGAGGTACAAGAAGCACTTAAACGGGCTTATAAAGCCATTAATATATGCCTAAATTTAATCAGTAGTTATTTAGGATTGGATCACGATCGGGTATTGTTCGGCAGATATGCGATTCCTGTCATGGTTCGCTATATTGATCAAAAAAATGGGCAGCTCAACGCAGTTGAACGAGATAAGCTGCTGTTTTGGTACCTGCAGGCAGGTATGTGGGGGAGGTTTTCTGGTTCAACGGAAACGTATATTGATCAGGATCTTGCCATTTTGGAGCGCGAGGGAAATGTTCTGGATAAACTAATAGAACAAATACGTCTCTGGCATGGGACCCTAAAAGTTGAACCGGGGCATTTTTCAGGATGGAGTCTAGGCGCCAGGTTTTATCCGGTTCTTTATATGTTAACTAGAATTGGGGTAGCCAAAGATTGGGGGTTGGGGATACCTCTAAAAAAAGGCCTGTTAGGGAAAATGAATAAGCTGGAGATTCATCACATATTCCCTAAAGCACAGTTATATAAGGCCAGGTATTCAAAACCTGAAGTAAATGCATTGGCAAATTTTTGCTTCCTGACAAAAGACACTAACTTAAGTATAGGTGATCGCCTGCCAGAAGAGTATTTCCCTGAAATTGAGGCAAAACATCCTGGTGCCTTAGCATCGCAATGGATACCTATGGACAAGGAATTATGGAAGATAGAGAATTACCCGGACTTTTTAGCGGCCAGGAGGGAGTTGTTAGCCGAAGCTACCAACGAGGTCCTGAAAGCTTTGCTGCATGGAGATACAAGCTGGCTGGAAGATCTTGAGCGGACCAAAAAAGCTGGTATTACTCCAATAAACATTGGTATAGCAGATGAATCAGAAGAAGCCCTATTGTCAGAACTCAATACCTGGGTTGTTGAAAATTCTCTTTCAGCTGGGGAACTGTCTTATGAATATTCCAATGAGGAAACTGGGGAACCAGAAGCTATATTTGACCTGGCATGGCCATCAGGATTGCAGCAAGGCTTGACACAACCTGTCACCGTATTATTGGGCGAATCACCTGATGTAATAGCTTTGGCCAACAAAGCAGGATTCCGTTGCTTTACAGATGTCGACTCATTCAAAAATTATGTCAAACAGGATGTATTAAAAGAAACCCACTAAATACACAGCATACCTAATTGCAATAGTACCGATAAAAAAGTATTTGTTTATACGTCATGAGCCTGGGGGCATCCTAAAACAGTTTGGTGCCCTCTTTCTTCTCCATGATATTGGAGAAAGCGGGGGGACGTCTTGTATATCTCAGGCTTGCCGAATTTACCAATATTTATTAACTAAATAAGAGAATTTGTCTATAATTAAAATAATATATATATCTGGTTTAATTTGGAAGGAAAAGATATGGCTATTATGGTCCCTGATTTACATCCACAGGGGATATCTAATGATGGGGAGAGAAGGTTTTATCAAGCGTGTTCATTCCTGCCTGATCCTTTCACGGTTTGCTATTCCTACAAATATTACGATCATGAAGCAGGCCTGCAGATACTGCGCGAGGCTGATTTTGTCATTGCCCATCCTGCCCTGGGATTTGTGGTGGTCGAGGTCAAGCAGGGTCTGGTCAAGTACCAGAACGGTGCCTGGCAAGAATTTAAATCGGGCAACTGGCAGTCCATGCGAAAAGACCCTCTTGAGCAGGCGCAACGGGCTACGTTTGCCATACTGCATCGTTATGAGCAGATCACCGGACAGAAGTATTTCCCGCTTAAATGCAGGTACGCCCTGTGCTTCCCAGAAACCTCTCGCTTGGAAGGCTTCCTCCCCGGCGACCTGAAAGAACACAGCGTGTGGCTGTTTGATGAAACAGAAGATCCCGGGCTTTTGGAGAGCAGGATTTACCGCCTATTCGAACCGCTCCCGCGCGAGAACCCAGAGGCTTATCGGTTGCTGGTCCAAAAAGTCCTCAATCCTACCTTCAAGGTATTCAGCCGCCTGGAAGAACAGATTGAGCAGTTCTGCCGAGCCGGAGAGCGCATTTTAAGCGAGGAGCAGGAGCGCATCCTGGAAGAGACCGAACTGGATCGGCGCAAGATATTCCTGGGTGCGGCCGGCACCGGCAAGACCTTTTTAGCCATAGAGAAAGCCCGCCGCCTTGAAACCGCCGGCAAAAAAGTATTATTTACCTGCTTCAATAAGAACCTGGCTGCCTACCTGCGTACCCAACTGCCAGAAGCGGTCTATGTGCAGAACATCCACGACTATTTTCTCAAAATCGCAGGGCCGGTTTATGGAGAAATCGAGATTCCTGCAGAACCGGCAGAGCGCTCCGAGTTCTTCAGCCAGACTCTGCCCCTGATGGCCTTTGATATCCTGGCCGAGCAGGACGACAGCCAGCGCTTTGACAGCATCATTATTGATGAAGGCCAGGATTTCCAGGCCGACTGGTTCGACTGCATTGAAGCCATGCTGCGCCCCGAGGGCGAGCTGTATGTGTTCGCTGATCCCGCTCAATCCATCTTCTGCCAGGACATAAATAAAATACAGGGACTATCCATCTCCCGCCACCGCTTAACCCGCAACATCCGCAGCACTCAAGCCATCAACGAGTGGATGCTGAAATTCCTGCCGGGGTTGTCTCTCAAATGCCTCAATTCCCGTGGGCTGCCAGTGGTTTCCATACCCTGTCGTGAAGACCAGCAGTACCGCATCCTGGAAAAAGAGATCGGCCGCCTGGTCAGCCAGGGGGTACAGCTCAAAAGGATAACCGTGCTTTCGCCCCATGTCTATGCCAGAAGCTGCCTGGCAGGCAAAACGCGGATCAAGGAATGGCCGGTGGTGGAGGGTATGGAGCAGAGCGGCAACTACATCCGCTTCAGCACCATCCGCTCCTTCAAGGGACTGGAGGCGGATATAGTTTTTTTAGTAGACATCCGCCCCAGCCGGGCCTGCACCCCGGCAGACATCTATGTGGGCGGCTCACGAGCCCGGTTCCTGTTATATGTGCTGCATGATGAGGGTATGACAATAGGGGCATAGTATCGATATTTTTGTGACAGGATAGTGTCGTTCAATAAATGTACTGTTTTGATTGAGGTATACTGCACTCCGATGAGGACAAAGATATTTTCCCGGTACCATGTTCTTCGCAAAGCTGAAGAATGGTTTCAAGGTAGTTCTCCAGTGCTGGAGTCAAACTTTCCGGCATTGGTATGGTTTCATCTGGCCTGAACCGAATTGCTTGATGCAGTACTACGCTGTAATTATACTATGTCGGCAACATATGAATAAAAATATGCCAATAGGCAAGCAAGGGGGCGGAGGGGAAATGCAGCTGATAGGCAGACATCTCACCAGGGGCCTAATATATCGGGATTGTTTCAGGATGATTCCTGCCCTTGTAGGGACCGTTATTCCGTTTTTCTGGCAACTGGTCAATCTATACGGTGTCCTGCCGGCAGTATTGATCATCTTCGGAGTCTTCCAACTGCTCACAATAAGTCTGGCCGCGGTTATGTATGCTTGCCTGTTATTTCAAGTAAGCTTTGTAAAGGTGTATGGCCTGGCTGCACTGTTGATGGTTGCAGCTGTTTTCAGTTGGTTGTTTATCAATCTGTCCGTTAATCGCCGGGCCGGATTCAAACTGTTTAAACTGCAATTCTCCACCCGGACCGCCCTGCTTCTACTCGGCCTGATGCTCAGCCACCGCCTGGTTCCCCTGCCAGTGTCACCTCGCGCCACATTCTGGGATTTGCACTTAAAACCTCACCTGGCCGGAAATCTTAAGTCCAAAAGCCGGGAAGAGATCATTGCCGCTATGCAGCACGATTTTAAGCAGGCTAAAAACATGATGGGAAATGATGTATTTTTTGGCTGTTCCCCCGGTTCCTTTAAGAAGTTGTTACTTGAAGCGGGATTACAGGAGTCGCAGTTTATCATGATGGAGACCATTATTCCCACCGATCATGCCAGGATTTTCAGCCTGGAGCGCCCTTTCTACTTTTATGTCTTATTTATTCGGTAGAGAAGCAAGAGAAGTGAGCTAAGTGATGCGGGATAGCAAATGTGGGAGTTATGCCGGTATTTTTGTGACAGGATAGTGTCGCTCAATAAATGTATTGTTTAATTAAGGTGCACTGTATTTCGATGGAGACTGAAAGCACCCTAAAGCCATGGGGCCTTATCAACCTCATCGCCGCGCAGAACAGGGAGCAATTTGGAATACAGCGGCTCAGGCACGTTTTTGAGCGGGGTGTTGTCAACCCGGTGGATGATACTGGGCTTGACCCTTGCCTTTTGCGCCAGCTCATTAGCGGTATAACCCCGGTTCTTGCGCAATTCTTTAACGGTTTTGTTGCGGAAACGGAAAGAGAAGAACATATCAATTTCCTATATCATGGTCTTTGGTTTTTTATTTAGTATAGCTATAACGCCACGAAAAAAGAACACCCTTTGAGGAATTAAACTACAACCCGTTAAAGTCGGAACTTGTAAAAGGTGACATTGTAGGGTAGCAACGATGAGCCACTATTTGGATATAGAGAGGAGGAGAAAGAATAATGGCTAAAATCGCTTTACTGTCGTGTACCAAGGCCAAAAAACCATACAAGTGCAAAGCCAGGGAACTGTATTCGCCCAGCCCCTGGTTCCCCACCGCATATAAATTCGTTAAACAATATGGGGCTGACAGAGTCTATATACTCTCAACATTGTATGGGTTGGTTCATGAGGATGACGAGATTGAACCGTATGAAGCAACCTTGAATGACTGTTCAGACAGGGAAAGGCAGCAATGGGCCGCAGGGGTGATCAATGGTCTTCGTCGGGTAGCAGACCTGGAGCAGGATGAATTCATCATTATTGCGGGCAAAAACTACTACCAACACCTGCTGCCTCATCTTTCCCATGTTTACCTTCCCTTGCAGGGCTTAGGGATCTATGATTGGGTTCCTAAACTAAAGCAACTCATGCTTGAGCATAACACCGTTAACGCTCAGGATTCAAACCCGTCATATCCATCTAGCAGCCTATCACTGCAGTTGCACAAAATTTTGAATACTTTGCCCCGTCACCGTTTCCCCCTGGCGATGAGCAACATTCCCTATAACGGCATCTATGTAATGTTCGAACGAGGCGAGTACTACCAAAGCTATGACCGCGTGGTTCGAGTCGGGACTCATGTTTCTCCCAACCGGCTGAGAAATCGGATCAGGGACCATTATTTAGTTGAAAACAAGGACGGCAGCATATTCCGTAAAAACATTGGCAGGGCTATGCTGAACCACGACCGAGACCCGTATTTGAAAATCTGGGAATACGACCTGTCGAAAAGCAACAACCGGCAAATACTGCAACATGCAGATCCGGCTTATCAGGCCGATATTGAGAGAAGGGTTTCTGAGCACATCCGCAGCAACATAAGTTTTTGCATCATTCCGGTCGACAACGCTCAGGAGAGGCTGAGATTAGAGGAAGGCTTGATAGCAACCTTCAACCAGGATCCAGACTTCAAACCCTCTCCGCATTGGCTGGGCAGGCACAGCCCCATACCTGAAATAAGACAAAGCGGCATGTGGCTGGTGAAAGGCCTCGAGGAACGGTGCCTGGATGAGCAAGAATACTTGCGAATTATACAGTTGCTAAACCGTACCTCAACTGAACCTAAGGCTGGGATAACGACCACAGCCATAGATGCTTCATTGAACCAAAAGGTATCATCTAAAAGACCGGCTACGGTAAACGAAGAAGCCTTTGAACAGGCCATTCTGACACTTATCGAACAGGCGCGGCAAAACGGCCAGCCCTATGTGGATATCGTCTCCAGAGAAGTTCATCGACTGGTAGGAGGCTATCCCGGCCGGAATCATAAAATGCGGACTTGCTGCAAGGTTATGTATCGATTAATGAAACCTGGGAATGAAGTCCTGGCCAAACCGCCTAAAGGGTTGGGGGCCAGTGTGAAGATCAGATATCATCTGTAACCCCTGAACTTCATAATTTTGCCACAATTGCAGGAATTTTGTTACTATTCCTAGAAAATTTTACTAAAATGTTAATTAAATATATTGGATATTTATTTAAGGAGTGGTCACGGGGTGCCTGAGAATACAGACGGTTTCAACGAAACCCAATCCTTTAAGGAGATCCAGAAAGAAGCTAAGAGTTTAAGCAAATGGTTTGAAAACATAGCTAAGATAAAAACATCCGATCCCCAGGCTTTAGTACAATTGGATAAGGCCCTGCAGACCTTACCCGATGATGCGGAGTTCATTCACCTGTACCAGGCTTATAAAGACAAGGTGCGATCCTTTATTACTACTGCCCGACAAAATCGCGCCAATAATATAAAACGACTGATTTCTGCCTATATCAGGGATAAGCAACAGAGCGGCCAGGCTATCCGCGAGTTTGTCAAAGGCTGGCGGATTGGCCCCTTGGAGCTGCAGATCGACTTTGACCAGGCCATGATCAGCTTCCGTTACAACCAGGAGATTCTGACCAAGTGGCAGTCGGTCGGCTCTGTGGAAGATATCCAAAAAGCTGAAGTGGCCGCTTTGACTCTATTAGAGAAGGCCGCCTTGCCTCCCGATTTGTTGACCAGGGTATTCTGGGAGGCTTATCTTGAGGCCCGCAAACGGAATTCCCGCAGCCTGGACCAATCACTGGTGGCAATTAATGAATTCTACCGCGAGGTCCGCATCGCCCTGGTCAGGAGCAGATTCGAAACTAAAAAACCCCACGTCAAACTGGACCGCTTTGTTGAATTCCCCAAGTACGCCTTTTTATATAACCTCGATCTGTACCGCGCTATGACATCGCAGATTCCTGCGGAGATCAAGCTTGCCTGGCAGACGGGCAGCATGAGAGAGGTAAATAAGGGCAATGGGGTAGTAGTTAACGGACTAAACGCCGCTAATGAGTACAAGTTTATCTGTTATGTAAAACAAGCCCAAGAAGGCAATTAGAGATTACCATGGCAGCCGGACATAAAAGGCACTTGTAAAAGCCCCGGCACCGAGAAGGAAATCAGATATGGCCCAAACAGATGTCACCCCTGATGCTATAATAACCGCCTTGGAAACTATGGCTGAAAACGGTGAACCGCCACCTACTAACATTTCAGTCTTTGATGTTGGCAGTGATCACTACCTGAGGTTTTTTGTCGAGGAGATATGCGACCTCCTGGTGGCCGGTGGCGGCTCTACCTGCCGGTTTTTTGAGGGGCCCTATGGCGCCGGTAAAACCCACCTGCTCAAACTATTGGAAGAGCGGGCTTTGAAATTAGGTTTTGCAGTGGTGAGGACCGACCTGTCCTCAGATCTCCACCTGGAGGACTGGAAAGCCATCACCCGGTATATTCTCCAGGATATGCAGGCAAATATCAATGGTGAACCGGTGCGGTCGTTATTCAATATCTTGACCTCCTTAGGCAATCGGGGAGCCAAAGGCCTGGCGAGATTAAAAACCACCCCCATGCCCCATCCGGGATTTAAAAACGCCATTTTTCAGGCTGTTCAGCATAGTAATAGCAACTCCACTGAGGCGCATTTGCTGCGCGCTTTCCTGCATGGTGAGAAAGTAACTGCAGCGCAATTAAAAAAGTCCGGTATATATGGAGTCAAGAATTCCCTAAATGAACGCAATGCCGAAGCGTTTATCAAGACCCTTATCGAAAGCCTCAATATATTAGGCTTGTCTGGCTTCATGCTCTTATTCGATGAGAATGAGAGATCGTTTCAACCCCGCAGGGGCAGTCCTAACCGAAAGCAACTAAACGCGGCTAATCTGATGCGTCATCTGGTGGACGGGTGCATAACTGGCACCCTGCCTCGTACCATTGTGGTTTTTACTATCCTGCCGGGATTCCTGGAGGCCATGACCTTACATTATCAGGCCCTGGGGCAGCGTCTGGCCATGGTTAGAGATATGGACATAAATGGCTCCTGGCGCTGGCCGGTGTTAAGCCTGGAACAGATCAATACCGCCCGGGAGCCCGAGCTATTCCTGGAACATTCAATTAGCCGCTTCTGTGCAGCAGTAGAAAAATGCGGCGTTTCCAGTCAGGGTCTGGCTGAAGCTATGAAACTGCGGGGTACAAGGATAATCGAACAAAACGCCGGCAGTGGGTACAAGCGGGACTTGATGAAAGGGCTGGCTGTTTTAGCGATGGAGCGGATAAGGGGGAGATAAAGCTGACTATTGATTACATCGGTATTTTAGAGACCATGGCCTCCAATGGGGTGGCACCGGCAGAGGGTTGCAGTCTGTTCGGGGTTGGCTATGAAAATGTTTTCGAGCGCCTTAATAAGGTATATTTGCAGGACCGCATTGCCTCTCGAGGGGGATCAGCGGAGAAGTTCGTGGTGGGGCCGTTTGGCTCTGGCAAAACCCATTTCTTGCGCCAACTGATGGAAATTGCGGCTGCTCAGGGATTTGCCACTTCAGAGGTCAGTTTGGACAAAGACCTGGATTATAGCAACCGTCTCCTGGTTTACAAAGAAATTGTCCGTAACCTGCGCATGCCCGGCTCTTCCGGGCGGGGCATGAGAGAAATGCTGGCAGCCTGTGCAAAGAACGTACAGGGTATGCTGCCTGACCCCGATGCTGCCGAAGCAGCTTTTCAAGGTTGGCTTAACGGTATCACTGACCATGATTTCAAGTTGGACAAATTTGCGCGGGTAGCCCAGAAGGCGGTGAGGTATTATGACCAGCAGGATCAAGATGGTTTTCAGACCGCCTGCCAGTGGCTGGAGGGCGCCTTTGACAATAAAGAAATCGCAAGCCGCCTGGGAGAACAGCCGGTAAAAGATGATGAATTGAAACTATGTGCCAGTCAGGCCATGTTCTCCATGTTCCAGTTTATCCGCTATGCAGGTTTTAAGGGAACCGTAGTATGCCTTGATGAAGCCGATATCGGCTTCCAGCAAACCAGCAAAGATAAAATACAAAAGATTCTGGCCTTATTAAGGGCCGATATCGGGGTAATAAACGACCTGGTAGGTGGTGCTGTATTCTTCGTATACGCTTTAACCAATGAAGTAGCACAAAGCATGATGCAGTACGATGCCTTAAAACAGCGAATATTTTCAGCCCCGGGGTACGGTTTCATGGACGGCAATGATTATGCTGCCTTAATCAGCCTCTCAACTACCACTGACCGGGAAGCGGAATTAAGAAAAATTGGCCATCGTTTGGCGGATCTGCTTTATGATCATGCCGGAGTGCCACTAGCCGTCGATAAGAGCCAGGCCATCAATAAAATCACCCAGATCGCAGCTGAAATCATTGAAGAGGACATATCCAGCAGCAGCCGCAGGGAGATGACCAAACGCACCTCCATACTGCTGTTAAACATACTCAACCGGGGTTCTTTGGAGGCCGCAGCCGCTGTGGCTCCGCCTGAGGAAGATGAGGTATAGAACGATGGGATTTCGCACCGGTATGAAAGTCCTGGTCAAACAACTGGGAGAAGCCATAATTGTAAAACTGACCGGAGATGGCGCTTTGGTCAGGCTGGTCACTCCCGCTGGGCTTACTATTAAACAGTCCTATGACAACATCACCGCCATAGACGAGGAAAACGAAGTCCCGCCAATGCCGCCACCGATGAGAGCGGTTGTGGAGATGGATAAATTCCAGCAGGTCAAAGCCCTGGAAGCCTTGCGCTTCGGGCTGGTGCCGGAATCCCACCTGGAGTGCTTAACAGTGGGATATCAAGATATGGTGCGATGGATCGGAAATTGTCTTCCCACTCGGGAATGCCGCATTCACGAAATATGCGGACCTTTCGGCACCGGAAAGAGCCATACCATGGCCGTGGTCAGGCAGATTGCCCTGGATCAGGGCTATTTGGCGGCTAAAATAGAAATCGACGGCAAGAGCAACAATTTCTCAGCCCCGCAGAGGTTGTTGTATAATATCTGGTTATCACTTGAAGGCAAGGGCTTAAGCCTGGAGACACCCTTGCTGGATATTTATCTTAAAGCCATGCAAAATGGCTATGATTCCATACCCCAACCCCTCAAGGACTTAGACTATTTTCCCGTAAACTTCGATTTCATCCGCAAGCTGAAAACCAGCCAGCAGATCGAAGGCTCGGCTCACCTTCTTGAAGAATGTTTGGCCGGCAGCGAGAATGTCAGCGCAACCCAGGTCAAAGCCGATTTGGCTAAGGAAACCAGCTTGAAGCGGGCACATATCAATTTCAAGCCGATGATAGCCAAAGGGGCCCGCGATAAATTGATAATGTTCATAATGTCTCTGGCCGGGCATGCCGTACTGGCTAAAGCCGCAGGCTATCAGGGCTTAATACTTACTATTGATGAATTTGAGGCTCATCACTTGTTAAGCTCCCCTGATCGGGCCAAGGCCAGAGAACTGATCAGCGTTTTGGAACACTATGTATCACAGGATTTTTGTATCCCGCCAGCCCCGTTAGCCATCTTTATTGGGGCTGTCAGTCAGGACGGGCACAAGGGTGATCCCTGGATTGAAAAACTGGTGGACAAAAGCGGTGGCAAGCAGTATTTCCTCAACCCATGGTCTGATGCCCAGAAAGAGCAATTGGCCAACAGCATCTTCAACCTATATCAATCTACCTACCAGATATCAGCCGGTTATGACCACGGTTTAATAGACAAAACCCAGATGCTCTTGGAAAGCCGCGAGCAAAGCGATCTGGTGAGGGCTTTCATCAAATACTATATGGCAGTTTTGGATAATGAATATGGCCCGGGGAGGTCAAGGACCAGTGACCATTGATCCCGATCTTAAACTGGATCGTCAGATTGCAGCCAGCATGCCCCGGGCCTGGTCGGCATTCTTCGGCAGGTTCGGGCGGTTGACCGCAGTGCAACGAGCAGCCATTCCTCTAATTAGCCAGGGCCGCGACATCCTGCTCTGTTCGGCTACAGCCAGCGGCAAAACCGAAGCGGTGTGCGCCCCCCTGGTGGAACGTAACATTGACCATATCACTCCGTGGAAAATCCTCTATGTCACACCGACGCGCGCACTGGTAAACGACCTATATGGTCGGCTGGCCGATGCGCTAAAGGAATTGGGCTTAACCGTTGCCCGCAGGACCGGAGACCATCATGATATGGTCTGTGAGCGGGCCCAGGTGATCCTCACTACTCCGGAATCATTCGACTCCTTGCTGTGCCGGGGCAAAACTGAACTCGGTCATGTACTGGCTGATACGGTGGCGGTTGTGCTCGATGAGATCCATTTGTTGTATGGGAGCGCCCGCGGTGAACAGGTGAGGTGGTTGTTGCAGCGCCTAAGGAGACTAAAAAAGCAGGCCTGGGAAAAGGGCTGGTGCCGCAGCCCGGCTATCCAGTTGGTAGGGCTTAGCGCTACCATAAACAATCCGGAATTGGTGTTGGAAGCCTTCATTCCCGGTGGCCAGCCGGTTGTGGTAAAAGGTAAAAGGGAAATAGAATGCATCGCCCCGCTCCAAGAGCCAAAGGGAATAATAGATGGTTTATTAGCTTACATAGCTGAAGCGCCCCAAAAGGAAAAAATCCTGGTGTTCTGCAATACAAGAAAAGATGTGGACTATTTGGCCTACACCATGAGGGAAGAGCTGACCCACCATGGCTATGAAATCCTGGCCCATCACGGCAGCTTGAGCCAGCACATTCGCGAACAGGCCGAGGAAATGGCCAGGAAATCAGATGCGGTCATAATATTTGCTACCTCTACATTGGAGCTGGGGATAGATATAGGGGATATCGACTTAGTGGTGTTAAACGGCCCTGCCCCAAATGTATCTGATCTCTTGCAGCGCATCGGGCGCGGCAACCGCCGCACCAATAAGACTCGGGTCTTGTTATGCGCCAGCAATGAACGGGATGCTTTGATAAACACCGCCATGTTGGAGGCGGCCAGGAATGGGTACCTGGGCGATGATACCCCGGGGCCCAACTATGCTGTGGCCCGCCAGCAAGTGGCTTCATACATATTTCAGTCACCAAAGGGTTACAGAAGCCTTGATAAAATACAATCGCTCATCGATGAGTGTGTGCCCGGCCAGCCCTTGCAAGGCCTGTTAGATACCCTGGTGACTGAAGGCGAACTGGTCAATGACCATGGCAGAATCAAACTGGGACGATTCTGGCTAGACCGAATGGGAACCGGATTGCTCCATAGCAATATCGAAGACAAAGGCGGCTACCAGGTGGTCGATGCCACTACCGGGGAAAGGATTGCTACAGGGGTTAGATACAGCCAGGGCAAAGGGCTTAAAACCGGGGGAAAGAAACTGCAGGTGCAAGGCATCGAATCCAACCGGCTGCTGGTCACCAAGCAGAAGAAAGCCCAGGAGGAAGCCAGTTGGGGTTATGTGGGATATGAAGGCCCTGACATCAGCAACCAGGCTCAGGCCCTAAGATACTATCTTGATATCCCCGATGAGGTTTGGCCGATAGTTCAGACCGAGAATGAAACTTATGTGTTTCATTTTGGGGGCAGAAGAACAAAAATCTTGATTGATATCTTAGCTAAAAAGGCAGGACGGCAAGCCAATCCGCAAATAGCAGAATATAACGGTATTTATATAAGATTCGCCGGTCTCATAAGTGAAAAACCTAATTGGTTGACTAATATATCCGCAGCTGAGCTGCATCAGGACATCGTAGAAAACCTCAGTTCATTGGAAAACAAACTATCCCGCCCGGCCGCCAACAAAAAACTGCCGCTTAAGGCACGGATTGATGAGGTTAAGGGGTGGCTAGGGGTTGATAGGGAAGTGGAGAGGATTGCAGAATCGGTGTGGGATGACAGTTTTACTGCTCTATTG
>LFSQ01000095.1 GCA_001512785.1 Syntrophomonas sp. DTU019
TTGAGATAGATAACAAGTGGGCTGGCGGCCGAAGGTATTTAGATATGGCTGAATACCATGAATACCGTTCATGCCGGCCAAAACCAGGTTCTAATATCTTTTATCTCTAGCTCAAAGAGTCACTGCCATGACCAGAGGAATTTTACACATAATATTGGACTTGATCCAAGCGGTTTAAGAAATAACTATTTGTTATTGTATAAGAATTAATTTGGGTTCGATTACAGGATAATAGTTGCATTCAAGCCATTGAGCATACTTTTATTAATACGCACGGAAACCCTCCATTCCTGGAGGTTGTCTTTTTCTGACCAATTAGGCAAATTCCCATCTGTCATTGTTATGATCAAGGGTTTTATCCTTTGTGTCTTTCCACTACAGTGGGAAGCGGTTTATAGGAATCAACACCAAGCTGTTTTACTATGGTAGTTCCATCCCCGTTCTTTATAGTGATCCAGCTTTTAACCAAAGCCCCATCCATCCCTTGTACTACGATTTTTTCGCTCCCCTTGGGGAGAGAGGGGTTATGTCGGTAAACCACCCTGGTGCTGTATTTTTCAAGTATTTCATGGTGCCACTCCACCACAGGAGCCGGCTCCTGGCCATAAAATGCCACATACAATCTGTTATCCACGCCCTGTGCCCATATCAGTATTGGAGTGGGGCGATCATTTTTGAACCTGATATCGGCAACACCGGTATTCACGGTGGCATCCTGCCCTAAGGGCACATAAGGCACCGGCATACTGTGGGGGTGTCGTTCCACAACCGGCAAATTTGATAATATGGCAACATTATAGAGAGTTGAAGCCATTTTGCAGACTCCTCCCCCCACCGTGGTTCTCAATTCTGAGCCGATATATACCGGTCCGGCTTGAAATCCCTTGGGACCTTTATAGGGACCAATAGTATTGTTCATGGAAAATATTTTTCCCGGTTTAACCACTGTTCCGGCCAGAATCTCAGCGGCGCGGTGCACATTGTGTTCCTCACCCGGTAAAGGATCATGCAAGACCGTACAGAAAGCTGCCAACTGAACCGGGGTATTATATTGGGCCTGAGCTTTTTGGAATGATTCATTATTAAGCCAGGGAACGTCCACCACCGGCCCCGACGAAACTGGTGGCCCAGCCTGATTGCTAACGTTTGCGGGTGCATTCTCGGATAGATACCTGGTACTAATCTTATTGGTTTCTTTAAATGCATAACTAAAGGTAAGTATAACAATGATAAGTACACCTAAAACCGGCACAATCTTCTTCAGCACAACTGTTCCCTCCAGATAGATTTGATCATATTCAGTGTGCCCAATTATCAAAATACATAATTGACCCTGGGCAGCAGATGGGGAGGTTCGAACCTCGCCGTATATCACGGTAGGCCGTTAAAGCGCTTATATAGTGGGCCAGGTTTGGCATGCTATAATCAAGGAAACGATTGAGGAGGCCATTCGAAGTGGAAAATTTAGCAAATACGCAAGAAACGGCAGCACAACCTGCCGCCTCCGCAGGGACAAGCGATAAAATGCAATGGTGGAAAACTGATTACAGCCAACTTCAAGAAGAGGCGGGTGGTATCAATAACCAGCCTAAACAGAGGTAAAGCATCTAATCTGGAGGGCGTCACAGAGTATCACGGAGGCGGGGATGTATCCCTGCTATTAATAATAGCTCTGAGGATGCACCGGGCCTTTTTGTTTTGACTTTACTTAACATACTCCCTGGTGTTTTAGGCGGCAACAGCGGCAGGGATTCTGACTGGTTCGAATCCATAAACCTCGCCGGCATAACGAGCCCGCCGCAAATCCTGAACCCTGATATTCTCTCCAAGCATTCGGGCCAATCTCCGAATAACGGCATATATACATCCCGTCTTCATTGACCACCCCGGACCCGAGCCTACAAACAGGTAGTCACCCCGCAATATCGGCCTTAAGATCATGTAGTGCTCCAAAGCCAGGCAGGCCCTGGCATGCAGAGCGACCCGGCGCTCACCCACGGTTATTGAGTCAGAATCAGGATTCCAGCTAACATCATATTTGAGGCTGCACAATTCGCGTACCGACAGGCCAGCATAAAGCAACTCCACCACAGCGCGATCCCGTACATTAATAACATCCTGGTGGACTTCGGCGCGCAGGTGTTGGACCCCGTCCCAGACCTTTTGCATATGTTCTTTATTTATTTCCTCGCGGCCAGCGCGGGGAACCAGTTCCAAAGGATTGCCTTTTAGTAATCCCTTACTCAGCAAGAAACGGGCAAAAGCAGACAAGGCCGACAAGCGTCGGTTTACTGTAGAAGGGCGCAGGCCCCTGTCGTATAAGAGACTATCCTTGTAAGATTGCAATTTATGGGGATTAAATTGTTTTAACAGTCCGCTGCTTTTCTTTTGGCGACCACAATAAGCGGCATACTCAACCAGGGCTCGGCCATAACTCTTGATTGTAGACTCCCTGCGGCCCAGCATCCGAAGGTAGGCAGCAAAACAAATCCGGTAATTCAACAGCAATCCCCTCTTTGGCAAATGATAGTATATCTTATGCATTTGGAAGGAATTGGCTATTGATTAAACGCCTTCAGAATATGCCGGGTGTCTCGGGAATAGGTTCAAACGCCCCCCTGCCCTCCTCCTATAAATACTAGTAATCATCTCCTCCTGAAAGGAGGACTGGGGCAAGAACCTTAAATATATTCAATACAGCCCCTATCAATTGATATCAACCACACAGTACCCAATCATAAACAAAGCCGATTGTAATGCTATCAGCTGCATCTTCTGGTCTAACTTATTGAATTTGGATTGTGTGTTATCAAGAATCGCCTTCAAGAGCCAATTGGCCTTAATATTGCTTTCGGTGTGCCTTTTCGGATTATTCAACAATTCCGGGAATATGTAATGGCCCTTGCTCGGATTCCTTCGATTGATACTGCCCGGTTTATAAGTCTGCTCTTTTCCCCTGCCCCAGGCAAATAGTAGTTCAGGCGGAACTTGGTTTAGTTCCATGTCTTCGCAGAACTTACGAACGAGGAAACCTAATGCAGCTCCAACTCTGCCGTCATATATTATGAAATCTTCTAAATAAAGCGCATATATTTTGGTGAAGCCGGAATTCATTATGATGCCGTCACGGTAATAGTCGCTCAACAGCAAATCACTGCTGAAAATCTGTTCAACTTCCCTAAAGTAATTGCAGATTTGGCTCCCCAGCTGCTGAATCCTCTTATCGTTTTTATTTCGTACCCCACCCCACTGTAGTATCAGGAGACAGTATTTTGAACAGGCCGCATGGTCCATGTTCTCGATGCTGTTTCTAAGCCTCAAGGATAGGGCTCCTAAGTAACGGGCACTATCTTCAAGGCTGCTGCCGCGTAACTCATGGCCGGTATATGGGTCTCTACCTCGAAACGGCCAGTAGTAGGTTTCATATGCTGAATAAATGGAGTCACATGCCCAGTGTTTAGCGGGTTTCTTCATCAGGTATGAATGGCAGAAACCGTTGGGGCTGCCCAGCCTGGGTTCAATCCACTTTATAAAGTCTTTAACCGAAGCACTGTTGATATAATCTGCTTTTCTCATTGCTGCTCTTATCTTATATAGAACAAGGTTGTTTATCCGCTTAATACGTTTATTTCTTTCTCAATACATTTAGCCGCTTGCCAGCATTCTTTTCTCTGCGCAATTAAACATTATCTGTATGTGTAATAGGTTATGGTGCCATCGGGTTTTACCGTATATTTAATACCCAGTGAATCAAACGCCCGCAGCAAGTCGCTGGTGGCCTTAGACGAGCAATCCCTGGCATTGTCCAGATGCATAATGATGACCTGGTGTTCATCTCTGCTTATACTGCCGTTTTTCACGGCCGACAGCATAGCATCTGCTGCCAAACAAGTATTACTTAGCTGCAGCATCAGATCCTGGTGCATAGCCCTGGCTTCTGGCGGCACTACAATCTTCCCCAGTTGCTCCCCCTGCACATCGAGCATAGTCTTGCACTGATTAATATAAGCGGCATAACTAGCTCTATCGATTTGGCCTGCATTCAAATCATTGGTGGCCTGAATCAAATCGGAAGTAACGGAGTTTATAGACTCCCGGACAGGTTTGATCTGATTTAAATAACTGGCAAAAGCTTTGGCAGACGGAACAGTTCTAGTGACGAAAGCAGAACCGGAGGAAGGCGTTTCCAGGCTCGAGACCATTCCTGCTGATTCGATGGGTTGTATTATCCGGCTAGCAGGACCTTGTTGTTTTAAATAATAGGCTCCCAAACTTATAGCCAGCGTAAGAATAATGGATATCGCCAGGGTAGATCTCCCTGAAGGTGGATCGAACTTTACCGTGCGACGTTTAACGTGATAAATGTCATGGCTGGGATCAGGGTTCTGTTTGACCCGTTTCATTTGCTCACGAAAATTTCGTTGTGTGGGGGTTAACGACATAAGCCCAGTCCTTTCAGAGGTAATAGTACCTAATTCTGCCATATTATACAATATTCCTGCTATGGTGAGAATCCTTGTCGCAGGCCAATACTAGCCAAACTCAAGAAGTAAGGAAATAACTTCTTGAATAAGTAATTGATAAGTATTAACATCGTTAGGGATTCCCAATGTGGGAGACAATTCAACTTGTGCTAGCATGTGAAGATGGGGATGTTGCAACTCCTGAAGTCATGCAAAGAAGAGCCAAAGTGCCGATTGTGACTACATACTAATAGAGAAATGGACATTAAAGTAGTCTAAGTTCCTATAAATTAGATCTAAAGCAGCAGTCTCACCGAACCCTAGCCTAATCATCTGATTACCAGATTCCATATACAAGTCACAATTAATATGCTTCAATTTGACAATATCAAGTAAAGCATCCACTTCAACCGCTGAAAAAGCCGGTTTATTGTAGATTATCCGTTTAGTAGCTCGCAATATTCTTTCAAAACATCCTTAGTTGTCACTTTAACAAAACGTACAGCCCCAATAGCAGCCTCGATACCCTCCTCCCCCTATAAGTATTCATTCGACCGCGTTTTGTAGTAGCTTTTGGCTATTAGCGTAGAACGGCACATCTTTTGTTCCACCTACACCGCTCCCAACGCCTTAAACACAGCATCGATAGGATCAGAATAGAATATCGGCTGCACCTTTATCAGCAGTTCGGCAGGTACGGCCTGGAGGTCGGCTACCGATATGGCTGGAATCAGTACTCGTTTGGCTCCGGCATCTACACACACCTGCAAGACATTAGCAAAATCGGATACCTTCTCAATGGTGCCAGCCATGGTTATGTTCCCTAAGACCACCAGGCTTTCCTGAACTGGCCTGTCCAACGCTGACGAACACAGGCCGATAAACTCCGCTAAAGCCACCTCATGACTCATGCCTATGCCCTGTAAATCCGAGGCATGCATAAGATAGTCCTTAGTCTTAATGCTAATTCCAGCACTAACACTTTTGCAATTAGCGGTAAAATAGCGATATGCGGTATCTATGGCCTCTTTTACTTCTTTTCGGGAACCCAGGCCGGTGCGCTCGAACTTGCCGGTACCTGAAACCACCTGGTTCTCCAGCTTGAATACCCCGATCATGCCAGAGTCGCCTTTGCCAACCACATAGACATGCCCTGCTTTGCCTAACCCCTCTGGGATAAGTTTGCCTCCGCTTTGTTCAGGAACTGATACGAATTCTTCCTGCAGGCTTTCCCTATCGATATAGGAGAAGTGGACATCATAGAACTCCATGCCGCCAATTTTCTTGAGCTGTTCTTTGACCCGGCGCCGCCCGATCAGGGCATATTGCAGCACTTCTTCCAGTTCATCCTTACTATATTCGCCGTGCGGGTAGAGTAATTTCATGAGTCCAGAGACGGTCTTGCGCACCGCGATAACATCTCTCTGGTTGAGGTTGTTACCTAGTTTGAAAAATCGATCAATAGCATCGGAAAAATTGGATTTGCGTATTTCACGCAGATACTCTGCCAGGTAGTCTACTATGAACCCGTAGTTATTTGTAATTAGCTCGGGGCGCATTTTGGGTATTTCCCACCCGGGGAGGTAGTAATGTATACGATCGAAGAAGGCACTATCATTGGCCATCTCTTCAGGGAATGGCGCAAATAGGTGGGATGTTTTTAAGAGGAAATCCAGACTTTCATTAATATTACCCACAAAGACCATGGAGGCATTGGCATTCTTCTCCTCTTTGCCACGGGCGAATGAACCCGAAGCCATATAGTCTTTCATGATCTGAATGCCGTCTTTATCCTTGAACTTAATTCCAGCTACTTCATCGAAGGCTACACAATCCCAGAGTCCTACCAGCCCTATGGAGCGGGATGCCATATTATAAAACAAGTTTGCTACAGTAGTCTGACCACCCGATATAAGAATTGAGTTAGGGGAAATTTCTTTATAGACATGGGATTTACCCGTCCCGCGCGGTCCCAATTCACACATATTATAGTTATTCTCCACTAATGGCACTAGGCGCAATAGCAGATGCCATCTGGCCTCTGGCTCGAACTGGGTTGGCTCCAAGCCGACCGAGCGAATCAAAACGTCAATCCATTCATCTTTGCTGAAATATTTGCGCCCCTCCAATATTTCATGAATGTCCATATTGGGCATCTGTATAGGCTTCAGACTGCCGATACGGAAGGGATTATTATTACGGCTCTCTTCATCGAAGTAGTATTCCATCTTAAGAAGCACCCAGATCCCCCCGACCAGGAGCTTATCATATTTCTTCACATATTCCGGGTCGACAGCCACACCTTTAATGCCCAGGTTAGAGAACTCAGCTTCATATGTATCCCGTTTCTCGTTTAGCTTAACGGTCAGTTTGTCGATTACTGTATACTGCCCTATCTCCTTGATACGTGATTTCACCTTCTCGGCCTCATCAGGGCGTACGAAGTTGTCAGCCAGAATCTTTTTAACCCTTTCCACACCATCACGAATGGATTCATCGTCATCGGTGGCACAATACATGCCCAGCAGATACTCCAAAACATAGGTGGGCACGTTGGCACCTTGTTTGATCATATTGGTCAGGTCTTTGCGTACTACCCGACCGGGAAAATACTTATTAAGTTTGGCATCAAGGTTTATTGCCTCCATCATTATCGCCTCAATTCATAACCATCTTATGTTGTTAGATATTAAAGTCCGAGCTAATAGCCAGACTTATTTTAAAGGGGATCTTATCCTCGATCAATTCAGTATCAACATCTCTAATAACTAAATAGTAATCCTGGTTTTTATCATATTTACCCGTCTTCAGAGTGAACCGGATCTTATATGTCCTTTCTGCTGGTTTATCCGAGTTTTTGTCAGCAATGATTCTTTCCCGACTGGTGAGCACCCTGCCGGCATCATCTTCCAGGTAAATCTCGACGGTACGTGGAATATTGAGTGCATCGGCTTTTTCGGTCTGGAAAAACTCCAGGCTAAAAAGATTATTGGTAATTTTACGCATCTCGGTAACCAGTTTAACTTTTACTTTTCTCTGCTCCTTTATCTTGGTGTCCGAACCCCGCACCACTTTGTATTTGATTAAAGGCACGACCACTTCCTGCAGGGTTGCGCCTCCGTGCACAAAATTGGCTCCCGCCCCCTGGACTTTGAAACGAATGTTGGCACGGGGCACGTAGACCAGTACTGGGTCCCCATCGCACTTGAAAAAATCAGGCTTAAACCTCATCACGGCATCGCTTGGTACCACCTTATGGCTCAGCATATACCTGCGTTTTTCTTCAAAAGCATCTACAGTCTCTTTATTGATCTTGTCGCTTTCCAGCAGCGGGTCACGTTTGTAAATGAAACCGTGGTCGGAGGTGATAAGAATATTGACTCCGCTAAGATCGTTGCGGATAATCCGAACCAGATTCATGATCTCTTCCATACTCTGCTGCACAGCATTAAAGGCATTAATTTCGGCAGTATGGGAAATGAGGTCGATACTGTCATGGTAGATATACACCAGCTTTTTGCCTTTAACGTATTCTCGCCGCTCTTCTTTGGTCATGCTGAGGATTTGGTGAAAATCCATCGCGATTGATTCGATTACCGCACTATTTAAAACATTTGCTCGGCCTTCGACTCCTTCAGTGCTTTTACCGTCTGCTAGTACCCGGCCTTTCTCATTTAGACTCAGCTGCTGGTGCGGCAATAAGGCTGCCATGCCGTACTTTGTAGCTGAGGGGAGTACTCCCAGCATGGTATCGAGTGTCACTTCCCCTGAGGTTTCGGTTTTGAGCCGGTGGGCTATATCGACCGCTGCCTCGTAGCGCAATGCGTCCACGATGATCACAAACAGCCTGTCACCGGCTCTAATAGCAGGAGCAATCTCCTTATCATAAAAGCTTTGCTGCCCAATAACACCGTCCAGTCCCCATGCTTCGCCCTGCTCTTCTAGAGCTGAGGACCAGGCGATACCGAGTTCGTTCAAAAACCAATTGCTATAAAGGTTCTCAATGATAGACCGTACCGGCTTTAGTGCTTCTACCGGATTTTGATCGTAGTACCAATAGAAATGACGGTAGTAGTTATCAATACGGTAATATATATCGGTATAGCTCTGCCATAACTGGCTGCTGCTCTGTACTGATATATTGGGACAGTCCTTTTTATACTGAAGAATGCTAATGGCATAAAACAAGGCTTCGTAAATGGTGCCGTATTTTCCGTACCAGTAACGGATCCTGCGGTTCTTGATAAGCTCCAGACACAATTCATAATTATCTACATCATTGACAATTGACTCGATTATGAAACGCAGGGTCTTTTTGTCGAAGGATTCAAAAGCATCGCATTCGCCCATAGCTTCAATCGGAACCTCACCCAAACGGTCACTTATATTAAGAGATGAATCCAGAACCGATGACAAGGTTTCAAACGATGCCGAGTCGGTTTTGTGGTTCATCCACTGATCAACAAAATAGATACAATTGGCCCGTCCCTTTTCCGCCAGGTATTCCTTTAGGGGTGCAAGGTAGTTTTCACCCAAAGTACGGGATAAGGAGTTTATTAGTATATGGGCCGCTAATTTTCGCAATGAAGCTTCTTTCGTATAGCCGAAAAACCGTCCGGCATGTTTCCAGAAAACCTGTTCATCCATGAAGCGATAGATATCCATTAGATAACGATTATGTGCTTCATCCAGTGATTCACCCAAGACCTTCTTGAACACATCCAATTGGTCAGCATATTTATTGCCACAGAGCACTGACATCATAGCTATTTCAAGGCTTGCTTCATCATAAGCAGTAACCCCGCAGGAAGCCAGTTTCTTTCTCCTTTCTGCATTGTTAAAGAATTTCTCATATCTTTTTACTTGCGACTTAAGAGCAACATTGATACCGATCTCTTCCATGTGCATCAACAACCTGTCCGCAGAGAACTCCTGAGAGTATAACAGGGTATCAAGCAGCCAGTTATCCTGGTCGCGCATGGGTTTGTGATCAGCATAAATCAAATAATTAGAATCAGGATCTTCCGCTTCCAATATGTATTTGGTCCGAAAGTAATTGGTCTCAGTGAGGCGATGGATTTTAGCATTAGTCAGTTTTAGGCCCTCAATTAAATCTGCAAACTGCTTATCGGGGTCATACCAGAAAATGATTTTTCGTTTTTCTCCGGGTTTATTGGCTTCAGCGAACCTCTTTCCAAGGCTCTTTGCTATGTATTCCCGTTCCATATTTCCCTCCCAACGAGTTCCTACAGCTTGGCTAATAACTCCCCAAGCTTGGCATAATTAACTTTAACGCCATCATCGAGATCCAGTTCAATACGCTTGTCAGCATAGTGGTGTACAACCTCATCATATTTCTTCAGTTCTGCAATCTGTTTTTCCAGCTTGGTAAGCGCTTTGGCCGCATTTCGGGCCGCAGTCTTACCGGCTTCCTCTTCAATAATTCTTTGCAGGTGCTTTTTCTCCACTTCCAGGGCATCCTGCAGACGATGCAAATACCCGGTTCGAACCGTGGCAACAGTATCGGGTTGGTAGCGATGAAGATATATTAAACAGTTAAAGGCCTTTTCCTTACCGGAAGTGAACATCCAGTAAATGGGCCGCTTTTTGTACATTTGAACATGGTCTTTATAAAAGTCGTTGACAAAATATCGCCGAATGGTGTCCCGGGCGGTTTCGTTCTTCTTTCGGCCTAAGGTATCAGCGATAAAATCGAGATTCTCCTCCAGGGTTTCCGCAGTAAATGTAACCTGGACAAATTCTACAAAACGGGTCACAATATCATCTTTAAAATAGTCCTCAGCCAGTACAGGTATTACATTATCCTGGTCGGCGGGGAAGGTTTGATACTGGGAAGGGTCAAACTCGCCTCCGGCGTAAATTAGGCCTTCCTTGTCCAGAGAGTATCGGCCAAACATACAGCCTACGGCATAGGAAATGTATTCTTTGATTGTATCGATGAGTAGAAGCGATTCTAGTTCTTCTTCTGATTTGTCTGGGCCGTAACGGTAGTATGGGTTGCAGGTTAATGTGATTTGGTGTAAAGGTACTTCCGGTGAGATTTCGTCTTGAAGGCCATAGGCTTCAAGAAATGTTCTGTTGTTTTCTTTCTCAATTTCTTGCATTTCCAAAATTATTTGTCTGTTGTGATCATTAATGCTAATATATGCATCCTTAAGTTTAGGGTATTGAAAGTCGGAGCTCAGAAGGAGCGGTTTGGTGAAGTCCCACGATGTTTCATATGAGTTCCAATCCATGCGACTCAATTCTATGGCCCGTTCACCTAAACGATAAATCTTCTTTTCGTATTCACCGAATATACTGTCCAAGATAGGCAGACTCTTAATATTCCCTACCTGGAAATTTAATGTCGGGTTAAGTGCCCTTAAAAATTCAAAGCACATTTTTGTACACAGTAATGCTAATAATATTTTAGGATGATCAGCAAATAATGTTGACCCACCCACGTCAAATACAAATCCAGTAGGAGTATATCTTGCAGCAAATTTAGAACTCGAGACAAAAGTCCACGTTACTCCCTCCATAAAATAGTGACTTTTACCATCATGTCGGTGTCCTGAAAACGATGACATTTTGTTTTGACCAAACTCATCATATCTCAATACGTATTCAAAATTTCCGTACCACTTTCTAAAATCTCCGCCTTTATTGTAGGGAAACCATTTGAATCCACTTATCAACGCATCCTCTCGATTAGTAAAATCCTTTCCAAAATCCTCAACGGAAACCTCGAACCACAGTCTAACAACTTCATCATTTTTCCCGGTTGAAAGGCCATGTCTGACAGCTGCTACTTGGCCAAGAGTAAGAGCCTCACGAAAGATATCTTTAATTCGTGTGCTAGTCCAATATGCAATTGGTGAACCCGGTACCTTCTTAAAATCGTTAGGCAAAACCCGATAGAACCATCCACAATCTGAGTTATTTATCGCCTCTAAAGCCTTGGGTCCTTGATTGTCAGCCCCTCGAAATTCTGACAATCGGATGTATCCACCGGCAAAATTCGGACGAATAGCGTTTTCAATAGTAAACGTACAAATGGGCACTGTTGCTCCATCAAACCCTGAATATTCAAGTTGTATAAGCGATGTTATAGTCTTGTTGTCTAATAAAAATATACGCAATTTTTCATATGAAGATATAAACATCCACACGAAAGGACTCATATAACCCAGTTGACCTCCAGGTAAAGCCAATTCAGTATTTCGTATAATGAACGCTGAGAATAAATCAGATTTGACGTCCTGGTACTGTTCTTCCAGAAATACCTTCAGCCGTCCATTCATCCCCTTCCCACCCATATAAGGTGGATTGGCTACAACCACATGGTATTTCTGGCTCAGGTAATCCGCTTGCTTTAGGGCTAATAACACTTTTTGGTGGGTAGGATTCAGGAATAAATTACTCGAAAGATCTTTGCCCTCTAGTATTTGCAGGGCATCCTCTACATTTATCTGTGGAGGGCGGATCAGTGAACCGAAATTGTCGGCTTCTTCAAATAGGTGCATAACCGGAACGAGATTAGTTGAGAACAAGTCATGTCCAACTTCGTCCATGTAGTTCTCGAGTTCATCTTTATCAAAGTAAATGTTCTGTAAAACACAGATGTTGGGCTGAACCGGTTTGCGGAAAAAGCGATTATATTTGCTCCTGGCTTTCATGGTAAGGGCGAATGCGGCCAATTCCCCAGCCCTTCTATCTATTTCTATACCGTAGAGGTTATTCTTCAGTATTTTTCCTGGGATATCAGAAGCCTGGTAACCTGCTTCTTCATAGATATAATACAGAAGGTCAAAGGCATAGACCAGCATATGACCTGATCCACAGGCCGGATCACATACCTTAATCTCCTCGGGAGTTGATACCTTTAGAAAGTCGGTTTCTACCTGCTCGGGCTTAATATAATAATCCATTTTTTCGATTAGCCGGGAGTCGGGATGGTTTAGCATCCACAAGCGCCCCAGTGAATTTTCCACCAGGTAACGGACTATCCAGTGTGGGGTAAAAAGTTGTGTGGCAGCCGGTATGTTTTCTTTACTGATTTTAATGTTCTTCTTTAGATCTGCAAAGACCTGGTCTTTCTTCTCCGATATGTAATACTGATAGAGCCAGCCAATAATCTCCACATCCCGCCAGTCTTCCTCGGGGATGTTTTCGGTGTTGACCATGGCCCTTAAAAATGAGCCATCTTTGAGGAGATTGTCGGGAAAAAGGATCTCAGTGTAATCTTCAACCTTTTCGAATAAGAACGGTAATAATGCATGCAACTTGTTGCATTGCTTAATAATCATGTATTTAAAAAGCCCATTACTATCATTATTTTCTTTCAGATCAATGACTAACTGTTGGTCTAAATCCAAGTCTACAGTAAGCGCCTGACGAAGAATATCGGGTTCTACACTGCCGGGGATCACTGAAGAAAGAACCCGTACCCCGGTAGGCAGGTAGTCATTGACTTCCATGTAACGCAAGGCGCAGAAGCGGTTAAACCAGGTATAGGCTACCTCTTCCATTACAAACATATAGCCTTTACTGTCTATTCTTTCAATCAGGCTGTTTCGCTGTTTAACCTGGACTTTATCCAGCGGCCGACCGTTTATGTAGATGGCATCACTGGCCTCTATTTGAGCCTTTTTAACCTTATCCTCGGTGATCCCAATTTCAAATGCCTTCTGCTTCACACGCTCGATAAGTTCAGTTCTGGCATTAATAGCAAAGCTCTTATAAAATGACTTGTTCAAAAGTGCCACCACCGTTTTTTAGCTTCCTTTTCTTCTCAACTATCCATCTCACCAATTCACCGGTCTTCTTTTCAATCTCCAGTCTTCTTCCCACACTGGTAACTTGCCGGGATTGGGCATATTCTGTAAATACATTAATGAAATCGAACATACTCTGGTTATTTCGATATCGGGAATTGAATACCCGACTGGAATATTTTCCACCATAATGATACGGATACTGGGCAATAACTTCCGTGTCAAAGGCAATATATTTTTCCTTGCGTCTCAATGCTTGTCTTTTTGCCGCGAGATCTTTATTTAGAGGAATAATATCATAAACATATGGTGCTCCCCCATGTTTCACTATAAGCTCCGGCTGAAACGGAATTGAGGCTAAAGTTTCGATAATTTTGGGAATAGTCTTTATTTCCTTCAACAAAGGAGATATAGCTGTTTTTAATCTGCGTTCAAAGGTGTCCTCTCTTCCGCTATGTACGACCTTGCTATTATGGTTAAAGGATTCAACAATAAGCCCATTTGCACAAACAAGCCTCAATATAAAAAAGCATATTTTTATGCTGCTCTCACCAACCATGCTATTTGATATCTGTAGACCGACTCGGGAAATATCCTCACCAGTACCGCCACTACCAGTGACAATACCTGCTTTAATCTTTGGCGACGTTACCCGTAAGTATAGGTTGGTATTGATTACATAGCTTTCTTCAAGTTTGTATTCCTTTAGAAGTTTGGGAAAGTATTCTTCGATATCAAGCAATAGGCTTTGGTTACTATATTGTCTATAGGTGTTACTCACAACCCCTAATACAGTCTTATTCACGGTATCCACAACCATTTTATGTCTGGCCATAGATTCTTTTATAATAGCGTTCTGTTGATAGTTGTTGAGGACTCGTGATACCAATCCAGGCTCATCTATCTTCTCAAGGAACCTACTGGGAATATTGAATAGATTACAGAAGGCCGCGAATCCATCAACATTAAACTTAACCCAGTCTGTTCCTCGGCCATAAAACTCGTCATCCATAAAAATTGCATTTTTGTCAAGGAAATTTTGTAGGGGCAAAAAGGCCACATTGTCTGCTTCCCATATTAGATATTTCTTTAAGTCTTCCAGGGTATTGAAAACATGACTGTCAACACTACAAACCTTAAACGGCACAGCACTCCCCCCTATCGGAATATAATTGTCTTGTTCTCGTTGACCAAGGCTTTCAGTTTCTTCGTTAACTGCGCTATATACTTATCCACATCTTCTTCTGTCTCAATTTGGTTAACGAAAGCAATTTGTTCAAATCCCAGAATGACGGTGGGTTTGACATTTCCCTCGGGGAAAACGGGCGGGGTTGGTTTAAAGTCACCTCCGGGCGGGACAGGTGGCACTAGTTCTGCTGCCTCAGCTATCTCACCTAGGACCTTATTGGCAAAGTTCTTACTCTGGGTTATTGCAGCGTCAATATGTACAAAGCTGTCACTTTCATCAATATATTGGTATTTACTAGTAAACCATTGTTCTATCTTGATTAGATACTTATCCTTAGCTTCCTGGTTGAGCCCAGAATCAACCGCATTAACGAGTTCATCGTGATATCGTTTCACCTCTCGCTTTCCGGAGTTCCTCTTTTCCTTTAAAAGCTCGTCTAATCGTTTCTCCAACCAATCTACCAGCTCGGGAATTTTAATTATATTCCCGTAAGGGCATGTGTCGTCCAGAATATTTTGCAGTTCACTAGTTTTAACTAGGTAATCGCGCTCTTGCAAGTAATCCTGGTTATTAACGATCCGTTCCATCATAGCCAGTCCTTTGTCAAAGATAGGCCGCTGGTGGTTGAAAAAACCCTCTACTCGTTTAATGTCTTCATCCCAGTCCAATAAGTCTTCTTGGCATTCTTTCAATTTGGCCAAGAGGGTTAAATGGTCATTCTTACTTTGTTCGATTGCTTTGAATAAGCTAAGCCCCTGCTCTATGGTATTTTTGCCAGGGTATTTGGCTTGTTTGTACTGACTTAGATAGTCATTTTTTAGCTGCAGGCTCTTTTTCTGCATTTCTTCTAAGAAGCGCTTAATTAGATTATCTTCGTCCGGAGGGAGATCGATTACATTAAACAATTCTTTGCTTAATGAGCGGACAGTCTGCAGAAGCCCGGGATCGATTTCAACCCGTTTAAGGATAAGCAGTTTGTCAACTTCGGTCTTTTTGCGAAGATAGCCAATCAGATTTTTATCTGTTGTGTCAATATAACTGCCCTGATATAACAAACGAATCTTCTGTTTTTTCAACAATCCAGCTATCAACCCGGCAATATCTATCTCACGCCAACCATAGGGGGCATCTTCGAATTTATCCAGTACGTTCTTCATTGAGGTGGGTAGATGCTTAGCTTCTTGCAGATCTATATATGCCATCACTTCCTGGGAAGCCAAGTGATTGGGATCTGAAGTTTGCCCGTCGAGTGTATATTGAGTAACTCCTGACTGCAAGATCTGTTGTATGTCGGCATCGCTGTCCAAAAATTCAGTGATATAGGGCAGCTTCTGGTAGGTACTCTCAACTAGGGCTTTTAAGCCGAAATTAATCCGCTCTTTGGCACCGGAACCTTTAACATCTAAGCGCTCGGCATTAGCGTAGTATCGGCCCCGGCATAAAGCGTCGATTAACATATCCTTGGAGCGTTTCTTACGTTGTATAGCTTCTTCCTGCTTCTCCGCAATAATCTTTTTGAAACTGGCGGGCCTGGAATCAGCTTTCTTGGTCTTGTCGAAGCGTTCTATCTTCAAGGCTTCGTGCATCTCTTCAAAATAATCGCTGTTTTCATCCAAACGTATAATTAGATCGTTGTTGTTGGCTGAGGCCATTTTAAGATATGCTTCATCGGCGTCGTAATCGTCTGAGGCCTTGGTCAATATGCGCAAGCCAATTCTAGCTGTTTGATGGCCGATAGTAGTTTCATCGATCTTGCTGTTATAGGGGAAAGGATAGCGTGGGCTGTATTTGTACTTCTGATCATCGTATATGTCATTGAAAATATATTTGCCCAGAGCTTCAACGACCAGGTTAGCATCTACGACAGTGTTTCTTATCTCCCGGTTTATATCCTGCTCTTCATCGGTTAGAAAACGGTACTCGTCAGCATTTTTCTGAACATAGTTCTGAGAAATGAGCCGGGCTAAGGATTGTTGGATCAATGCCTTCAAATTCAGCTTATCCTCATTAATATTGGTAACCATCAGGGTGGTGATATTATCAATGTTAGGGGTAATGTCACCGATGTAGCGGATCAAAAATAGGAGTTTGAGCACGTTTACATCGAACGAGACCAGTCCCTGTCCTTTGTCTGCACTTTCACTAGCCCTGACAATGGCTCTCTGTATACTTCCATCCAGGAACTCGTGTACCGAATCATAGAAGAAATAGAATGGGACGAGCACGCCCGGCTCCTCATCAGCCAGCCTTTTAGCTGCGTCCTGAAAAGCAGACAACATGGATCTTTCGCCTTCTGAAAGGTGTTTCCCGCTAGCGCCGTGAATTCTGATTTGATTGAAGACCTCTTGGAGGAGTTTGAATTGATAGGGTACGAAAGGATAAGCCTCGCTGAACTCAGTTTCGCTGCTGTATCCTTTAAGATCTGCTACGGTTCCATCTGAGAAATGAATAAGATTCCGTAGAGCAGCTGCATTAGCATTGTAAAGCAAGCGGAGTGTATCATCAGCGAAATCCTTCTTTTCAAGAAGCCGTTTCTTAACCACTTCGTCAACAGATGAAGCGGACAGACTTAAGCGAGTCTTAAAACGCCCCTGTATCTTAGAAAAATCATTTCCTTTGACTTTTATAACTGAGTCGATATCTTCTTGAGAGGTGACAATGACCCACGCTTGTCCATGACAATGAGTACCCAAATCTTCAACCACGGTTTGCAGGTTTAACATAAGGTCAGTATTGTCACCGATGTATTGACCGATTTCATCCACCAGGAATATTAAGTGAAAGTCTTTTCCCTTGGTATCAATGTATTCCTTAACCTCGCGGGCGAACTGGTCTATGCTTATGTCTATGCCATTCCCCTGGGAAAACCAATTCCTGGCGCTCTGTTCCGACATGCCGATAGTTTCCATTAGGGCTTCCACTATCGCATCCTCATCAAAGGCAAAGCAATTGCGGCGTTCCAGCCAAGCCTCTCCCTTAATTCGTTCAAAATTTTCTTGGAATTTCTGAAGGGCACCTTCTCTATTGAGGTATTTCTCCAGTTCAGCCACCTTGAAATCATCTCCATAGTAGCCCAGGTGGTCATAGAACACCTTGATAAATACCTTAAGAATAGCCTGTTTGTCAGCCTTAATCCCCAAGGGGCTTTTTGAATCGATATTGAAAAGAATGGTTTCACAGTCTATACGCCCTGCTCGCTGAATGTCTGCGTAAAGGGCTGGATCAGGCACCTTCACGTCGAAAAACTCAACAGCTTTCTTACCTTGAGTGGTCTCATTGTCAAGTAGATACGATAGTATTTTCAAAAAGTGGGATTTACCTGATCCGAAGAACCCTGAAATCCACACTCCGATTTCATCAGTTAAGCCATCCAGGCTCTTCTGATAGTAATAGTAGAATGACGAAAGGTGCTTGAGCAGTTCGCGTGTGACCACATATTCGTCTAGTTCTTGGTAACGGGTAGCTTCATCGGTCTGGGCTACCTTAATGACTCCCTTGATTTCTCTGTCGATATTCTTCTTAAACATATCCCGAATAATCAATGCTCATCCCCCATATCTTGACTATTTAATAAGCGGAAAGGCCCGGTAATAGTTGTCGTCGTCAAAGCGGTTAAAAAGCTTCAAAGATTGTCCATCATACGTGCCCGGAAAAAACATTACAACCGGCACCTTATCGAGGATATGATGCAGACTGTTCAAAACGTTATGTGAGCGCATGAAAGGATACACCTTTCCAACCCCGGTTATGAAAACCACATCCCCCGGCTGCTGCTGGTAATCCATTCTGGCAACATAGGCTTCTGTGTTAGCAACATTGACCAAGGCTTCCAACAGCCTTTCCCTGCCCTTCTTGGCTTCCATATCCGGAATCTGGCTTAATATCTTTCTGTTCTCTACTATATCGATTAGTATTTTATAGAGGTCGTATTCGATGATATGGCGATTAGAACCGGGATAGTTGAACTCCTTCTTGACATGCGCTAAGAAATCCCGAACCAGGAGTTCATCTTTCGGGTCATAGTCGAAGATATAGAATCCGATCTCATTTCCAAGCCCTTTGTTTTGTATGAAAGCTTCTGATTGGATTTTGGGTATGATTTGATCCAATCGCTTGTTTATATTTGACATGGCTAAATCTCCTGCGTCATATATTAATGCCCATGGCCTTGAGGACATGTAGTTCACCTATTGATTTATAATACTCGATTACTTCCGAATCAAGGTTATTTCTTTGCAGCTGCCCGGTCTTAGGGTCGGCCAATATACCTGATTCATAGAGAATTCGTGCCAGGACCTGCCTAAGCTTTTTAAGTGTATCGTCTTTCCAGTGTGACATCTCCGGTATTTGCTGTCGTTTGTCGGTTAAAAATTCATTCAGGTCTACCTTTTCTAGCACGAGACTGTTATGGCTAAATTTTTCAGCTACGGTTTCCATTACAAAGTCGTACATTAAGCAGTTTGATTTCATTATCGAATATAGGTTGATTATCTTTGCCGTATCCGACGGTTTCTCAGCCAGATACCTTTTTAGGGTATCGTCCAGCACGGCCAATCTCTTAATTACCGCTTTTAGCCTCTTATTTACGCTTTTTTCAGTCTTGTATTGGAAAACATTTTGCGTTTTAACCGCTTCTCGAAGCTCATCTTCAGTAATACCTTCTAGTTTGATCTTTGACACCTGACGTATTTCATAAAACAGAAACGGTTCCCCGGTTAATGAGGAAGAGTATTTGGGTTCGTATTTCATGTTAACTCTCCATAACACTATTGGATAGGGTAGTCATGTATGTTCCTTAACAATTTACTTTCATTAAGCAATTAAGCAATAGAGCAGTAAAACTGTCATCCCACACCGATTCTGCAATCCTCTCCACTTCCCTATCAA
>LFSQ01000011.1 GCA_001512785.1 Syntrophomonas sp. DTU019
AAGCAACACGAAACCCCCGCTAAATCTGCGTTTTAACGGGGGTTTTTCGACAGTCTGAAACCGGCCCTAAGGCCGGTCTCAAAACCCTTTTCAAATTTAGTCACACTATGATGCAGATCAACCCTCCGCTGCCATCGTTGACGATGCGCTGCAGGGTATCTTGCAGTTTGAGCTGAGCGTTCTCGGGCATACGATGCAGCTTGTTCTGTATCCCTTCTCTGACCAGATCATGCAGGGATTTGCCAAATATATTGGATTCCCAGATCTTGCCGGGATCTTCTTCGAATTCATCCAGTATATAACGCACCAGCTCTTCGCATTGCTTCTCGGTTCCAATAATTGGCGTTATCTCAGTGGTTATATCGGCACGGATAATATGCAGTGAAGGTGCCTTGGCCTTCAGCCTGACTCCAAAACGGCTTCCCTGGCGGATCAGTTCGGGTTCTTCCAGGAGCATCTCCTCAAGGCGCGGGGTGACTACGCCATAACCGGATTCCTGCACCTCAAGCAGGGCAGAGGACACTTTGTCATACTCTTTTTTGGCAAAACTCAGATCTTTCATCAAGCGCATAATATCCTGAGTACCTTCCACGGAGAAACCGCTGACATCGCTCAGCGAGCGATAGAACAATTCTTCCGGAATGGTTATGTCCACTTCAGCAGTTCCAGTACCCAGGTTCATCTCTTCCAAGCTCACATAGCTTATATGTTCAACATTGGAAAGCCTTTCAATAGCCTGATCTATGTCGCGCACCTTGCGTATATCGTTCAATATATCGCGGATGGCGTTTTCCAGGCTGTCCCTGAGCCAGAAGTCTTCATCCAGTTCATCCACCCAGCCGGGCAGCTTGATGTTGACTTCATGAACCGGGAATTCATACAAGGCTTCTTCCAAAAGGCCGTAGATCTGTTCCACGGACATCCGGGCTACATCAAGCGGCGTGACACTTACCCCGTATTTTTCAGCCAATTCCTCAGCCAAACTCAGTGTTTCCGTGCTATAGGGATTCACGGAATTTAATATGATTATAAATGGTTTTCTGAGTTCTTTGAGTTCTTGAATAACCCTTTCCTCCGCCGGGACATAGTAGGAACGTTGAATATCACTGATGGAGCCGTCCGTAGTCACTACAATCCCGATGGTGGAATGATCTACAATGACCTTCCTGGTCCCTATTTCGGCCGCCTCTTCGAAGGGTACCTCATAGTCAAACCAGGGAGTTCTTACCATACGAGGCTGTTCATCCTCTTCGTAACCCAGTGCCCCTTCAACTGCATACCCCACACAGTCAATCAAGCGAGCCTTAAAGCTCAGGCCTTGCTGCGTGGTTATTTCGATGGCTTCGTTGGGGACGAATTTGGGTTCGGTGGTTGTGATGGTTTTCCCAGCACCACTCTGGGGAAGTTCATCTACAGCCCTTTCCCGATCATATACGTTCTTGATATTGGGGATGATCATGAGCTCCATGAAACGCTTGATAAAGGTTGACTTACCTGATCTTACGGGGCCTACAACTCCCAAATAGATATCGCCGCCAGTTCTTTCAGCGATATCGTTCAAGATGTTATTACTATCCACTTCTCTTTTTCCCTCCCTTGTTTCAGACTTTAAAAGGCATCCTCCCTCCGATGCAAGACACCCCTTAATATCCCATGACGCTATAACAGTACAAATATATTTATCAATATTCGGTAATATAACCAGAAAAGAAAAAAAGTATGGGTTTGTCCATACTCAAAAAACTTGCATTTTAAGGGCATCAATATCAAGTTGTGCATATCATCTATGAGCGCAACATCATTTATCAATCAACCAGCGGCTCCATTTCATGCCGTTTGGCCCGGCACATGATAGCAGTCACTTCCTGCGACACCGGCGCCTGTTTGTACAATATATTGTAACAGGACTGGGTGATGGGCATTTCTATACCCAATTTGTCAGCCAGGTGCTTGACCACCTTGGTGGTGTGTATACCTTCCACCACCATGCCCACTTCTTGCATAGCATCATCCATACTATAGCCCTTGCCGATCAATATACCGGCCCTGCGGTTGCGCGAAAAGTTGCTGCAGCAGGTCACCACCATATCTCCCAAACCACTCAGCCCGGTAAAGGTGCGATGATCACCGCCCAGCCTGACCCCCATACGGATTATTTCCACCAGGCCGCGCGTCATCAAAGCGGCCACTGTATTATCGCCATAGCCCAGCCCAACTACCATGCCGGCTGCCAGGGCGATGATGTTTTTCAATGCTCCCCCCAGTTCCACACCGGCTATGTCCGGATTGGTATAAACCCTCAAAGAGCGGGACATGTAAGCATCCTGTACGAAAAAAGCCGTACTTTCACAGGATGAAGCCACAGTAACTGCGGTGGGAACGCAGCGGGCTACCTCTTCGGCATGACTGGGTCCGGACAGCACCGCATAGCTTTGCAGAATACTATCACCCATCACATCCCGGGCCACCTGGCTCATTCTCATCCCGCTGTTTATTTCAATCCCCTTGGCGGTGTTGACCAGGACGGTGCCAGGCCTGTATACAGCTTTTAGCTGCTGCAGCACCTCACGAACCGCCTGCGATGGAACCGCTACAACTATCATGCCGGCATCTTGCACCGCTTCATGCAGATCACTGGTCAGGCTGATCTCTTTGGGTACAGGCAAACCCGGCAGATAATGCCGGTTTTCCCCTGCTGCAGCAATCGCTTCTATCTCCCCCGGCCTGCCCCAAAGGGTGATGGCAAATCCATTCTTATTCAAAACCAGGGCCTGAGCCGTACCCCAACTGCCGGCTCCCATTATGCAAACCTTCTCCATCCCCAATCCTCCAGTTGGCTAAACCGCCTTATCGGTGATGCGCGCTTCCTGACCTGAAATCAGCCGCTTGATATTGGAATGATGCCTGAATAGAACCAGGGCCGCCAGTAATAAGCTCATTACCGTATAAGACCACGGCTCCACCAATATCAGGCACAAAACAGGCAACAAGGCCGCGGCCAAAACCGATCCCAGGGATACATAGCGGGTCAACAGCACAGCCAGTATCATCACGGCTAGCAGTACCAGAAAAATCTGGGGCATCAAGTACAGAATCACACCGGCTGCAGTAGCTACCCCCTTGCCGCCTTTAAATGATAAAAATATGCTAAAACAGTGGCCAACCACTACCAAAACACCACAAACCGCAGCTATAACCTCATTGCCCCAGGTCAGTCCGATCCATGCCGCCAGCAGGCCTTTTAAAAGATCCCCCGCCAGGGCCAGAACCGCAACCGATGTTGTGGTGGAGCGCAGCACATTGGTGGCCCCGATATTCCCGCTGCCGCGCTGGGATATATCCACTTTGCCCAGATACTTGCCAAATATATAAGAGAACGGAATGGCCCCCAAAAAATAGCTCACTAAGAACAAAACCCAATAATTCACAATCTCATCCCCTCTCATGCAGCTTGCCCATGCTCATTTATAGAGATTTTGAGGTTTTCTTGCGCACCAAGAGGCGCAGCGGTGAGCCTTCAAAGCCGAAGTTCTGTCGCAATACGTTTTCCAGATAGCGCAGGTAAGAAAAGTGCACCTCTTCCGGAGCGCTGCAAAACAACACAAAGGTAGGCGGCGCAGTAGCCACCTGCGTGGTATAAAAAATCTTCACCCGCTTGCTGCCCCCTGGCAGGGGGTTGAGCAATATGGCTTCATTGATAACCCTGTTCAGCTCAGCGGTGGTAATGCGGCGGTGATACTGCTCCACTACGAAATCCACCAGTTCAATTATCTTGAAGATGCGCTGGCGAGTCAGTGCAGATACATAAAGGATAGGCGCATAAGCCAAAAATTTCAAGTCCTGACGGATATCCTGGTCATAGCGGTTCATGGTATGCTCATCCTTTTCGATCGCATCCCACTTGTTGACCACCACAATATTGGCCTTGTTCTGTTCATGTACATATCCGGCTATACGCTGATCCTGCTCGGTCACTTTTTCCACCGCATCCAGCATGATCAGAACCACGTCCGCTCTTTCTATGCTTTTTAAGGCGCGGATTACGCTGTATTTTTCGGTAGCTTCCTTGATGCGGGATTTTTTGCGTATACCGGCGGTATCGATCAGTATGTAGCGGTTGCCTCCATACTCAAAAGGCGTATCTATGGAATCTCGAGTAGTACCTGGTATATCGCTGACAATAACCCGCTGCTCGCCCAACAGGGCGTTGACCAGGGATGATTTGCCCACATTGGGCCGCCCGACGATGGCGATTTTAACCGCATCGGGGTCTTCTTCAAACTCTTGCCATGGAGGGAAACAGGCTATGACCGTATCGAGGAGGTCGTTGGTATTGAGTCCATGTATGGCTGAAATGGGGATGGGATCTCCCAATCCCAGGCGATAGAAATCCAGCCATTCCAGCTGGCGATCGAAATTCTCAACTTTATTTGCGGCCAGGACTACCGGCTTTCCGGAGCGGCGCAGCATATCCGCAACCTGTTCGTCTTCAGAGGTGATGCCCTGCCGGGCATCCACCACAAAGATGATTACATCGGCCTCATCGATGGCTATCTCGGCCTGCAGCTGCACTTCGCGGGCTATGCTGTCGGCACTCTCAAAGCGCAGTCCCCCGGTGTCAATAATGATAAAAGCCCGGCCCGACCATTCCGAAACATCATAGAGGCGGTCGCGGGTAACCCCGGGGGTATCTTCCACAATGGCTTTGCGCTTCCCCGCCAGGCGGTTAAAAAGGGTCGATTTTCCTACATTGGGCCTGCCCACTATGGCAACCACCGGTTTAGACATGTGTTACTCTCCGTTATAATCATGATTTAGCACCGCATCGATAAGGGCCTGGGCCTCTACCGGCACCACCTTGATATCAGCCCCCGATGCTTTTATTATATCTTCCACTGAGATATCGTCCAACAACAGCTCTTCACCGGCTTTGAGCACAATCTCCGGGAGCAGCACCTTTTGCCCCTGGTATTTGTGCCCTAAGGCCTGGATAATATCCTGCCCGGTCAACAGGCCGGTCACAGTTATGCTTTCGCCCCAGAAGCGATTGGCTACCGGTATGAGCTGTACCGAAACCCCGGCAACCTGGTTTAAGCGCTCGACTATGGGCTGTAAGGCAATAGATCCCGAAATCCCGGTGATGATATGCGTCTTATGTGGGGCAAGCGCATCCGGCAAGGCTTTTTCCGCCTGAGCAAATTCGTCCCACAACAGCCGCACCAGTCCGATCCCGTTTTCCACTTGTTCAAAACCATCATAGTAACTGCTGTCAGGTATGCTTTGACCGGCTTTGAGATAAAACTCGTCCGCCAGGTATACCAGCCCCAACCCATGCTGGTCACGGTAGCTTTTTTGATACGCGTCGACCAGCGTGATCAGGCTGTTGGACTGTTCGGGGGTTACAGCGTGAAGCTCCGGCAACCCCTGGCGGTATTGGGTTAATCCCACCGGAACGATGCCTATTGACTGCACACTGGGATAAAACCCGGCCAGCTGTTCTATAGTCTCCTTTAGCACCTCTCCGTCATTGATACCCGGACACAATACGATTTGGGTATGAATTTCTATGCCGGCATTATACAGGCGCTCCATATCCTGCCTGATGTTAACCGCATTTTTGTTTTTCAACAATCTGGCTCGTACCTCAGGCCGCATGGCATGTACGGAGATATACAGCGGGCTCAGCCGCATGGACAGGATCTTGTCCCAATCCGGCCTTTTCAAATTGGTCAGGGTGATATAATTGCCAAACAGAAAGGAGTGCCGGTAATCATCGTCTTTTATTTTCAGAGTAGGGCGCATGCCGTCAGGGAGTTGATCGACAAAGCAAAACAGGCAGCGATTCCTGCAAGTCTTCATCTGGTCGAAGATAAAACCGTCCAGAATCAATCCCAGGTCTTCATCGTCTTCTTTTTCCACCTCGACCAGCCAGGTTTCACCATGGGGCTTGTTGATTTGCATGCGCAGGAAAACATCCTGTGCCATAAAGCGATAATCGAGAATATCGCATATATCCCTGCCATTTATGGAGCATAATACATCACCGGCCGCAATGCCTATATCTTCGGCTATACTGCCCGGGATCACTGCTTGAATGGGCGCTGCCACCTAAATACCTCCCGCTCTCCGTCTATCCCCATTATTATCCCTTATCGCTTGCCCCCCTGCAATAGCAGTGCTTCATTGTTATTGTATTGATTATTGCCGGGCAAAACTGAGTTCAGCCTTAAAGGCCAGGGTTTCTTTTTCTATGTGTTCATATTGCTTTCTGGCCAGGTAATGCGCGGCCAGGTTTAAGAGGTACCGGCCTCCCAGTCAGGGCGGCAGGTAACTCAGCACATAAAGCCACAGATTGCCGGGGACCGATACCGCTCTGGCAATTAAATCCCTTTCGCCAAAACCGAACAAGTCGCGAAAACCGGCGATGATGGCAGGAGCCAATTCGTGATTTGGCCCGGCCCCAAAGGTATAAACCTTTACCCCCTCAGCCGTTTGACCGACATACAAAAGCTCCCCTTTTGAATCCAGTCTTATATCACCATAATGCTCAATAAAGCGGTAATCGTTGCTATGAAGATTGCCCATAAAAATATGGGCGGCTATAAGTGCATGATGCACCCCGGTAGGGCCCACAAATATCACATGCAATGCTTTCACCTGCTTTATTGTGAGGTTTTGAGCCGGGTGATCTCTACCAGATTGCAAATGCTGCCAAAAGCCCCTCTGGTGCCGAGAAGCAGAAGGGGACGCCCGATGGCTGTCCAGCCCAAACGCCTGGAAATAAAGCCGCCCATGGCCATCAAGAGATTGACCCTGCTCATACAGTTTACTGCCATGACCTCATGCTCCACCCCCAGTAAACCGGCCACACCCATAAGCATGGCACTGCACCTCTCGCCCATGCCTTTTTTGCCCAGTATATAAATGTCATGGCCTGATTCATCGGTCCCCATATAATGGATGCGGCCAAAATCGCTGTCCTGGGTTTTATCAAAGTAAGGCAGATGTATCAAGTCAAGCGGGTCGGGCAAGCGGGTTGGGTCGAGCCATTTAAGATGCAGGGCTGCAGCCACAACTGATGAATGTGACCCCCCATAGCAGTGATAAATAACCTTCATATAAGCTCCTTAACCTCAGTGTTTGCAAATGATAAAAACCCCGTTTTCCAGGTCGTGAACATTGCCTCCCAGAATCCTGGCCAGCATTAAGACCAGGCGCTTCTGTTGCCCGCTTTCATTAGCCACGAAAACCGGGCATCCACAGCCCTGCACCAGACCGGGATCCTGGGTGACAATGGCCAATATATACTCCTTTACCGTGATTTCCACTTTAATCTGCTGCCTTTCTGCCCCAATAGCTTTTCAGGGTAGAGCTGCGGGCCGACTCCAATACCGGCACCCTTTTAATCATCTCCATCAGCACATCCATATCAGGTTCATTGGGCACTATGAACAACGCCAGATATCCCTTGTCAGCATGCATGCGCGCCATAGGGAGCAATTCTGTTTCACCGATATCCACTTTAGCCCCCAAAATCGAGGTTACATCATGGATAATGGCCATACGCTGTCCCGGGCTCTGCAGGGTCAAGCGGCCTTCATCATCAAAGGGATGGATTAGAACTGCCAGGGCTTCTGACATGATTTTATCCCGGGCGGCTTTTAAGCCCACATTCATCATCGGCACATCGGCCACTTTTAACAGGGCGCCGTCAAAAGAGACCTCTGCCGGTTCTATCGAAGCTATCTCGCCAATGGTTGACCCGCTCATCAATTTAGTTGTCCCGTATATCATCAACGGGCCGGCCACCAGGGCCAGCTGCCATCCCCATAAATGAGCCACCCCTGCTGTCACCAAGGCGGTCAATATCACCAGATAATTGCGCATTTCAAATACACGGGCAATGCCTTCAATATAGTCATGACCCCGGGTTATCAGCTTGTGCTCTTCCAGGCTGGACAGGGTCTTGCGCTCCATATCCCTGATTTCCCGGAATTGCTGCGCTGCCAGGGCCAGAAAAGTGACGGCTACCCAATCGGGTTCAGTAATCGCAGGTATGGCCACCGCACCCAGGCTGGCGGCAATAAAACCCAAGGCCAGATGGGTTATATGACCGTGGGGATAAGTTGGATAATGGCGGTAATCATAGCGCAGTAATACCCAGCGGTTGATAAAACCGGCTACGATGCCCGCCAAAATAACTGTTCCATAACTTTGCATCAGCGACCGGCACTGCTTTTATTTAATAAATAGAAGCCCGCTCCGGCTGCTACAGCAACGGTGAGAAGGATCAAAATCGTGGTCCAGGCCGAGGGGGAATCCTGCTGCAGGGGTTTGGCCCCTGCTGCCCCGGCGCTGTCAGTGCTCCCCCCCAGGGTGGCAGCCAGCACATCGGCAAAAGCGACCGCCCCTTGCGCAGCATCATCTTTGGGATTGGTGTGTGATCCGACCTCAATCAGCATAGCCCGCGGGGTGAGATCCTGATTAAAATCGCCCTTGCCCATGAATATCCCATTGGAAAGCCCGGGCTTGGTCTTGTCCATCATTGCTTTGAGCTGTTTGGCAAAATCCAGATTGGTTTTTGCGTTAGGGTTGGTTCTTCCCACCACCAGTTTTATCTTGGTAGCTTCCTGTCCATTAATTGTGGTCTGGTATTGGCCGGGCGGCACCGCGTCACGGTGCACATCGATCAATACCTGTGCGCCATTCTTCAGCAATGAAGCCGCAGTGCGCCTGGAGCGGTTATAAGCATTGACGTCATGGGGATTGTGGTTGTTTTTGTTATATTCCACCGTGTAGCCCAGCTCTTGCAGGCGCTGGGCCAGGGCCTGACCTACATCATAAATGCCGCCATTGCCCGGTTTGCTCTCCTTGCCGTCAGTAGGCACATAAGACTCGTCACTATGGGTGTGATATATGGCTATAGTGGGTTTGGCGGCTGCCACCGGGATCTCCTGGCTGTCTACTACCCAGGCCTGGCGCTGCTGGTCAAAGTTGACCTGCGGCATCTGCTCTTTGCCCACAAACACGCAGCGCGCGGTATGACCTGAAACCTCCACCACCTGGTATCTGCCGTTATCGCTGCTGATGTATTCGTCACCAACATATACCTGGGCCCCAGTCTGGGTGATAATATTATTGTTTTCGTCTACCAAAGAGAAATAGTAGCCTGACGGCAACTCCTCATAAACGGCTTCAGCCTCACCTGCCAGGACGAAACTCAATCCCGCCATCAGGCTGACAGCCAGCAAAAAGGCTATGGTTTTTCTATGCACCTTCATCACCTCGCTCCTGCGACTCCCTCATTCCGGTGATTTCCATGCGCTCTTCCCAATCCCTGAACCCTTCCGGGTCAGGTTCATCATCTTTATCATGGGCAGTGTAATCAGCCTGCATGCTGTCCTGGTCCGGTTTACGGGCCGGGGCCGGCTCTTTGAGGTTTTCCACCAACCTGGGGTCTTTGTCTTCACTGCTCGGTCCTCCAGCCATGCGCTCCAGGCTCTCGCCCACCAGCTCAGCCAGCAGAATAGCCAGTATACCGGCTAAAACCAGGGAGTCAAAGGCCCCGGCTCCGCCTAAATGAACGGTTCCCCGCACCCCGCTCTGCAGCAAGTAAACCAGTTGACCGATGTCTAAGGCCAGGACCGCCATTACTGCCGCAAAGAAGGCCCCGCGCCGTGATCTGCCCGCCAGGTAGCCAACTATGCCGGCTATTAAAGGATAAAGGTAGATCGGGTCAATAAAAACGTTTTCCGGCTCGGCCCCCAGAAAACGAGCCCCAATGAATAGCACCAAAGCAGTGACCACAGCAGCGATGGCCGAGCGCATTTTTTCAAACGCAGTCCCGGCTCCCAGCCACAACCACACTGCCAGGCCTACCGTAATCACCCCGCCCACATTGATGATCAGGCGGTCGCTTACCGGGATATCGATGAAGCTGCCGATAATGATGGCCGCTATCACCGCCAAAGCCGCCCGGTCAGTTAGCCGTAAACGGTCTAAGGCCCGCTGGGCTACACCAAAATAGATGAGAATCGATATCACCACCAGGGCAATTAGACCAAAGGGGAAATTGGCCATTTTGTGCCACATCCTTTCTCAGTCTTATGGCAATAGATTTCCCCACATAGTTGTTTTTATGTAAAGAGGAGCGGTAATGGTTAGCGGCGGGACCAAAGATCGCAATCGATATGGCGGGCTTCAAGCCAGGCCCGGGTGTGACCCAGAATTATCAAGGGCTTTTCATGAATTGCGGCAAGATCGGGGGAAGAAGTCATCAAGAATATGGCTTTGAGCCGATAAAGCCATTGTTCCATAAAAGTTGACAGCGAATCTGACCCTTTTTGTACATAGTGTTTTACCAGAGGGCCTGCCATTCCTACCAGGGCAGCCCCCATGCACAGGGCTTTGGCAGCATCCACAGCGGTCCTGATACCACCGGAAGCGATTATTTTTACCGGAAGCCCCAGTGCAACGATTTCCGCCAGGCTGACCGCAGTAGGCAAGCCCCAGCAGTCCAGTTCATGGTCAAAACAACCCTGGCGCAGATTCTCGATAACTATAAAATTGGTGCCGCCCTGACCACCGGTGTCAAATAGCCTTACCCCGGCTTCATAAAGCTGCTTCACGCTTTCCCTGGATAAACCGAAGCCTACCTCCTTGGCAATAACCGGTACCGGCGACAGGGCTGCAATCCGGGCGATATTGTCCAGCATGCCGCTAAAATGCCTCTCACCTTCGCGCATAGCCAGTTCCTGCGGCACATTGAGGTGAAGCTGCAGAGCATCTGCGGCGATCATCTCCACTGCCTGCAGAGCCTCCTCCGGCCTGGCCAGAGCGCTTATATTGGCAAGTATGATCCCGTCTGGATTGACTTCCCTGACCACTGTAAAAGTAGGCTTTCTCTTTCGATCGGTTACTGCTATGGACTGGGACCCCACTGCCATTGCCAGTCCAAAATCACGGGCCAGAAGGGCTAAAGCCCGGTTGATTTCTTTGGACATTTCAGTACCACCAGTGATGGCATTGATAAGCAGTGGGTATTGCAGCGGCTTGCCCAGGAAATCCTGGCTCAAATCGATGCTGTCAAAATCCAGTTCAGGCACGGCATGATGCAGCAAATACACATCATCAAAACCATTCTTGCCCGGTCCATCCTGGCAGAGGCAACTTATCTGGATATGCTCGTCTTTGCGCCTGGCCCTAATTGCTAATTCCTCCCTGCGATTTCCCTGGCTTTATCCAATGCAGCCAGATCATTGATGTTAAAAAACACTTCTGCTACCGGCCCAAAGCGGGCCAAGTCGGTTTCATCCAGGTACAGGGCATTGAGATCATCAAAGATCCTGGTTAATTTCAACTTATCCTTTTTAAGGCAATCAGTTAACAGGGGCACACAGCTCTGATTATAGACTGCAGCCGTAGGCTGCAGACGCCCGCCTATTACCGGGACCACAGAGTCGCAATCTGCAGCCCTCTCCATCATATAATTGATCACATCTGTATTGACAAAGGGCATATCGCAGCTCAACACAAAAATCTCAGTCCTGGAGGTATTCATCAAAGCGGCATGTATACCGGCAATCGGGCCTTTACGGGGGAATATATCGGTTATCACCCGGGCCGGGTATTTTTCGTATAATTCCGGCTCATTGGTTACAATCAGCAGTTCATCAAAATAGGGCTTTAGCCGGGCTAAAATATACTCTATCACCTTGATGCCGTTTAGAGAGGCCAGGGCTTTGTTGATGCCCATGCGCGAACTCTTTCCGCCAGACAAAATAGCCACAGCAGGCATTTACAAGCTCCTTTCCCGTCTACTAATAAGAAAAGGCTGCCATTGGCAGCCTCTTGCTCTATCGCGGATAATTGCTGCAATGGGTGTTGCTGCAGCCCTGGCAGGCCGGTGGCCCAACTTTGTCAGCAAATGATTTGGTACTGAAAGAAGAGAACAGGGCCTGGATATTCGCTGACTGACACCCCGGACATTTGACGTTGTCACGCTTATCCATCTTGGTTAGAACCTCAAAGGTTCGTTCGCAATCCCTGCATTTATACTCGTATATCGGCATGGTTCTCCCCATCCTGCTACTAAATGTCATCGTCTGGTTTGGATTCCAGGTACTGTTCCACCTCTAGGCGGTTCAGCTCATTGCGGGCTTCTTTAATAGATAAACCAATCCGCTTTTCATCGGGGTCAATGCTGATTATCTTTACCATCACTTTGTCCCCGGCTTTAACTACATCTTCGGGTTTTTCCACGCGATAATCGGCCAACTGGGAGATGTGAACCAATCCATCCACTCCCGGATCCAGCTCGACGAAAGCGCCGAAAGGAGCTATTCTGACCACCGTTCCCTCGACTATATCGCCTTGATGATATTTTTCCAAAGCCAATTCCCACGGACTCTTCAAGAGCTTCTTACGGCTCAGCGAGACTCTTTCTTTTTCCCGATCCAGCCCCAGTATATAGACCTCAATCTGATCGCCTTCATTGAGGACATCCGCAGGGTGTTCAACCCGGCGGTGGTCCAGTTCGGATACATGCAACAGCCCTTCATAACCCCCCAGGTCGATGAAGGCCCCGTAATCTACGATGCGTTTTACAATTCCGGTGCGGGTTTGACCTTCAGCAATATTCTGCCAGAATTCCATTTTTTGCCGGTTCTTTTCTTCTAAAACCAGCTCCCGCCGGGATAAAACCACCTGTGAACCGCGGCGTTTGTTGCGGTTGAATTCAATGATATTGAACAGCATGGTCTGCCCGATGTAATCGTCCAGATTTTTAACATAACCGTCATCCACATGCGATGCAGGCAAAAAGCCAACCACACCGACATCCGCCAACAGCCCGCCTTTTACGCTTTCAATAATGGTGCCTTCTACGGGGCGTTTTTCATTGAAAGCTACTTCCAGTTCATCCAGGGTCTTTTTGAAGTCCACTTTTTTCTTGGACAGGAGAATAGTGCCATCATCATCCCATTTCAATACCAATACTTCAATTTCATCCCCGACCTGAACCAGATCACGGGCAGAACTGACTTCCTTCAAGGACAGCTCGCGCAGTGGAATCACACCTTCGGATTTGCCACCGACATCAACCATAACCTCATCATCCAATACTTGAACGACCGTGCCCTTTATCACTTCTCCCCTGCTGGGAGTTGCAAGACCTGCCATTTCAGCCTCAAGTTTGGCAAAAGACTCCTCGTTGCCTGGCTTCTCCCCGGCCTGATTCTGATCTTCTCTTTCTTCGTCGTAACCTGTCATCCTGCTTATTACCTCCTTAATAATCCAATCCGGAGTAGAAGCACCTGCAGTAATACCGATTCTATCAGCGTCTTGAAACCAGTCTGGCTGGATATCTGCCGCGGTCTGTACTCTGTAGGTCGTAACCCCGGTATTTAAACACTCTCTCACAAGAGTGGCTGTATTAGAACTGTGGGCATCGCCGATTACTATCATCAGGTCAACCTGCTGACTTAATTCCCGGGCTACTTTGATCCTGTTGGTGGTAGCCGAACATATAGTGTTGAATACCCTCAACTCTTTAACTTTGGGCAGTATGGCGGCAATGGCTGCGAAATAATCCTGGGGTTCTTTAGTGGTCTGTGAAACCACCCCCACCTTATCCATTCTGGGCAACAATTCGGCCTCAGCCCGGTCTTTTACCACCCGAGCGGTTTCGCACCAGCCTACAATACCCTGCACCTCGGGGTGTGCTGCATCCCCAAATATTACTACATCATACCCTTGCTCATGCAAATCGGCAACCAACTGATGGATCCTGGCAACTCGCGGGCAGGTAGCATCTATTAGCATGATGTCCCGTTTTTGAGCCTGGTCTATAATCTGTGGAGAACAACCATGCGAGCGAATGACCAGCTTATCTCCAGCTTGCAGTTGTTCGACATTATCCACCGGGTCAATACCTTGTTGGGCCAGTTCTGCGACTACAGCTTGATTGTGCACCAGCGGCCCCAGGGTATAACAGCCACCTGGAACACAGGCCTCCCGGGCGATTTTCACCGCCCGCTTAACCCCGGCGCAAAACCCGGCGTGCTCAGCTAATAGGATCTGCAATCGTTTTACCCCGCAAATATATAATAGATTCTAAATATATTGGCTAAATCCTTCTTTATTTACATAAAAGTAGATTAATTTGGGCCATAATTTCCTGACTCACTGTTCCCAGAAGCCTGGAACTGTATTTTTCCTGGTAATATGTCGACAAATCAAGGGGTTTGCCGATTATTACCCGTAATGGCTTGATCCAGCCCAAAGGGAATCCCCCTTTTGTACCGATAACTGCTACCGGTACTACTGCCGCCCTGCTTTTCATAGCCAGCATCCCCACCCCGGGCTGAATGCTGCTTTCAGCAGTGTCCTGGCGCCTGCCGCCCTGGGGAAAAATCCCCAGGGTTTCGCCTTTTTCAAGCAATTCCAGGGCCTGCCTGATGGCATTGCGATCTGCTGACCCCCGGTTTACCGGAAAAGCATTCAGGCCCCGCAATATGGTGCCTAACAGGGGATTGTGAAACAGCTCCGCCTTGGCCATAAAATGCACCGGCCGATTAATGGCTACACCCACCAGAATCGGATCCCAGTTGCTGACATGGTTAGCAGCCACGATAACAGGTCCTTTTGGGGGTAGGTTATGTAATCCCTCAACTTTCAAACCAAGAATAATCAAAAAGCTTCTTAAAAGGCCTCTGATGAGTGCGTAAAACATCTTACGCCCCCTGAATCTTCATCATAATGGCATGTAGAACCTCATCTTCGGTCATATTGCTGGTATCGATAACAATATGATCGGGCAATACCCTTAAAGCGCCCACCGGGCGTTGGGAATCAATCTGATCCCTTTTTATCATTTCCTCTCGTACCGCAGAAGGATCAGACTTGTAGCCGAGCAGTTCCATTTCCCGTACCCGGCGCTGCGCACGTTCCTCTAAACCGGCGGTAAGGAAGAATTTATAGTCAGCATCGGGAAGCACATATTCCCCGATGTCTCTGCCATCCATGACCACCGAGCACTTGCCGGCCATGGCCTGCTGGAGTTTAACCATAACCGCTCTCACCGCAGGGTGTGAGGATACCGTTGAAACCGCCTCACCGACCTGTGGCGCTCTGATCAAATCGGTAACATCTACCCCATCGCTGATTATTCTCTGATCACCGCTGTGGTTTTGGAAATGGATATCAGTAGCTTCTGCAAGCTGTTGCAGCAGGTTGGAATCGTAAAGGTCAATACCTTGTTGCAGGGCTTTCAAAGTGAGGGCTCGATACATTGCACCGGTATCAATATAAGTAAAGTTCAGTTCACGGGCTAATCTCCGCGCAACAGTGCTCTTGCCGGCACCAGCCGGACCATCAATCGCTATCTTCATTCCTTTACCACCTACGTCTGCTCCTATATATTTTAGCACACCTCAACTCACTACAACACCTTGCCGTGAGTTTTTGCCTCAACAATTGCGGGTCAGGCTCTCAAGCAACTGCCAGAACCGGGGAAAGGATATATCCACCGCTTCGGCCCCTTTGAGCAGGGTTTCTCCCCGGGCAACAAGCGCAGCTACAGCCAGGCTCATAGCGATGCGGTGGTCACCCAGGCTGTGCACTTCTGCTCCCCTTAAGTGTTGCGGCTTACCGGTGATCAGCAATCCCTGCGGCAATTCCTCAACACAGGCTCCCATTTTATTAAGCTGAGTGGATATGGCGGCCAGGCGGTCTGATTCCTTGACCCGCAGTTCCCCGGCATCGTCTATTCTCGATTCGCCATCAGCTGCTGCCATGGCCACAGCCAGAATCGGTACTTCATCTATCATTCGCGGTATGATGCTACCGCCGACGGAGGTACCATGCAGCGCAGCGCTTCTAACCAGGACATCCGCAACCGGCTCACCCCCCACCACCTGCTGATGCTCCAGTACTATGTCGGCCCCCATACGCCTCAAGACCTCAATAATACCTGTACGGGTGGGATTAACCCCCACACCCTTGATCAACAGTTCCGATCCGGGAATAAGGGAGGCAGCCACCATGAAATAAGCCGCTGAGGAAATGTCACCGGGAACCACAAAGTCCTGCGGCTCTAATAATCGCCCCGGATTGAGAGTGATGCTGTCAGAGGTCAAAATGAGATCGGCCCCCATGGCTGACAGCATGCGTTCGCTGTGGTCCCGGGAAGGCTGTGGCTCTGATAGCACGGTTTGGCCTTCCGCCTGCAGCCCGGCCAAAAGCAAGGCTGTTTTGAGCTGGGCGCTGGCCACCGGCAGGCGGTATTCAATCCCCCTGAGCTGCTTGCCCATTATCACCAGCGGAGCCCGGCCATCCTGCCTGGCATATACCGCCGCACCCATCATCCGCAAAGGCTCCATCACCCTTTGCATGGGCCGCCGGTGCAAAGAATCATCCCCGCTTAAAATCGACAAAAAGGGGCGTCCGGCCAGTAATCCAGCCAGGAGGCGCATGGTGGTCCCGGAATTGCCGCAATCCAAAACATCATCAGCTTCCTTTAGCCCTTCCCAGCCCGTTCCCGATATGATCAGTCCCGGTTTTTCGCTTTTTATATCAACCCCCAGCCGGCCTAAACACCTTAAGGTGGCACAAGTGTCCTGGGCTTGTAGAAAGTTCTGCACCCTGCTCTTGCCCCTGGCCAGGCTGGAAAAGATCAAAGCCCGGTGAGATATGGATTTGTCCGCGCTGACGGTTATTTCTCCCCGCAGGGCTTTGCATGGGCTCAGCCTCAATTCCAATCTGCTAACCTCCTCCATTCTGCAGGCCTTTGTCTGGCAGCATGCTTTCATCATGACCGCTTATTAGTAAAACCATCAATGGCCTTTCCCAATCCTGTTGCATCCTAACAGGTTTTTCCTGAACATTTCGTATATACCTTATTCGGTTAACAGCTTATCCAACTGAGCATCTACATACGCCTGATTTAGATAGAAAATTTCCGCTCCTGGGCTCACATTTGATGCACTGAGGTCACCATTGCCTCAATTCATCATCATAACCGGTCTAATCCCTTTAGCACTGCCTCGTTTTAGCAGGCCCAGGGGTATCGCCGGGCTTTTCGTTTACTGCGGCCAGATAGATGCCTGCCAGAATCATGCCCCCTCCGCTGAGCTGATACCATACCAGGGCTTCATTAAAGATGATCCAGCCCAAAATACTCGCCATAACCGATTCTCCCAGGATGGAAACCGCCACTATCGGCGCTTTGACGAATTTCAGGGCCCAATTGAGCACTGCATGCCCCCCCAGTCCCGGTCCCAATCCCATCAAGACGAATAATAGCCAGTCTACTGCCGGATAGCCGGTAAGAGGCATCTGCATGATTATAACAGTCAAGAATATGACCAGTGCAGCTACAGTGGACACCACCAGGGTGTATTCCATAGTATTCACTCTGGCCCGCACCTGACGACCCAGGAGAATATACACGGCTATAAAAAGGCCGCTGGCCAGAGCCAGCATATCTCCCCACAAACGGCCCTGGCCCAAATCGCCGCCGACAATCAGGGCTGACCCTCCCAGGGCCAATACAACCCCCAGAATAGCCCAACGGTTTAAGCTCTCTTTCAGTATAAAGGTGGAAAAAGCTAGAACAAAAATAACCTGCAGATTGGTAAACAGAACTGAGCTGGAAATGCTGGTGTAGTCCAGTGAGCTGATCCAGAAGGCTAGATGCAAGGCCAAAAAAAAGCCGGATAAGGCCATTAACCCGATATCCCGGCGGTTAAGGCGACTGATGGCAAAGGGCAGGCTGCGTCCCTTTATAAAGGCCGCCAGGCTGGTAGTTGCTGCCAGGCGATACAGGGTTATGATCAGGGCTGGGGCTGAACACCAGCGGATCATTATAGAGGAGGTCGACATGCACAAAACCCCGAAAAAAATGGCTGCCAGAATCGGGGCGGTTTTCATCGTTCAACCCCTAAATAAGACTGTATAACCCGGGGATCGCTCTTTATTTGGGCAGGGTCGCCTTCGGCAATCTTGCGCCCGTAATCCAGTACCGCTATGGTTTCGCAGATGTTCATCACCAGATGCATATCATGTTCAACCAGCAATATGGTGAGCTGCATATCATCCCTGATTTTCCAAATTAATTCCATCAACTCAAGCTTCTCCGCGCTATTCATCCCTGCTGCGGGCTCGTCCAAAAGCAGCAGGGAAGGATTGGCGGCTAAGGCCCGGGCAATTTCCAGGCGCCGCTGTTCGCCGTAGGAAAGGCTTTGCGCATACTCCATTCGCTTCTCGTAAAGTCCCATCATATTGATCAGTTCTTCAGCTTTGGCACTGCATTCCCGCTGCTCGCGTACATAAGCAGGCAACCCCAACAAACTGGCCAATAACCCTGAGGCACGCTTCCAGTTGGCGGCTACCTTAACATTATCCAAAACCGACAGGCGGTTAAAAAGGCGAATATTCTGAAAGGTGCGCCCGATTCCCAGCCGGGCCACTTTGTAGGGGGATAATGAGGCAATATCAGTGCCGTGGAAAAACAATCTTCCTTCAGTGGGGGCATAAATGCCGGTTATCACGTTGAAAAGCGTGGTTTTGCCCGCACCATTGGGCCCAATTATGCCAAAGATGGCGTTTGGCTCGACCTTCAGATCAATGCCGTCCAAAGCCCTGAGCCCGCCGAACTCCTGACTGACGCCCTGCAGCTCTATGATTGGCATGCTTTCACCTCTTCCTTGCGTTTGCCTTTAAGCAGATCATAGAGGCGGATGTCGCCTAACAGGCCATTGGGCCGGAATATCATCAAAATAACCAGCAAAGCACCATAAAAGAGCAGGCGGTATTCAGCCACTATGCGCAGCATCTCCGGCAGTACGGTAAGAATGGCCGCTCCCACAATAGCCCCGGGTATGCTGCCCAAACCACCCAGAACCACCATGTTGAGCATTTCGATGGAACGCATGAAATCGAAGTCCTGCGGGTTGATGTAATACATGTAGTGGGCATACAGGGCTCCGCCCAATCCGCCCAGAAAGGCCCCCAAAACAAAGGACAAGACCTTCAAATGAGTGGTATTGATGCCGCAGGCTTCAGCGGCAATCTCGTTTTCTCGTATGGAATACATGGCTTTGCCGATACGCGAGGACAACAAGCGCTGAGTAAAGAATATCACCACGATGGTCAGGAGCAGAACCAGGCTGAAAGTGGTCTGTTGAGGTATGCCGGAAAGTCCCACCGCTTTGCCGCCCGGTTCGAAATTGAGAAAGAACACCCTGACGATCTCCGCAAAGCCAATGGTGACCATGGCCAGGTAATCGCCCTCCAGGCGCAGAGCCGGCAGTCCGATAATAAATCCGAAAACCGCCGCCACAGCCGCACCGGCCAGCAGCGTCAGCCAGAAAGGTATGCCCAGCTCTAAGGTCAGTATGGCTGAGGTATAGGCCCCCAGGCTCATGAAGCCGGCATGTCCCATGGACAACTGCCCGGTAACGCCGGTGGTTATATTCAGACCCAGGACCATGATGATGTTAATCCCCATGAGGATAAGAATGCGCAAATAATAGGGGTCGATGATTTCTGTAATCCATTGCTCCAAAAGTGTCACCTATACCTTTTTGCTGATTTTTTGTCCCAATATGCCCTGGGGGCGAAGGATAAGCACCAGGATCAAGATGCCGAAAGCGATGGCATCTTTAAAAGAAGAGGAAATATAAGCTACCCCCATGATCTCCAGAACTCCCAGGGTGATACCCCCCAGCATGGCGCCGGGTATAGAACCGATTCCACCCATCACAGCAGCGGCAAAGGCCTTCAGTCCGGCCATGGTTCCCATATACGGCCATACCGCGTTGTAATAAATACCCACCATCACGCCCCCGGCAGCTGCCAGGGCCGAGCCGATAGCGAAAGTATAGGATATGACCCGGTTCACATTAATCCCCATCAAAGCAGCCGCTTCGAGATCCTGCGAACAGGCCCGCATGGCTTTGCCGATACGGGTTCTGCGTACCAGCATATGCAGCCCTATCATCAGAAACGCCGAAACCAGCAGTATTATCACCTGCATGGAGGAAACCTGCACCGGACCTAAAGAGTATGAGCTCAAGTCCACGATGGCCGGATAACGCCGGGTATTGACCCCGGCCAGCAGGGCCATCAGTGTGGACAGGAAAATGGAGGCTCCCAAAGCGCTGATCAAAGGTGAAAGTCGCGATGATTTGCCGCGCAGGGGACGATAAGCCACCCGCTCCACGGTCATCCCCAGCATCATGCAGACTGCCATAGCCCCTAACATAGCCAGGCCCAGATTGACATTCCAGGCGGTGACCAGGAACAGGCCTACGAAGGCCCCTACCATATAGATTTCGCCATGGGCAAAATTAATCAATTGTACGATACCATAAACCATGGTATATCCCAGGGCAATCAATGCATAGGTGCTGCCCAGGGTAAGGCCATTGACCAATTGCTGCAATAACATAATATGCTTCCTCTGCTTTTACTTGTCCCAATTAGACCATACATCAACCTGCTGGCAGTCTCCATCAGCAATTTCTGCCATCAGGTTCATATATGAGCTAAAAGGGGATGAAGAACAGGCCGGCAGCCCGGATCGCAAATCCGGGCTACCAGATCTGGTTCTAATAATTACACTTGCGGGGCGCTGGTGGGAATCTTCTCCAGCAAGGCCGGGAATTTATCGCCTTTAACGGTCAACAGGAACACCGGGCTCTTGAGAGGCTCACGGTCCGGCAGGAAGGTGGTGTTGCCGGATACCCCGGGGTAGTCCTTGAGCTTGGCCAATTCATCCTTAAACACCTTGGGATCGCTGCTCTGAGCCTTCTCCATGGCCTGGGCGATAATCATCACCGCATCATAGTACTGGGCTGAAAACATGTCGGGATCTTCATTGTATTTGGCCCGGTAAGCCTTGATAAAAGCATCGGTTTCAGGACTGGGCTGATCCGCTGAGAAACCGGCATAGAAGATGACCTTTTCTTCAACCGCGGAACCGCCTAATTTCTTAAGGTCTTCCCCATACAGTCCATCGCCGCCTACCAAGATGATGTCCAGGCCCTGCTTCTGGGCTTCCAGCATAATCAGGGCGGCTTCGGTATAATAGCCGGTAAATACCAAGACATCCGGGTTAGCCTGTTTCAGTTTGGTTACCTGCGCGGTAAAATCGGTCTCTCCGTCATTGACAGACTCTTCCAAAATGATGTTGCCGCCTTTATCCTCGATGGCGCTCTTAAATACCGGTGTCAAAGCAGTGCTATAGCCGTTGTTCAAAGAGGTGATGATAGCTATATTTTTCCATCCCTTGGTATTGATCATCCAGTCAACCACTGAAGGAGCGGCAAATTTGTCCAATAAGGTGTTGCGGAAAACAAAATCCCCGATCTCTACTACGCCAGTACCAGTAGCTCCAGCGGAAAAGATGACCACCTGATTCTTCTGAGCAATGTCAGCAGCTATTTTAGTTAAGCCAGTAGCCGGATCACCTATCATAGCAGCTACTTTGTCAACCGTGCAGTATTTTGTAGCAATATTGGCAATCTCTCTAGAATCGCCTTTGTTGTCCTCATAAATGCCTTCCAGCTTTTTGCCTAAAACCCCACCTTTGGCATTGATCTCTTCAATGGCCATTTTCATGCCTTTTTCACCGGGTATGCCGTAGTTGGCATTTTTGACCGTCTTGGCCCCCAGGAAGCCGAGTTTAATAGTATCCTCAGCCGGAGCCGGGGTTTCACTCTTGCCGCACCCGGCCACCAGGGCCAGCAGCATAACCAGGCATAACACCACAGCCCATTTTCTTGCAGTTTTCCTTCTCATCCAGATTCCTCCTCAGTAGCTTTTTATTCAGGCGTAAAAGTTCTCCCCCTTCCCCGCCAGACAACAGATAAATATATTCCCCATTATTCTGCAGAATTCCTGCTTAATCTATATTTAGATGCAGCATGGCAGGTCTGTTGGAAACAGGCAGGAAAACCGCAAGCTGGTTTAGAATAAAAACTAAACCAGCAGTTAATGTGAATTACCAGCCTTATCTAAACCCAGGTCGACTATTTACATGCTCTACAGGGGAAAATCAGGATACCACCATGGCCAGGATACAGGGAGGTGCAATAATGAAGGTCAAAGACATGATGTCAACCGATGTACTCACCATCAACCTCGATACCAACATAAACGAGGCGTTCCGTATCATGAAGGAAAAGAAGGTGCGCCGGCTTCCGGTCATGGACCGGGGAAAGCTGGTAGGCATAATCACCTTGAGCGATTTGAACCGGGCTGCTCCATCCGCTGCCACCAGCCTGAGCATACATGAGTTGAATTACCTCCTGGCCAGAACCAAAGTCAAGGACATTTTCCCCGCCAACCGCAAAGTTGTCACCGTTTCCCCGGAAAACTATATTGAGACCGCAGCCAAGCTCATGCTGCAGCATCGCATAAGCAGCCTGCCGGTTATGGATGGCGAAAAGCTGGTGGGCATTATAACCGAAACCGACCTTTTTAGGGCCCTGGTTGATATACTGGGGGTGAAGCGGCCTCATACCCGGATTGACACCTTGATTCCTGAAGGCCCGGGCAGTCTGGCTGAAATAACCGGCTTGATGGCCTCCCGGGGCATAAATATCATCAATACGGTGGTATACTATGATGCCGGCCTGGATAAATACAAAGCCATCCTGCGCATTGAAGAACTTGACTATGAACCGGTGGTCGAAGCCCTGAGAGCCAAGGGTTTCGAAATAGAATCAGTGATAGTAAGCGATCAGGTCGAATAACCTACCCAAACACGTTTTTGGCATAATAGGGATTATGGGGGTTCGCAAACCCGCCGGCTTTCCGGTGGGTTTGTTGCCGTGAGTAGTATGCAGGTGCTATTTGGGGGCTAGCGGGCTGTGGAGGGCTGTTTGCGGTTGATTTGGGCATGCTTGAGAAGCTGTGCCCGCATTTGCGCAAAATTCTCCGGGGTTAAGGATTGTTTGCCATCAGACAGGGCATGGTCAGGATCCTGGTGCACCTCTACCATGACCCCATCAGCTCCTGCGGCGATAGCCGCATTGGCTATGGGCGCAACCATTTTCCACTTGCCGGTGGCATGGCTGGGGTCAACGATAATGGGCAGGTGGGTCAGCTGTTTGATCAAGGGCACTGCACCGATATCAACCGTGTTACGGGTATAGGTTTCAAAGGTTCTTATGCCGCGCTCACAGAGGATGATCTGCCTGTTGCCGCCTTTCAGCACGTATTCGGCTGCCAGCAGCCATTCTTCAATAGTAGCCGATAATCCCCGCTTTATCATGACCGGTTTATCCAGCCTGCCCAGTTCCTCCAAAAGCGAGTAATTCTGCATATTGCGGCTGCCCACCTGCAGTATGTCGACATTGGCATAGAGTATGTCCAAATCCCGAATATCCATGATCTCGGTAATTACCGGGAGGCCGGTTTCTGCACGGGCTTCAACCAGAATATCAACCCCGCTGCGCCCCAGGCCTTGAAAAGAATAGGGGGAGGTACGGGGCTTGAATAAGCCGCCACGCAGGATATCCGCTCCCAGTTCCTTGAGGCGAATGGCCAGCTTGATATAGTCGGTCCGGTTCTCGACCGCACAGGGTCCGGCGATAACAGTGCAATAGCCCTCCCCCACCATTACTGAATCGGCTGGTGAGGCAATGGTTATTACCGTATCGCTTGCACAGTATTCCCTCGATGCTAAATGAAACGGTTTCATAGTGACACAGCCCCCATCGAAAATAGTATATCAAACCCGGGCTTTTATTCGAATGCTTTTATAAAAGCTTTTGCTGAGGTCTTGTGGATATGTATAGCGATAAGCCGGTCTATGGCTCATAAACCATGGTATTTTGTGCTATATTGATAATTAACATACCAAAGGGGGCTTTGCCGTGAAAAAACTGCCAGTGGCCTTGTGTCAGATGAAGGTGACCGCCGACAAAGACCTCAATTTGCAGACCGCCCGGAATTTTGTGGAAAAAGCGGTTCAATCCCATGCCCGGCTGGTGGTCCTGCCGGAGATTTTCAATGCCCCTTATGAGGCCAGGCTTTTTGAACAGTATGCTGAACCGGTTCCCGGACCCAGCAGTATTGCCCTGCAGAGCATGGCCCGGGATTTTAAGGTGGCTATTGTCGGAGGTTCTATTATCGAGAAGGATGAAACCGGCCGTTTATACAATACCTCGCTGGTATTTGACCATAACGGGCGCCTCCTGGCCAGGCACCGCAAAGTGCATCTCTTTGACGTATGCATCCCCGGCAGGATCGTTTTCCAGGAATCCCGGGTCTTATCGTCCGGGCAGAATATTGCCTTATTCAAGCTCAACGGCTTCACCGCTGCGCTTTTAATCTGTTACGACATCCGCTTTCCGGAGATAGCTCGCCTGGCCGTTTTGCACGGTGCAGACCTGCTGATAGTGCCGGCCGCATTCAATTTGACTACCGGTCCCCTGCACTGGGACCTGCTCATGCGCAGCCGGGCGGTGGACAATCAAGCTTATGTTCTTGCCTGCTCCCCGGCACGCAACCATCAAGCCTCCTATCAGGCCTGGGGACATTCCGCAATCGTAGACCCCTGGGGTAAAATCATAGCTCAGGCCGGTCCAGGTGAGGAAATCATCCATGGTCTGCTGGATCCCGGGGTGGTGCAGGAGGTGCGCACTGCCCTGCCGGTATTAAAGCAGCTGCGTACCGACCTTTACGAGACCGCAGCTAAGCATGCCGGGGTAATAACAGAAAGGGGAGTTGACAATGAAATCCCACACTGAGTATCTGTGGTTCAACACCAGGCGCAAACATGAGTATATTCGCATCACCGATAAGGTTCAAGCAGCCTGTTCAAAATCCGGCATCAAAGAGGGCATGGTGCTGGTGAGCGCTATGCACATCACCGCGGGGGTGTTTGTGAACGACAATGAGCCCGGCATACTGTCTGACATCGCCCACTTTGTTGAGAGACTGGCACCCAAAGGACCCGACTACCTGCATCATCGCACTGGCGAAGATAACGGCGACGCTCATCTGAAAAGCATTCTGGTTCATCACCAGGTCATTGTTCCTGTTACCAACGGGCGTTTGGATCTGGGTCCCTGGCAGGAGATATTCTATGCCGAATTCGACGGGCAAAGGGACAAGCGGGTGATTATCAAGGTTTTAGGTGAGTGATCAATCGCTTAGGTCCGGGCGCAAAGAGCGGGCCTGGCCGAGATAGATATGTTTGATGCTCTCCTGGGGTTTATCGGTGTTGATATGTATCAACACCCGGATGCAGCGGGGTAAAGCGCCGGGCACCTCGATTTCCTGGAAACAGAGCAAGGGCACTTGCTCCCACCCCATCAAGCGGGCTGCTTCTGCGGGGAAGGCTGAACGCACATCCGGTGTTACTGTAAAAAGAACACTGGCAATATCCTCGGGCAGAAAACCATTGGCGGCCTGCATGGCCGTGAGCAGTTCCTGAGTTGCATCCAATACCTGGCTTTTGTTGTCCTCGTCAATGGTGATGGCGCCGCGAATCCCTCTTACCTGCATTTCAATCTTACCTGCCATTGCTTATGATACAGCTCTATGCCCTAACCCGATGCTGACCTCATCCAGATGCAGCAGCCCTATGCCAAAAAACAAGGCCACACTGACATGATCACCAAACCTGGCTATGCCGATCTTGCCGCCTACATTTAAACCCAGGGCCTTGGGCATTATCTGGGCTACGGCTTCGCGGGTGGCGCCTGCTACGGCGCCTTCATCAGCATGGGTGTCCTTAATTACCCCTTCTCTTTTGGCCGCCACTACGGCTCGTTCCACGATTTTACCGACTGAGGACACGAATTCGCCGCCATAGTCTACCGCTACTGCCTTAATACGAGCTTTTTCATACAATTCTTTTTTCAACTGGCTTTCTTCCTGGCGGGAAGACGATAAGGCCATGCGAATGGCAGCGCTGGCTACTTTCTTACTACCGATCTCCATGTTCATCCCACCCTAAATGATGTACATTCATTTTACTATAATTTTTCCCACCATGACCATACTCTGGTTGGCGGTATAAACCTGCCCCTGACGGGGATAAGCCAGATTGGGAGAGCGGCTCATGACCTGGTATTCCACCGGGAAATTATAAGCAGTGGAATCTATCTCCACCACATCCTGGGGGTTTACTTTCAATTCCACTTTGGAAGTATCAAAGCTGGCGTACTCTTGTCCGTTGACCAGCACTTTGGCCCTGGGCAGTGCGGTAAAATCCTTTACCCCCAGGGTCAACCAGGCCTGTGGCGCAACGGCTACCTGTGCGGCATTATCCGGTGCTGTTGGTATTTCCTCTTCCTGCAGGTTTAGAGCCTGACCTTCCATCCGTTCCGACCAGCTCAGGTAAAAACGCAGCTGATCATTGGTCATAATCCCCTGCACTACTACCAAAGCCACCAGGGCAATCACGATAACCCGGATCAAAGTGCGCTCTACTCGGTCGAAAAATTTACGCATAAAACACATCTCCCCGGAATCATTCTCCTCTATCTTATGCCCGGTTAAGTGCAATTATCCATAGAGGTCAGGATATTAAACGCCAGGGGGATAGCTTCATCGCCCGGGCAATGAAGCTATCCCCCTGCTTTGTTATTATTAAGCCCCTCCGGGTCCTTATTTCCAATGCTTGCGGGCGTACTCTACCCCTATAAGGAAGGCTTCTTTGTTCTTGGTGATTACCGACTCTTTTTTGCCCTTAAACACTACTTCCAGGAATTCCAGGGCCTGGTCGATGTCCAGCAATTGCTGTTTTTCCACAAAAGCACCCAGCAGTACCATGTTGGCTACCCTTGGGGTTCCCAATTGATCGGCAATCATATTTACCGGCATTTGCAGTACTTCCACATCGTTGCGCCGGGGCAGGCGGTCCACCATTGATGAGTTCAAGACCAGAGTGCCACGCGGTTTGACTTTGTCCTCAAAGCGGTCCAGTGAAGGACGATTCATAATAACAGCAGTCATGGGGTTTTCAGTCAAAGGTGAGCTGATCTCCTCATCGCTTATTGTAACCAGGCAGTTGGCGGTACCGCCGCGCATCTCAGCCCCATAGGACAGGGCACAGGAGACCTCTTTGCCGGTGTGCATGGCCAAATGGGTCAGGAATTGACCCATGGATATAACCCCCTGTCCGCCGAATCCTGCAAATAAAACCTGCTTTTCCTCTGCCATTGCACTATTCTCCCTTCACCTTGAATTCCCCCAACGGGTAATACGGTATCATATGCTCTTCAATCCACTGCATGGCATCAGCCGGGCTCAACCCCCAGTTGGTAGGGCAGGCCGACAAAACCTCCACCATACTGAAACCGAGTCCTTTGGCCTGGGTCTGAAAGGCCTTTTTGATGGCCTTTTTGGTTTTGATTATATTGCTGGGACTATTGACCGCTGTGCGGCAGATATAAGCGGCACCTTCATTATGGGAGAGCAGTTCGCACATTTTGGCCGGATAGCCTTCGACCTCAGCTTTGCGCCCATAAGGTGAAGTGGTGGTAACCTGCCCCAGAAGGGTGGTGGGGGCCATTTGGCCGCCCGTCATGCCGTACAGGGTGTTGTTGACGAATATAGTGGTTATTTTTTCACCGCGTAAGGAAGCGTGTACGATTTCGCCCATGCCGATTGAAGCCAGGTCCCCGTCCCCCTGATAGGTGAATACGAATCGGTCCGGCAAAAGGCGCTTTATAGCCGTGGCGATAGCCGGGGCTCTGCCATGAGCCGCTTCCGCCATATCGCAGTTGAAATAATCATAAGCCAATACCGAGCATCCTACCGGGCAAATGCCGATGGTCTGTTCACGAATATTCAGCTCATCCATCACTTCCGCCACCAGACGGTGAATGATGCCATGGCTGCAGCCCGGGCAGTAATGGTATTTGGCCCCGGTGAGACTCTTCGGTTTGGTGGCTACTATCTTCATCTCAACCCCTCCTTTTCAGCAATTACCAGCAGCTGCTGGGTAATCTCCTCAGGGTTGGGGGTTCTGCCGATTTCCCCAATGTAATGAATGGGAACCTTCCCTTCGGTGGCCAGCCTGATGTCTTCAATCATCTGGCCAGTGGTGCTTATCTCCACTGATACCATAGCTTTGCAGGTTTGAGCGGCCTTATTCAGCACCCCATAAGGATATGGCCACAGGGTAATGGGGCGAATCAGGCCGGTTTTTATACCTATCTCACGAGCGGTCAATACCACTTTTTTGGCAATACGCGCCATGATGCCATAAGCCACCAGAATGAGATCCGCATCCTCAATCAAAAACTCTTCATATCTGACTTCCTGCGCCCGCATAGCTTCGTATTTTTGGGTGAGATACTTATTGCGGGCCTGTAATTCCTCTACAGGCATATGCAGGGTGTTTACTATATTGGGTTGACGCCCCTTACACCCCGTAATCGCCCAGGGCTTATCCACGAATTCGGTCACCGGGTTGCGCAGCACCACCGGTTCGATCAGATTGCCCAGGGTGCCCTCAGCCATCAGCATCACCGGAGAACGATGTTTATCCGCCAATTCAAAGCCCAGCATAGTGAAATCCATCATTTCCTGTGCGCTGGAAGGCGCTAAAACGATAATATAATAGTCTCCATGTCCACCGCCGCGGGTAGCCTGGAAATAATCGGCTTGAGATGGCTGTATGCCTCCCAGGCCGGGTCCGCCCCGGCAGATATCAACGATCAGGCAGGGCAGTTCCCCTTCAGCCAGAAAGGAAATACCTTCCTGTTTGAGGCTGATGCCGGGACCGGATGAAGCGGTCATGACTCGGAAACCGGTAGCTGCGCCTCCGTATACCATGTTGATGGCTGCCAGCTCACTTTCCGCCTGGACAAAAACCCCCCCGATGGCAGGCATTTTTCTGGCCATGTATTCGGCGATTTCACTGGAGGGAGTGATGGGATAGCCAAAAAATGCCTTGCATCCGGCTCTTATAGCCCCTTCGGCAATAGCCTCATTGCCTTTCATCAAAACTCGCTGCACAGCTCTACTCCCTCCCTACCTCAATAACCAGATCAGGGCACATCATGGCACAGATACCGCACCCGTTGCAATCCTCTGGTTTAACCAGGCTTACTGGATGATAACCCAGTATGTTGATGCGGGTCTTGTCAAAGCCCATTATTTGCCTGGGACAAAACAATATACATAATCCGCAAGCTTTGCAGCGGTCGCTGGAAAACGTAACCACTCCCCTGGCCAACCTGTATACCCCCTTGTAACCTTACAACCAGTCAGGCCTCAGGTAAAGATTTATCTGCTTCACTATTTCACCGAATTCGAGGCAGGCTTCATGGTAAAAGGCATCAGTAACGGTCAGCCCGACCAGGGGTATTCCCTGTATAGCAGCAATCTCTTGCACATGCCGATGCCCTTTTACAATCACCTCAAAGTCAGTGTCCTCAGCCAAATGCGGATTGCTTACCATACCCGTAACCGGGTGCTGTGCGAAGCATTCCAGCATTGCTTTAAGTTCTGCGATATCCTGTAATTCCCAGGAAAAGGGACGATATGGATTAATGACCATATAGAGGCGTAAATCGACAGGATTAATGAATTTGGTTAAATACCCCAAAACCAAGGCTCCGGCTTTGTCGCCCGCAAGATCAACTACGATATTCGTATTTCGCCTGATCGTGCCGATAATGCCTGGAGGTAAATTGGGGATATCCCCGTATGCCATGGCATTGTCAGGAGCCATCATCTCTATATTGTACTGACTGAGCACCCTCACCGCATCACGAGACACAAAATAAGGGCTGGCCAAATCCAGATCAGCCAGAACTGTTGCAATGTTTTGCTGTGCGCATGCGATAGCGTAATTTACGGCTATCTCACTTTTTCCACTGCCGAAAGCACCTGCAAATACCGTAATAATCCCTTTAACCTAGCCCTTCTGAAAATTAGTACACTGTACATTATTATAAGAGAATCCAATTATGAAACAATAAAATTTGTGTTAAGAAATGATTAAGCGAGAGGAATATGGTGAGGCTGGCTGCCTGATGAGTAATACTGCGATTAAGTGAAAATGCTGTTATTGGCGTGTGTTTAAATACCTGGCTGAGCCAGAGCAATTGCCCGGGGCTCGCAAGTTAAGGCTATTATTGAATAAGCCATCCGGGCAAGCAGGGCAGTCATGCACTGCCGCAATTGTAGCCATGCGCACTGCAGTCATGCTGGCCGCCGCGATTCACTTCCAGTTGTCCATTTTCTTCTCCAGGTACAGCCGGTAATTCTGCAAGCCTTCGTTGATTCTGGATAAAAGTCTCTCTGTCTCAAGTCGGCTCAAATTTATCTCATTGGGCTCAAGCACCTCAATGGTACGGAATTCGTCCTTCATGATGAATTTGATGGCATCTTCCAGGCTTTCCACGGAAAAGGTGATGGAAACCGGCGCGCAGGAAGCAAAGCGATTGGTAAACTCATCGAAAAGGGTATATACCTCCATGCTCATATCAATCTCTTCGATATTGACCCCCTGCACAGGAACATTTCTTATCAGGGCGATTTTGTGCTGCCGCAGTTCTTCGGCCTGCTCATCGCTGCTTTTGCCGGCAAAAAACCGCCGGCTGCTTTTGCCCTCAGCCACATAATCGAAGCGCACTTTCAAGCGGATCAAATGTCAGGCCTCCCATCATTGATGTCCATCAGCTCATGCTTTCCCCAGGAACAGGCTCATAACCGCTGCCACCAGCAACAGCCTGCCAGTTCGCTTGGATTGACGCCAATTACTGCCGCTGCTATGGCTGCAGTCAGGGTATTGCCAATACACGGTTCACCAACTCCTATTATATCAAAACCTTCTCCCATCTTTTCCTGAAAAAGGCTCTTTGCCTCAGTGCTGATAGCGTGACCGGCAGCACAATAACCAGACCGTAACGGCATTTATCCATATTAACGGAAGCGATCCCCAATAATGCCCGGGTGCCCCCGGTCCGAACGGGATTCTGTTGCCTGCCGGGTTGGGCTTGCTGCTTATATTCTCCAGTTGATAGCAAGCCCAGGCCCGGTATTTATGAACCCCGGGCCATAGCGGTCAGCTTTTTCACCTCTTCGGGCAGTAAATGGCGGTATTCCCCGGGGGCTAAGCCCTGCAGGGTCAGGAATCCCAGAGCGGTTCTCTTTAAAGCCAGCACAGGATGTCCTATGGCTTTGAGCATGCGTTTTACCTGGCGTTTGCGTCCTTCGTACAACACCAATTCTATCAAAGAACAGCCGTTATTAATGCGCAACATCCGCGCAGATGCAGGCGCGGTCATGCCTTCTTCCAATTCAATCCCATGGCCTAAGGCTTTTAAATCCTTATCGTCAATTATACCCTTAACCCAGGCCTGGTAAGTCTTGGGTATGTGGTAGCGGGGATGTGTCATCAGATTCATAAACTCACCATCATTGGTCAGAATTAAAAGGCCTTCCGTATCCAGGTCAAGGCGCCCTACCGGATATACCCTTTCATCAACATCTTTTAACAGATCAACCACTGTTGGCCTGCCATGCGGATCTTTAACACTGGAGAGATAACCCCCCGGTTTATTGAGCAATAGGTAAACCCTGGCCCTGGGTTTGATCAACCGGCCATTCACACTCACCTTATCATGAAGGGGATCAACATTGACACCAACTGTGGTGACGGTAACCCCGTTGACCGCGACCATGCCGCTGGCTATAAGCTCTTCAGCGCGGCGCCGGGAAGCAATACCGCTGTCCGCAATATATTTGGTCAGTCTCATGTACTCACCCTATCCTGCTCAGGCCGCAGCCCAAAAATCATGCCGGACCAGTCTCCTCCTGGCTGCTCTCCCTGCTAATGGTAGAACGGCGGGATGAAGATAAAATCCATTGGTCTGACGACAGCATGGGGAAACAGCCATATTATAGCAACTTGCTATTTATTATAACCCGGGCATACTAAATATAAAATGCATGTGCAGAGTGACCCGCTGCCTGTGGGCATGGGGGTTGGGGCCTTCCCCGCACCGACAGTACTCGCCAACTTCACCTCTGCCAGGCCTGCCCATAAAAAGAACCCCTCATCGCTGAGGGGTTCTGCAGATCGCTAAATATAAGTTTTATCTACTGTTTGATTGACTGCCAGATTACTTCAGCCACATCGAACACCTTGGTCTGTTCTTCGGCTTCCGCACCTTTTACACCGTCTGAGATCATGGTCAGACAGAACGGGCAGTTGGTTATGATCATTTCCGGATTGGGCACCAAGAGCTGATCAGTCCTGGTATCATTGATGCGTTTGTAACCTTCTACTGCATGTTCTTCCAGCCACATCCGACCGCCGCCAGCGCCGCAGCAGAAGCCGAATTGTTTGGCCTGTTCGATCTCAGTGATGTTGACTCCAGCAGACTGCAGGACCTGCCTGGGCGCATCGTAAACGTTGTTGTGCCTGCCCAGGAAGCAGGAGTCGTGGTAAGTTGCCTTGGCACCGAGTTTACCCGGTTTGATCTTGCCCTGAGCAATAAGCTGGGCCAGGAATTCGGTATAGTGGTAAACCTCGTAGTTGCCGCCCAACTGCGGGTATTCGTTCTTCAGGGCGTTGTAACCGTGCGGGCAAACCACGATAATCTTCTTGACCCCGTAGTTGTTGAAGGATTCGATGTTCTGCTGTGCCAGGGTCTGATACAGGTATTCGTTGCCCAACCTTCTGGCGGAGTCGCCGCAGCAGTATTCTTCAGTGCCCAGGTAGCCGAAGCTGACCCCGGCCTCATGCAGAACCCTGACCAGAGCTTCACCGACCCTCTTATAGCGGTCGTCGAAGGAAACCGCACAGCCGGCATAGAGCAGGTACTCAAATTCACCGCCGTCTTCAGGCAGCAGGTTGACTAAATCACGTACATTTCTCTCGGTGAGCCACTGAGCGCGGTTGGCCCAGCCCACACCCCAGGGATTGTAGTTGCGTTCCATGTTGGTGAAGGCCATTTGGGCTTCACCCGGCATATCGCCCTGCCACATAACCAGATTGCGTCTCATTTCTACAATCTTCGGTATGTGTTCGATGAACATCGGGCAGTGCTCCATACAAGCACGGCAGTTGGTGCAATCCCAGATAACATCAGTGGTGACCACGTCGTAGATCAGGCTCTGTTCCATGGGATTGACCACCTCAGCAGCTGCTTCTTCGGTCATAGCCACTGCAGCATCCTCTTCAGCGGGATGATCCTGGGCAGCCAGCAGATAGGGCACCTTGGCATCCCAGTGTTGTTTCATGTGCTGAATCAGGGTGATCTTGGGATTGAGGTGCTTGCCGGTGTTATATGCCGGGCAGTTCTCCTGGCAGCGACCGCAGCGAATGCAGGCATCCAGATCAACGATGTCTTTCCAGCCAAAGTCCTCGATGTTTTCAACACCAAAGGTCTCAGCCTCTTCAATGTTTTCCACATGGCGCAACGCTGAAGGACCAAGGTCGCGGAAAGCATAATTGATCATGCTGGTTATGATGTGCCAGAGTTTGGTGAATGGAATCAGCGCGATAAATGCGAAGGCTATCCACATGTGGAACCACCACATGATGCGATGCCATACCAGTACCGATTCCAGAGACATGCCAGCGAACAGATAAGCAAAATACCAGCCAAAAGCTGATGCTATTTGCTCGTATTGAATCTGTTCCATAGTAGTGGCGAGTTTAATCTGAGCTGCTATCCTCAGTCCTTCAATGAAGAACCCGGTTAACAGAATGGTGAATATCAATAAAATAATCCAACCATCGGAGCTCTTTGTGTCGTTTAACCGATCCGGCTTCTGAATATACCTTATATAAGCCAGAGCCATTATACCTATTAAGGCCAGGAAGCCCAACAGGTCAACAACAAAAGAGAAGGCAATATAAGCTGTGCCTTCTATAGGAGGCCAATGTATCCAAAAATGGGCTGCGTCAACGCCTGCAGCCAATGCCAGGACTAAAAAGCCCCAGAATAAAAAGGCATGCATAAAGCCAGCAAAAGGTTTTCTGATTACACGAGCCTGTGCAAAGGAGAAGGTAAGCCATGATAAGAGCCGTTGCCAACCGTTATCGACCCTATGAATCTCGCCCTTCGCAAGCCACCACACCTTGGCCTTTTCATAAACCCCAAAACATAAAATACCGATGGGGATGAACATAAAGATATAAATAAGCCATTCATAAGGTATGTTAGCCCCGACCACCCTCATAGGAACTTCATAACCACCTTGCAGTGGTTCAAATCCAAAAATCATGTACAACATTCCCTCCTTAAATAAAGCGGGATAAACTGGATATACCCGAAGGCATATCCAGTATAAGCCCTTACCCCGGGATACAGGTTATTTCTTTAACTCGCTGCATACAACCGGAATGACTTTGAAGAGGTCGCCCACTACGCCGAAATCGGACACATTGAAAATGGGAGCTTCTGGGTCAGTATTGATACAAGCGATGTACTTGGAGGAAGACATACCAGCTAAATGCTGAATGGCACCTGAAATACCACAGGCAATGTACAGGTTGGGGTTAACCACTTTACCGGTCTGACCAACCTGCAGTTCGTGGCCAAGCCATCCAGAGTCAATGGATGCACGGCTACCGCCAACTGCGGCACCCAGCATATCAGCCAACTGCTCCACCAGCTTAATACCCTCAGGTCCTTTACAGCCGCGACCGCCGGATACAACCACGTCAGCCTCGGTGAGTTCCGGTCTGGCGGATACGGTGGGAATGAATTCCTTTACGGTCTGGTAGACATCAGCGGCAGTAGCAGCGATGGCGGGTTTAACCACAGCGCCGGCTCCGGCTGATTCGGCTACTTCCATAACACCAGCGCGAACCGTAGCCAGAACGGGAACGGTAGTTACTTCTACCTCAGCCAGGGCTTTACCGGCATAAATAGAACGGGTGAATACACCTTTGCCCGGGCTCACAGCGGCTTTAATTACGTCAGTGGCCAGCCCTGCTTCCAGCTTCTGGGCCAAGCGGGACGCAAAATCCCTGCCGTTGAAGGTATGAGCAAAAATTATCGCATTGGGCTGATATTCATTGATCATAGCCACCAACTGGGCTACATATGCACCGGTATTGTAATTAACAAAAATGTCGCCTTCCACAACATATACCTTGTCAGCGCCATATTTGGCAAACTCGGGAGCCAATGCCTCAACACCCTGGCCAAACACCACTGCGCTAACTTCGTCGCCCCATTTCTTAGCTTCAGACAACATTTCGTAAGTAACTTTACGGATGTTGCCGCCTTTTTGTTCTACAATAACCCATGTTCCTGCCATCAATTACCCTCCTTTATTATTTAACCTGATTAGGCACTTATTTCACTTCTACCTTGACAGTGTTGAGCATCCATTCAGCCAGCTTGGCACCGGTGACTGCGGGCTCGTCTTCGATCTTGATACCGGCTTGTTTTGCAGGCGGTAAGGAAACGCCGACGATGGAAACCTTGTTCGGTATAGCCGGGGCATCCACAGTGGCAACCGGTTTCTTCTTGGCTTGCATGATGCCCTTCATAGAGGGATAACGAGGCTCATTCCAGCTTACCTGGCTGGAAATAACTGCGGGCAAGCTTACTTCAGTAATCTGAGTTCCGCCATCAGCCTCACTGGTGCAGGTAGCTTTGCCACCGTCAATTTCAAGCTTGGTGATTACGTTAACATGCGGTAAACCTAGGATCTCAGCAATGCGGGTGGGAACCTGTGATGAACCGTCATCAGCGGCTACGTGACCGGCCAGGATGATGTCAGGATTTTCGCCTTTGATTACTTCGGCCAGTGCGCATGCCCGGGCATATTCGTCAGCAGCCGTATCCTGTTTTACCAGTATACCCCGGTCTGCACCCATGGCGAGAGCGGTACGGATTGCATCCATGGCCTTATCGGAACCGGCAGAGACAACCACTACCTCTTTCGCAATGCCTTTTTCCTTTAACTGGATGCCGCCCTCTACGGCAACCTCATCATAGGGGTTGATGATGAGATTGATCCCCGCATCAGAGATCTTACCATCCTTTAACTCGATTTTTGCCTCAGTGTCAAATGTCTGCTTAACACAAACCAGAACCTTCAAGTTCATTCCTCCTTTTCATCTGATGATAATTGGTCAACAAAGCATAACGGAGCTTCACATGTTGAGTAATCAGCCACCACCCCCATGACAACTGCATATATTTATTCTGCTTGCCTACGGCAAAATTACCGCCAAACTCATTTAGGTAGGGAATATTATTGTTCAGGGAATAACATTATAGATAGTCAATAATATATCTTCGCTACCAGCCTTTCATTTCCTGCTTTTCTGCTTTGAATGGCAACTTTTTTATCGACCTGTATCAATACTTCGGGGAAAAAGGCCGTAAAAGGTTCAAAACCTGGCTGACGGCCACTGAAAATCTGCCCGCTTTACCTTATAAAAAGCATGCCCTCTGCTGGCATGGCTTTAGCAAACCGTGCATAAAGTTACGGTTTGGTTTCCCCCGCGAAATTTATTACCACATAACCGCACAGAATCAAATCAGTATAGCCTGCAACGTGTCCCTAAAAGGATCATGCTGCTATCGCTAACCTCTTTTCGGCAGCATTTCCAGGGCTTGACGGGCCCGTTCCAGGGTACGGTCAATATCTTCTTCTTCATGGGCCAGGGATACAAAGGCGGTCTCAAATTGGGCTGGAGGCAAATACACCCCCAACTGCAGCATGGCCCGGAAAAACGCGGCATAGCGCTCCGTGTCAGAGCGCATCACGGTCTCATAATGGTTAACCTCAGAATCATTGAAGAAAACCGAAAACATCGAACCGAGATGGTTTATACACACCTTTTCCCCGGCATCGGCAAATAAGCCGGCAAGGCCTTTTACCAGCTTCAGGCATCTCTGCTCCAGTATATGGTAAATGTGGCCTTCTTTTAGCATGCGCAAGGTAGCCACCCCGGCAGCCATAGCCAGGGGATTGCCCGATAGGGTGCCGGCCTGATACACCGGGCCCTGGGGCGCAATCAGATCCATGATTTCCTGACGCCCGCCATAAGCCCCCACCGGCAGTCCGCCGCCGATAATCTTGCCCAGGGTTGTCAAATCCGGTTTGATGCCTGCAATGTTCTGGTAACCGCCATAGGTCAGCCGGAATCCGGTTATAACCTCATCAAATATCAACAAACTATTATACTGGGTGGTAATGTCGCGCAAACCCTGCAGGAAATGCGGCTCCGGAAGCACCAAACCCATATTCCCGGCTATGGGCTCTACGATTACCGCGGCTATATCCTCATGATGTTCTTCAAACAGGGTGCGTACTGATTGCAAATCGTTATACCGGGCTATCAATGTATAAGCGGTCCATTCCGGGGGAATCCCGGGACTGGTAGGAACCCCTGCGGTTAAAAGCCCTGAACCCGCTTTGATCAGAAACGCATCGGCATGGCCATGATAGCAGCCTTCAAACTTGATGATCTTATTTTTTCCGGTAAAGGCCCGGGCCAACCGAATAGCGCTCATGGTAGCTTCAGTACCTGAATTGACCATGCGTACCTTTTCTATAGACGGAAAAGCCTCACATATCATAGAGGCCATTTCCACCTCCTGCCGGCAGGGCGCCCCATAGCTGGTGCCTTTCAGGGCTGCTGCGGCGATGGCTTTTATGACCTCGGGATGGGCATGCCCCAATATGAGAGGTCCCCATGAGCAAACGTAATCGATGTAGCTGTTGCCGTCGACATCAATCACCTTACTGCCCTCGGCCCTGTCTATAAAAAGCGGATCAGAGCCTACAGCCTTAAAGGCCCTCACCGGACTGTTAACACCGCCGGGAATCAAGCCCTGCGCCTGAGAAAAAAGCTGTTTGGAAGAGCTCAGCATCATCTACTTTCCTCCTCATCCCATGCCTTCAGCCAATCCTCCAACTCATAGCGCATACTCACCTTTTTATACTCCTTGACACTATGCAAGACCTGGTAATTGTCGATACCGGTAGACTTGACTATAGCATTCACCACATCCTGTAGTTCCTCCGCACTGCGGGCATGTATCATGGTAAACAACTGATAGGGAAAATCCCCGGGAACCTGACGCAGGTAACAATGGCTCACCTGCGGGTAAGCTGCCATCTTTTGCCCTGTTTCATCTTCACGCCCTAAAGGGGCCTGCCAGGCTACCATGGCATTGCAGGTGAAGCCGGCCTGTTGATGCCGCAATATCGCCCCGAAGCGACGGATAATACCTTTAGCCTTTAATTCCGCGATGATACTGACTATGTCCGCTTCAGTGCAATCCAGTTGCGCTGCCAGAGGCTTAAAAGGCCGGTGTACCGGGTCAATGTGCCCCTGTATAAATTCCGCTACTTTTTTGGTCAAAAGCTTATTTTTCAACCTGATCACTCATTTCGAAACGAGCATCAATTTTATACATCCTTAAGGCCGGCATAGAAACCATTTTTACCCCGGTCTGCTCTTCTAAGGCGGTTAACAATTGCCTGGCGGCTTCTTCAGAGGGTGCGCTGAGGGTGAACCACAGGTTGTAGCGATGATCACGGCTGTAATTATGGGTCACCGCAGGGAGAGCACTGACAGCCTTGGCCACTGCCTCCAAATCCTGGGGGGGAACCTGACAGGCGCAAAGGGTGGAATAATATCCTATCTTCCTGGCATCGATTATCGCCCCGATACGCCGGATAACCCCCTGTTCCAATAAAAGCCGCACATTATAGATAACTTCCCCTTCAGTTACTCCCAGTTCATCGGCCAGATGCAAAAAAGGGGTCTCACTGAGGGGAAAGCGGTTCTGCAGCATATCCAGCAATTGCTTTTGCACATCAGTCAGCCTGCTCATCTGCTTTCCTTTCAGGTGGCTTGTACAGACACCACTGATCTTCTGCCATATAATTGCCGCCGCTGTAGTAATAAGCCCGGGCCCGGCATCCCCCGCAGCTCTCCTTATAATTGCATATCCCGCATTTGCCTTCATATTCCAGGGTGCGCAGGGTAGCAAAAACCGGATTGTCCCGCCATATCTCATCAAAAGGGGTTTCTCTGACATTGCCCAGCGGCATATCCAAATAAGCGCAGGGCTGTACATCCCCACGGGGGTTGACGATACAGTAGCTGATCCCTGCCAGGCAGCCACGGCTGAAGCGCAGGGGAATGCCTTTTTTGTCGGCAACCCTGACAAACTGTGGTGCACAGGTAGGTTTGATCTCAATCGGAACGCTTTTCTGTTTATTCATCAAGCGGGCAATGGTTTTCTCATATTCAGCCACCCGCAAAGCCTCCTGTTCAATATCAGCCCCGCGCCCGGTGGGCACCAGGAAGAATACGTGGTGGGCCATAGCCCCTATTTTAACCGCCAGGTCAGTAATGGCTTCCAATTCACCGGAGTTCCAGTCCATCACCGTGGTGTGAATCTGAAAAGGTATACCTGCTTCCTTGAGGTGCTCAATGCCTTCCATAGTCATCTTAGAGGCCTGAGCCAGACCGCGAAAAGCGTCATGTTTGCTTTCATCCAGGCTGTCCAGGCTGATGCCGGCTGCCATGATGCCGGCCTGTTTAAGCTTGATGGCGGACGAGGCATCGATTAAGGTCCCGTTTGAACCCAGTACCGCGCGCAGGCCCTGCGAGGTGGCAAATGCAATCAGTTCGTAAATATCAGGGCGCATCAAGGGCTCGCCGCCGCTGAATATCATGATCTTAAAACCGGCCTTTTTAATAGCCTTGATCAGCTGGCGGGCTTCAGCAGTGTCCAATTCGGCTTGCATGACACTTCCGGCATCCCGATAGCAGTGTTCACAGTATAGATTGCACTGATTGGTGGTATTCCATGAAACTAGCATAATTCCGGACAGAACAGGCCTGTCTGCTCACCTCCTAGCCATTCAGAAGCCGGGCTGCATCTTTGGCAAAATAGGTTATGGTCAAATCGGCACCGGCCCTTTTGATGGCAGTCAAGACCTCCATCATCACCCGTTCCTCATCAATCCATCCGTTAGCCGCCGCCGCCTTGATCATGGCATATTCGCCGCTCACATTGTAGGCCGCAGTAGGCATACCGAAGCGCTCTTTTACCGCGCGGATAACATCCAAATAAGCCAGAGCCGGCTTTACCATCACGATGTCGGCGCCTTCTTCCACATCCAGGTAAACCTCACGCAAAGCCTCACGCACATTGGGGGGATCCATCTGATGAGTGCGGCGATCGCCGAATTGCGGGGCTGAATCCGCCGCTTCCCGGAAAGGCCCATAAAACGCGGAAGCATATTTGGCAGCATAAGACATGATGGGTACATGAGAGTATCCGGCCTCATCCAGGCGTTCCCGGATAAAGCCAATTCTGCCGTCCATCATATCCGATGGGGCTACCAGGTCACAACCGGCTTTGGCGTGGGAAAGGGCTTCCAAGGCTAACAGCTCCAAAGTGGCATCATTGTCGACTGTGCCGTCAGCATTGATTATGCCGCAATGCCCGTGATCGGTATATTCGCACATGCATACATCAGTAATGACCTGCAGATGCGGACAGGTATCCTTGATAAGCTTGATGGCCTGCTGTATCACCCCATCATCACTGTAAGCACTGCTGCCGCGGCTGTCTTTATGCTCGGGGATACCGAACAACAGCACCGCAGGTATGCCCAGGGCGTCAATCTCCTTGATCTCCCCGGGCAGCTGATCCACCGACAACTGGAAAACCCCGGGCATGGACTCAACCGGACGGCGTATACCCTGGCCGTAGTGGACAAACAGCGGGTAGATCAGCTCTTTTATCGATAATCTGGTTTCCGCCACCATATCTCGCAACACCGCGTTGTTGCGCAGCCTTCTCAATCTGCTTATGGGAAAACGCACCTTAAATCACCTCACTGAGTTATTTGACCACCAGGGTGCCCGGACGCCAGTTAATTACCCATACGTTGTTCAGCTGAGAGGTAGCAGGCCGGATCCTCCGCCCACAGATCACCGCTCACTGCCCGGGCACGTATACGACATCCTCCACACAGGTGCTTGTACTGGCACTCGCCACATTTGCCGGTAACATAACGTTGTTTTTCCCGGAGTTTGATCAACAGAGGATCATCAGACGTCCAGATCTCGCTGAAAGGCTTCTCCCTTACATTGCCGATAGTGTAGTCCTGCCAGAATTGGCAGGGATGCACATTGCCGCGCGGGTCCACATTGGCGAACTTGGTTCCTGCAGAACAACCGCCGTGCATCTCCAGCAGCTGTATTACTTCAGCGGCTCGTTCTGGATCTTCAGCCTTTATCCGGTTTAAGAGATATATTCCATCGGCATGATTATCGGTGGTCAGGATTTCGGTTTGTATGCCCTTATTGGCCAGCTCAACCGTCTTTTGGCATACATAGTCGAGAATAGCCTGTTTCTCCTCAGTGCTGGTATCCATATCAGTCATTTCCGCACCTCGTCCGGCATACACCAGGTGGTACATGCAGAAGCGGGGAATGCCCTCTTTTTCCACCAGGTCAAAAATCTCCGGCAAGTCCTCTTGATTATATTTGTTCACTGTAAAGCGTATCCCGGTTTTGATACCGTAGTCCAGGCAGATGCGCATACCCCGCAAGGCCATTTCGAAGGCCCCGGGTATCATGCGAAAACGGTCATGAGTCTCAGGTCCCCCGTCTATGCTGATGCCCACGTATTGAAACCCGGCCGCTTTGATATTCCGGGCGGTTGCGCTATCGATTAAAGTGCCGTTAGTAGATATCACCGGTCTTAATCCTAAATCAGCAGCAAGGCTCCCCAGTTCGAAGATATCTTTACGCAGCAGGGGTTCTCCGCCGGAAAACAACAGAACCGGCACCTTCATTTGCGCCAGGTCGCAGATAAAAGCCTTAGCCTCCTCGGTGGTAAGCTCATCCTGGTATTTCCTGTCTTCGGCTTTGATATAACAATGCATGCACTTTAAATTGCAGCGGTTGGTCATATTCCATACCACCAGGGGGCGGTTGGTGGCGGAGAACTGCAGCAGTTGCGGCGGTATATCCCTGTCCTGCCCTCTATGTTTAATGGCTTCTGACACAGTTGCTTGACCACACAGCAGTTTGGTACATCCTATCACTGCATTCTCTCCTCTCTCGTGCTGTTGAGAGCATCTTCAATTATAGCCTCAACTAGTCCCTCGATGGTGTATTCCCGGGCCATCACGTTGATGGTGAAGCCCAGGTCACTGGCCGTTTGGGCTGTGATCGGCCCGATGCAGGCCACTTTAACCACTGCATCGATAGCTGAGACATTGCCTTCACCTATCATTTTAACGAAATTGGTCACAGTTGATGAACTTGTAAATGTTAGATAATCGAAATCTCCGGCAAGCAATGCTGACACTAACCCGGGGTTGGCGGTTTGTGCCGCTACAGCCCGGTAAAGGCCGATTTCATGCAGGTATACCCCCCAGTTCTTCAGTGTCTCCGGCAGTATCGGCCGGGCACCGATAGCCCGGGGCAAAAGCACCCATTGGCCTGGAGTTATGCTCTTTTGCAGCTCTTCCAGTATGCCTTCCGCCTGAAACCTTTCCGGCATGATATCTACCCGCAGCCCATGTTCCTCCAGCCTTTTTCTGGTAGCCGGACCGATGGCCACCAGCCTGATCCCTTTTAGATCGCGTATATCCAGGCCATACTGCAGCATCTCTTCAAGGAAAATATCCACCCCGTTGACACTGGTAAAAACCAGCCAATCATAATATTCCAGGCTTTTAAAAGCGGTGTCGAGGGCTGCCCGGTCGACTTCTTTTTGGATGACGATGCTGGGGCACTCGGTGGCTTGCCCTCCTGCCTGGCGTATCCTGGCGACCAAGGAGCTGGCCTGAGCCCGGGCACGGGTAACCAGGACCCTTTTGCCCCACAACGGTTTATTCTCGATCCATTTAAGCTGCTCCCTGAGCCTGACCACCTCACCGACTATGATCACTGCCGGGGGTTTGAACTGCGCAGCTTCAACCTTTTCCACAATGTTCTCTAAAGTGCCGGTTAAAACCTGTTGTTGAGGAAGTGTGCCCCATCTGATAAGGGCAATCGGGGTCTGAGGACTGCGGCCATTATTCACCAGTTCATGGCAGATAGCCGGCAGGTTCTCAACCCCCATCAAGAATACCAGGGTACCGACACCAGTGCTGATCTTATCCCACTGAATAGAGCTCATGGCTTTTTCTGGCTTTTCATGCCCGGTGATAACTGCAAAACTGGAGGTGATATCGCGGTGAGTTACCGGTATACCGGCATAGGCCGGCACAGCGATAGCGGAAGTAATTCCCGGAATGACCTCAAAATCCAGGCCATGCTCCCTGAGAAAAACGGCTTCTTCCCCGCCTCTGCCAAATAAAAAGGGATCCCCGCCTTTGAGCCGGGCTACCTTTTTGCCTTCCTGGGCCTTTTTTACCAGCAGTTTATTGATCTCCTCCTGGGGCAGGGAATGCCTTCCCGCAGCCTTGCCAACATAGATGAGTTCTGCTTCAGGGCTGGCCATAGCCAGGATCTCCTCTCCCACCAGGCGGTCGTATATTACCACATCAGCCTCTTGCAATACCTTTTGGGCTCTAATGGTCAGCAGGCCCGGATCTCCAGGGCCTGCTCCTATTAAATAAACCAAACCACTGCTCATTTTCTATTCCCCTAATCCACGAATTTCGCTCAATACTTCACGAGCGCCAGCGGCCAAAAGCTGATTGGCCAAATCGCGCCCGATTTCTTCAGCTTTTTCGGGCTTGCCCTGCAAATCGCCCTGGTACTTGACGCTTCCATCCAGTGAAGCCACCATGCCTGAAATACTCAACTTATCCCCCTCTATCTGTGCCAGGGCAGCGATAGGGATCTGGCATCCTCCCTCCAGAACCCGTAAAAAGGAACGTTCCGCCAGCACCTCTAATCTGGTGGCTTCATGGTTAATCAAGGCCAGCATGGCGGCGGTATTCTCATCATCGCTTCTGATTTCCACCCCGATAGCCCCCTGACCCACCGCCGGAAGCAACAACTCGCAGGGCAGGACTTCAGTAATCAGCTCTTCGTAACCAAGGCGCTTAATCCCGGCATAGGCCAGCACAATAGCATGCAGGCCTTGTTGCTGCATCTTTTTGATACGCGTATCCACATTGCCCCTTAAGTCAACTGTATTGAGATCAGGCCTGACCGCCTTGAGCTGCGCGATCCTACGCAAACTGGAGGTACCTACCCGGGCCCCTCGGGGAAGCTCGGCAAAACCACTGCCATGCGATGAAAGCAAAACATCCCTGGGGTTTTCACGCGCTACAACCGCCCCCAGGCAAAGCCCCGGTTGCAGCACCGAAGGCAGGTCCTTCATGCTGTGAACCGCCAGATCGACCCTTTTATCAAGCAAAGCCAGTTCTATTTCTTTGGTAAAAAGGCCTTTGTCCCCTATCTTCGACAGGGACACATCCAGGATTTTATCACCCTGTGTCTTGATCACCTCTATAGCAATTTCAAGCCCGGGTACCGCCCGGCGCAGCAGGTCAGCCACATGATTAGCCTGCCATAGAGCCAGTTTGCTACCCCTTGTTCCTAACCTCAGTGTGCTCATCAACTTGTTCCCCCAGATTTACCTGCAGGCCAAACAGCTTCTTGGCCACCTCTGCACTGAGATGGCCTTCATTGCTAACCGCCATTTCCTTCAAAGCAACCATGGGATTATGCAACAACTGGTTTATGATGTTATGTGCCATGGAGGAGATTACCTTGCGCTCATATTCGGACATTTTTCCCAGACGATTGAATGCCTTTTTCAATTCCTGTTCCTTGATGCTTTCAGCCTGCTGCTTGAGAGCGGTAATAACCGGAACTACATATAATCCCGCCAGCCATTGATTAAACTTCTCCAATTCAGCGGCGATAATCTGCTCGGCCTTACGGGCGGCCTTCTGGCGCTGCAGGTAATTGCTGTCCACCACATTGTGCAGATCATCGATATCAAAGATATGCACCCCGGGTATTTGGCCCAATTCGGGATCAACATCCCTGGGCACAGCTATGTCGATTATTATAATCCCCCTGCCCTGGCGGGAGCGAAGCTGTTCACCGCAATTGTCCGGTCGGATAACATAGTGGTTGGCAGCCGTACAGCTGATCACAATATCTGCTCTAAGCAGTTCAGCGGGCAGCTGATCAAATTGTACTGCCCGGCCATTGAAACTCTGCGCCATTTTTTGAGCCCGGTCAAAGGAGCGATTGGATACTATCACAGATCTTACGCCATTTACCATTAAATAGCGGGTCGCTAATTCGCTCATCTCACCCGCACCGACGATCAAAACGGTTTTATCCTCCAGGGACTGAAAATGCTGGCGGGCCAATTCCACCGCCGCATAGCTTACTGATACCGGATGCTGGTCAATGCCAGTTTCAGTGCGAGTCTTTTTACCCACAAAAATAGCCTTCTGAAACAGGGCATTCAAGACCCCATCAGATACCCCGTTTTCCATAGCAGTCTGATAAGCTTCTTTAACCTGGGCTAGAATCTGGGCTTCCCCCAGGATCATGGAATCCAGGCCGGAAGAAACCCTAAAAAGGTGGGAAATTGCATCATAACAGCTGGGCTGGTATAAATACCTCTGCAATTCGCTATAAGTTAATCCAGAAAATTCCTTGAAAAATCGGTTCAGTACCGCCGTACCGCTATCGATGTTGCGGGTTGTTGCGTAAACCTCGGTTCGGTTGCAAGTAGCTAGAATTACGGCCCCTTCAATTTCTGGGCTCTTTTTCAGGTATTCATAGGCCTTTTTTTTCACCGTATCGGAAAAGGCCAGTTTTTCACGTACTTCAACCGGCGCAGTGCGGTGGTTTAATCCTGCCAGAAGGACATACATCGCCTAATCTTCTCCTTCGCTTTCTCTTTCTCCCCCACTTGAATCAGGTCAAGTATATCCGAATAAACCAGAGATTCAATTATTTGTTTCCGCTTATCAATATCGGCTACATGCTTTTGCAGATAAACCCGGACCTCGCCTAACAGGTCGACAAACTCACCATAAGCCGGAGTGATAACCTCCTCCAGTTGCTGGCGCAGTTTGCGGGCATAGGCCGGGCTTTTTCCCTCGGTAGATACAGCAATCACCAGCGAGTTTCGGCGTACCACGGCAGGAATAACAAAATCACACTGATCTGGATTATCAACTACATTGGCCAGTATCCCCTTCTGGCGGCAGAGCCGGCTGATCTCGCTATTGACCTGGCTGTCATTGGTGGCGACAAAAACCAGAAATACACCGTTTAAGTCCTCTTCTTGAAAGCCCCGCAAGGCAGTTTGCACCAGGTTTTCCCGCTCCCATTGTTTTATTTGAGCGGTTATATCGTTACTGACCACCTTGACCCTGGCCCCATGCTCTAAAAGGGCTGCTATTTTGCGCTCGGCAACTTTACCGCCGCCTATCACCAGACAGAGCTTGTCTTCCATATTCAGGCATATAGGGAATAACTGTTTCATAATAGCTCCATTTTATGGTGATTAACCGGGATGCTAACAGTATATTATTAGGTTATTTGCCAGGTTTATCGTCATTATCCTCGTCAGCATCTTCATCTTTCGACTTCCTGAAATTCTGCAGGGCTTCACCCAGGGATCGCCCTACTTGCGGCAGTTTCCCCGGTCCAACGATAATCAGCAAAATAACCAGAATAAGAATTAATTCCCACGGACCAACATTAAATGGCAAGAATGCAAACAAAACGCTTCGCTCCTTCGTTCAAAATGAGCCGCTGAAATTGCACCGACTTTTTTACCTCATGCCCCATTCATAGTGCTATTATGACAAAAGGGCAATACTTTGTAAAGCGTGACAGCCCGCCATTAACGGTCTACCAGTATCTTGCAACAGTACTCTCAACGGTTTTAAGTAGTCTTCTGGCTGTCATCGCCTCCTGTTTCAGACTGGCGAGTTCTTCCCCGGGCAGCCCATTTACAAACCCATATGCTGACCTCATAGAGCAAATACACCGGAATAGCCATCATCAGTTGGGAGATGGGATCCGGGCCAGGGGTCAAGGCAGCTGCTATGACCACAATAACCAGCAGTGCGTACTTGCGGTTTCTGCTCATCCAGTCAGGCTTGATTACGCCTATCTTGGTGAGGAAAAACACTACCACCGGCAGTTCGAAAACCAGACCAAACGGGATGGTAAATGCGGTTACAAAAGCTACATACTGGTCAACCTTGAATAAGGTATCCAGATTTTCCCCGGCAATATAAATGAAGAAATTCAACACCAGGGGCAATATGCCAAAATAGGCAAATAAAACCCCGCTGACAAACAACAATACCGTAACTGGCAGCAGTATATAAACATAGCGGCGTTCGTGAGGATACAAGGCCGGTTTGACAAAACGCCACAGAGCCCATACCATAATGGGGAAAGCCAGCACAAATCCGGCATATAAGGCCAGTCTGATCTTTACAAAAAAGGCCTCGGTCACCCCGGTTACGATCAACGATTGCTGCAAGGCACTCAGAGGAGCAACAATAATGCTCAGAATAGCCTCATTGTAATAAAAAGATATACCCGCACCGATGACAATGGCGATGACACTGATTAAAATAGCCCGGCGCAGCTCTTCCAGATGGGTGATAAAGGTTTGTTTTTCCTCTACAGTCATTTCTCCAAAGTTGAAAAAGGCCACTGGTGTGAGCACCTCTAATCTAATAATCTCGGTGAGAAATGAAATCAGCCATTTTCCCCAGATTCTGGGTTATGGGCTTGCTGGGCAGGAATTGCAACTGCCGTTTGGCTTTTTCCGCGTAATACTGCGCCACGTAATGAGCGTAATCGATCCCCCCGGCATCGATGATCAAATCGAGTATTTCATCGGTTCTGCTTATGCACTGCTCAGGGGATGACAACCACTGGTGCAGGTCCTGGCGATAAGGGCTGAAGCGCAGGGCGTATATAGCCGGCAGGGTGATAATGCCCTGCCTTATATCGCTGCCGGTTGGTTTCCCTAACACCTCCGGGCAGGCAACACAATCCAATATATCATCGGTTACCTGAAAGGCCATGCCCAGATAATAGCCATATTTTTGAAAAGCCGCCACTTCGCGGCTGCTGGCGGGGGTAAGCAAAGCCCCCAGCTGGCAGCTCACCGAAATCAGCAAAGCGGTCTTGCGTTCGATGCGCCGCAGATAGTTTTTCAAACCTACCCGGGTATTATAAGCGCCTAACAGCTGAATGATCTCGCCTTCACAGATCTTCGTGCTGGTGTCGGCCAGTATCTTGATCATATCGCAGCGCTGATAAGCCGCCACCAGGGCCAGGGAGCGCGCGAAAATGAAATTGCCGGCATTTATGGAGAGGCGATTGCCCCACAGCTGTTTGACCGTATCCGTACCGCGCCGGGTTTTGGAATCATCAATCACATCATCGTGCACCAGTGTAGCCATATGCGTCAATTCCAGGGCTACTGCCAGCGGAATGATGGGCTTGAGGTCGTCAACAAAAACCCTGGCGGCCAGCAGGGCAAAAGCAGGCCGGAGCCGCTTGCCACCAGCCCTGATGAGGTGGGTGGAAGCCTCTTGCAGCACTGCTAATGAGGAGTTGATATTGGTTTCCAGGTTGCTTTCCACTGTTTTCAGCTCATCGGCAACTGGAGCAAAGAAATCACCGGGTTCCATATGTTCCCCCATATTTGTCAATTAAACTCATTATAATCCTTTGTTCGACTGTTTCCAACCGATTAGCCGGTCTGATTTTCCCAGGCATGTACTATTCATATCCATAGCGTTTAAACAACTGATGGGGCAGTTTTAGTAAATCCATGACCTTGCCCACCATGAAATAAACCATGTCCGGCAACCCCTGAGGATGGTGGTAGAAAGCCGGCATGGCTGGAACGATATGAGCGCCTGCTTCTGCCAGCATGAGCATATTTCTTAAATGGATTTTATTTAATGGCGTTTCCCTGGGTACCACCAGCAGCATCCGGTTCTCTTTAAGTATTACATCTGCAGCCCGTTCCATCAAGTTGCTGGCACTGCCATGAGCCAGTGCTGATAAAGTTGACATGGTACAGGGCATGATGATCATGGCATCGATTACATATGAACCGCTGGCCATGGGCGCGGTGATGTCATTGTTGTCATAGAAGAACAAGCCGGGTTTTGAGCGCATGGCCTCCAGGGCCTGGGCGGCGGTTTGACCCGGCACCAGGCCTTCTTCCTGTTCCATAACCAGCCTGGCGGCTTGACTGACGATTACATGTACCTCTGCTCCGGAAGCCAGCAATTCGCCGATCAGGGCAATGCCGTATATCACCCCGCTGGCTCCGGTCAATCCGACTGCATATCTTTTCATATAAGGCCCCCGTGTTAGGATCACAGCTTTACCCAATTGTTATCATGGTACCCGCAATTACCCCAATATATCTGCCAGAGTAGTAACAAAAATCAGCAGGCCTACATAGCGATTGATTTTGAATGATGCGAAATTAACCCGGCTCAGGTTTTCCGGGGTGACTATTCTGTGTTCATAAAGCAGGATTAAGGCAGCGATTGTCACCCCGATATAATACCATACCCCCAGGCTTAAAACCAGGCCGACGGCTATCAATAAAACCACCATTATAAGATGAAGGGTTTCAGAAAAACGAAAAGCGCCTTTAATGCCAAAGCGGGCGGGAATGGAATATAGCCCCTGCTTTCTATCGAATTCTATATCCTGACAGGCATAGGTTATGTCAAAACCGGCCACCCAGCAGGCTACAGCCAGACTCAACAGTATGGGCTGCCAGTCCAAACGCCCGGTTATGGCAATCCATGCACCGACCGGTCCCATCCCAATCGCCAGACCAAGTATGATATGGCACCACCAGGTAAAGCGTTTGGTATAGGAATAACCCCATAGAACCACCACCGCCAGCGGGGCTAATTGCAGGCATAAAGGGTTGAGCCGGGAAGCCGCCAGGAAAAGCAGTAAAAAGCCTATTAGTACCGTCCCCCAAACCAAAGCCAGGGGAAGCTGCCCCGATGCCATTACCCAATGGGCGGTGCGGGGATTGGCACGATCCAGATGGCGATCTATGATGCGGTTAAGGCACAGCGCAGATGTGCGTGCGCTTATCATGGCCAGGGTAATCCACCCCAGCTGGCTCAGAGTGGGGACCCCCATGACAGCCAAAAAGGCTCCCAGGTAGGCGAACGGCAGGCCAAACAATGTATGGCCGAAATCAATCATCTTCAAGAATTTGAGTAGTTTTTCCAATGCCAAGCAATCTCCTGCAGAATCCACAATATTACCGAAAAACAAATTAATATAGCCGATTTAAAACAGGCCCTGAAAAGCTGGTACGCTTCTGCACTAACATCTTTCATGATCAGGCAGCCTGCTCAAATATGCCCGGATGTTTATCCACTGACTTTAAATGGCCGGACAAAACAGGCTTGGCCCAACAGCTGGCATAATAAATGGCCTGCCTGGCCAGCAGGCCGTTATTCCATCTGCCAATGCATTATAATTATATATGTTCTAACGGGCTAAATGGCTGCCCGGGCCAATGGCCCATCGAGTTTGTCGCGGATGAGCAATTCCAGGCTGGTGCCGCTCAACACCGCCCCCTGATTGATGAAGTGAAACAATTCCAGGCTTTTTTTGCAGTGTTTTTTCACCGTCTCAGAAATAAATCCCTGTGAGGCCTGGATCTCCAAGGCCATGCCAATATGGTAGCCCAGCCTGCTGTACCCCACAATAACCTCTGCTGCCAGACCTGCTGAGCGAGCCGCGGTCAAAAAAGCTGCCCGGTAGAGAGAAGCCCGGGTCATCGCTATTACCTTTTCCGGGTTGGCGTGAAGCTTGTGCTTCATAACCATGCCTTCGTTGACTTGAGCGATGGTATTGGAGAACACGTCCAAAAGGGGGTCAGCACCAATTTCCACCAACATCTTCAATATGCATCCGAATATATAGTCTCCAATCAAAATGGCGAACTGCATATTGCGATCATATACCTGGCCTTCTTCATCATCTCCCACCAGTTCATGGATAAAGCTGGCCAGGTAGGTCATCTTGAAAATAGCTGCCATTTTTATGGAGTATTCAACAGGATGGCCCAGGTAGCGATAAACCGCCAGAACTGCCCCCGGCAGTTGATCCCAGGTGCTCTCCTGTTTGGCTTTATCGACATATACCCGTATGTCACTCCACCACGGCAGGAGCTGGTTGTGTACTATTCGATTAACCTCATCCAAATCCAATTTTAATTCTCGTTCCACCATACGTCCCCCCACTAACCCTGTTGCGTATGATTATCTTTGACACTTTCCGCAGCTGTTTGTCTATATTCTAAACTATCCTCGGGGAAATCCTGCTTCGCAATTATTTCCTGTTGGGTAGGTTGTTTTTTCTTGCTGCTATTATTAAATTATATAGGAAATATCCGGCATTAACAGTCCGAATTTAACTTCATCTAACCATAAAACAAAGGCCTTACTTGCGATATTGTCAAGTAAGGCCTTTCAGGTTGATTGAGCGCTAACATTTGACTTGCATCGGTCTACTAAAATAGTATCCCTCCTAAATATTTACCACCAGGCGCTCCTTCATCTGGCTCTGAACCGTTCCCCGCTTTACCTCTGATGCCGTTACATGGGTAGCCCCAAATTTCTCAGCCAGGTAATTACAGGCATCCCAGGGGTTAACCGATTCGCCGCAGGTAAAAACATCTACTGCTGCATATCCCAACTCCGGCCAGGTATGAATTGCCAGGTGCGACTCTGAAATAACAACCACTCCGCTGACTCCTTGCGGGCTAAACTTGTGAAAAACAACCTCTCTTACTTCGGCTCCAGCCTCCAAAGCAGCATTTACCATGATATTTTCTACCAGAGCAATATCATTCAAAACCTCAAATTGACAGCCATATACCTCTGCCAGTACATGTCGCCCTAAAGACTGCAATCATGTCGCCTCCCTTCAATTTTTATGGTTGTGCTCCCAAACCTCCTTAATGTGACCGTGCAAACGCACATGTAGAATTTTAGCATAATTCTTTGCATTGTCAATAAAAATAATATGATTTTTCAGGGAAATTTGCCTTGATACCCGATGGTATGCTTTGAGGTCCAAATACTATTCATTTACTATAATATGCTCAAAATTTCAAAAGTATTTATTCTGATATACCTTCAATCCAATTCATTCATGAGATTGTTAATGGCGTGTATAAACTCCTTTTGATTGCCTTCCCCCAGCAGGTCATAGAGCAAAGCATTGAATTCATACATAATCTCTACCACCCGGGCTGCGACTTCAGCCCCCTTCTCGGTGATAAATACCCGGATAGCGCGCCGATCATGGGGATCGAAACGCCTCTCCACAAGTTTATCCTTCTCCAACTTGTCAACCAAAACGGTCATAGAAGAGCTGTCAATGAGCGTGCGGCTGCCTATTTCCTTTAAGGTAATACCATTCTCTTCCTGCAAACAGAACAGGATAAAACTCTGCGGGATAGTGATACCATTTTGCTCCAACCGGTTACTCAAGTGTTTGTCGATTTTTTTCATGGTAGCCCGCAAGTTGAAACCAATAAAGGCATTCAAACCATTCATAAAGAATACTCCTCTCTTCATATACAAATGAGATATCTCTATCTAAACCACTTTATACCATATTATAAAAGCATGTATGTTTATAAAACAAGCCAATTTCGCTCGAAATCAGCATTTTGGCCGGTATCTCGTCTTAATTCGCTAAATATGCCGCTTGGTAGGGCTGCCCCTTTTCAGTGTTCAGGAAATACCTTGAAGTATAGCCCGCTTCGTGCTATCTTATTAGCATCGCAGCGTTGACCGAGAATGAGCAATTAAAGAGACACAGCAATCCACAGGCCAAGCACCGGATTCGGGCCTAATTGGATCTTCACAGCGTTGTCCGGCTAAAGTCAACTTGCATTAATGCCGGTTTCCAGGCAGGGTACATCACAGCCGGACTCGGGAGTACTAGGGCAAGACTACGCAGCCTCCGTGTCTTGAGGTATGGGGGCTTTTATATTGGGACAAATTGTGTAGTAGGGGGTATGAACTATGACTGACAAGAAAAAGCGCATCTTGACCGGTGACAGGCCTACCGGGAAGCTGCATCTTGGTCATTATGTGGGCAGTTTGGCCAATCGGGTAAGGTTGCAGCATGATTACGAGAGTTTCATCATTATTGCCGATGTTCAGGCCCTGACCACGCATTGGGAGAAAGATGAAAACCTCTGCCGGGATATATACGAGATTACCCTGGACTACCTGGCAGCCGGATTAGACCCCCAGCTGGCAACCATATTCTTACAGAGCATGATCCCCGAAATCCATGAATTAACCATGTATTTCGCCATGTTTACCTCGGTAAATGTCCTGCGCCACAACCCCACCGTGAAGAGTGAAGCGGCTCAACATGGCTTTAAGGATATGACTTATGGCTTTCTGGGGTATCCTTTAAGCCAGGCTGCTGACATCAGCATATTCAAAGCTCATCTGGTGCCGGTGGGTGAGGATCAAATTCCCCATATCGAACTGGCGCGCAAAATCGTAAGGCGTTTTAATGATATATACCAGCCAGTGCTGGTAGAGCCGGAAGCCCTGGTGGGTTCCACCCCCCGCCTGGTGGGTCTGGATGGCAAGAACAAGATGAGCAAAAGCCTGAATAACGCGGTCTATTTATCGGATCCGCCTGAGGTGGTGCATGAAAAGGTTAGAAATGCGGTTACCGACCCGGCCCGTATTCGCAAAACCGATCCGGGGCACCCTGAGGTTTGCACGGTTTATGAATACCACCGCGTTTTTAATGCCGGGGAGCTTGCGGCTATAGAGTCGGACTGCCGGCAGGGCAAGATCGGCTGCGTAGCCTGCAAAAAGAACCTGGCGGCGGTAATCAACCGGCTGCTCGAGCCGATGCGCGAGATCAGGCAGCATTACGAGGCCCGGCCGGACGAGGTGAGGGATATCCTCATAACCGGGACCGCCAGAGCACATCAAGTAGCTAAAGAAACCATGGCCGAAGTCAGGGAAGCCATGAAAATAAACTATTTTGAGCATGAGTTTCCGGCATCCTGCTCTTGAGCAGGCTGAGGCTTACCAACTGACAGCAGCAGGAATTTATGATCCGACAACCATGCTTCGGATTTATCCGGCATTGTACAGGATATCCAATACAGGTACAATTATTCTATATTTGATGTTTTTCAGGGAGTGAAAATATGCAGTCCGTCAGGGAATTCAGGTTGACACTGGTAAAACAAGACCGGCATCTGCGCTTGCCGACTGTAACCTCAATAATCGCGGTACAGAATCTATATGATATTCTCTTCCAGTATATTATAGACCCCGAGCAGGAAAGCCGCCTTAAACAACTGATCGCTTTAATGGAGGCTCATATTAAAAGCAAGAGCAGGGCCCCTTTTTCCATACCGATGGAGGATCTGGACTTCCTGGGCGAAGGCCTGGAGGAGTTAAAGCTGCTGAATTGGGCTGAGGTGGAAGTGGCTGTGTTCCGTTTGGAGGTTTTGGGAGAGGAAGAGCCTGCTGACGCTGACCTGGAGGCTATTTTTGATCTCTTAGAAGGGCTGTTGACGTTTAAGCGGGTCGAGGACAGCGATCTCATCTATGTATACCCTTCCCGGCTAAGCCTGTTCTGATTATCCCGTCAGAATAGTTCTCATTTAAAAGGCCAGCAATGCCTCTCTGATTATCTTGGCACCCAGTATGGAGGTATTGTCGCCGGTTTCATAAGGGGGGGCTACCTCCACCAAATCAAAACCCACCACATCAAGCTCCGCCAGGGAAAGCAGTACCTGCAGCAGTTCCCGGGAAGAGAAACCGCCCGGTTCGGGGGTGCCGGTACCCGGGGCGAAAGCCGGGTCCAAAACGTCGATATCCAGGGTAATATATACCGGGCGCCGGCCTATGTGCTGTTTAACCTCATCCACCGCAGTCGACAACCGGTCAAGATAGAGCATGGTATGGGCTGCGGCAAATAGCAGTTCATCCTCTGTAGCCGAACGAATACCCAGTTGATACAGGCGCTGTGGGCCGATAAGCTCAACCACCTGCCTCATCACGGTGGCATGCGACAATTGCTCCCCCAAATACTCCTCTCTGAGGTCAGCGTGAGCATCCAACTGCACCACCACCAGATCAGGGTAATACTTGCGATAAGCCTTGATAACCGGCAGCGACACCAGGTGTTCTCCACCTATGCACAGGGTGCGCTTACCCTGCGCCAAAATGGCATCCACAGTCTGCTCGATACGCTTGAGGCTCTCCACCACATTGCCAAAAGGGATGACGACATCGCCGCCATCATAAAAATTGATGTCTAACAGGGAGCGGTTTTGATATATACTGAATTCTTCAAGTACTTCCGATACCCCGCGTATGCGGGCCGGTCCCAGCCTGGCTCCCGGCCTGAAACTGGTGGTGGAATCCATGGGCAGGCCGATAATTACCCTGGAACATGCCTCAAAATCAGGGTTTGCGCCCATAAAACCCAAGTTCTTTTCCAGAAAAGGCAGCTTGCTTTCCCGCATTTGTCAATCCTCAATTATCCGCCGTACAAAACCGGGCAGCCTGAAGGCTGCTTCATGTACCTGGGGATTATAGTATTTGCATCCTTGGTGATGAGAAGACACTGGACAGACGGGGTTATACCGTTTGGAACCTATGGTAAAACTCCACAAGCCGCTGGGATAGGTAGGGATGCTGGCCAGGTATAATTCGGTAATCGGGAAGCTCTGCTTTATGCCCTGATAAGCCATTTTAATCACATCCGCATTGAAAAAAGGCGATTCGCTCTGCACTACCAGCATGCCGTCTTCCTTCAGCGATGAATAAACATCCCGGTAGAATTCGGGTGAAAAGAGCTTTACCGCCGGGCCTACCGGCTCAGTGGAATCGACAATCACTATATCGAAACAGGCCTGGTTTTCCTTGACATATTCGGTCCCGTCTCTTATGATGAGCTCGGCTTTGGGATGGCTGAAAGCGCAGCATAACTCAGGGAAAAAGTCCCGCGAGGCTTGAACCACCTCTTCGTCAATCTCCACCAGAACGCCTCTTTTTACCCCCGGATGGCCTACCACTTCACGCAAGGTACCGCCATCACCACCCCCGATGATGAGTACCTGTTCCGGGTGGGGATGTGCATTTAAAGCTACCAGGGAGATCATTTCGTGATATACCCATTCATCCTGTTCTGTAGTCTGAACCATTCCGTCCAACAGCAGCATCCTGCCGAACTGTTCGGTTTCAACCACAGCCAGGTGCTGAAAACGGGTTCGCCTAGCCCTTAGGGTCTGGGTGACTTTGCAGCTAAAACCCAAGGCGGGGGTTTGATATTCGGTTACCCACAGTTCCAAAGATAATCCTCCTAACCATTTCCAGATAGCGGCTTATAACCTGCATTTAATACCATAGAGGAACCGCTGCGAATGCACAGCCGATCTTTTCCACCACATGTTCAGTGGCTACGATCTTTATGTCGGCAAGTTCAAGATTTCGTATGGCAAAGGCCTCTTTTACCATTTTTTCTACCATCATTTCCGCTTCCGCCTGGCTGCAGTGGCCTTCATATTCCATGATGACCCCAAAGCCATTGTTTTTTTGTACACCTACTGCTACTGCTGCAGCTATTCTGGTGCCTGGCTCCGAGCAGATAATGGTGCCGTAAGCGATGGGCAGAAGAGAGCCTTCGGGTATGATCAGTTCCGGGCAGTACTGGCAACCAGGCGGCAGTATACTGCTGACTTTCAACAAATTGGTGTTCCCCACCCGGGCCTTTAACAATGCGCCATCGAAAGCGGTGAGTTCTGTTTCTCCTTCGCACGAAGCCGCAGTTAAAAAGTATTTCTTGGGCAATGGAAGCATCGCTGCACCTCCCCATATTTAGTGACAACAGGTATATTATATCCCAATGGGAGTTAAAATCAACCCAATTCACAAAGCAGGCAGGGCATAATTAAAGCCCGGTGTTTACCGGGCTAGAGATCATGTTGCCACTGTTTTATGAAATCCAGGAAGGTATTGACCGATTTACGGCGCGATTTTTGCCGCGGATAGATGACATATATGTGGCGGTTGCTGCTGGTTTCAGCTATGCTTAAACTGCTTATGCGGGCCGGTGCCAGCCTCTTGACCGCCCAGGACGAGACAATTGAGATACCCATACCCGATTCCACCGCGGCCAGAACCGCTTCAGTGCTGCCGGCTTCCATGTAAACATTGAGCTCTTCCTTCTTTATGCCACAGGACAAGAGCATTTCCTCAACCGCTTTTCTGGTTCCGGACCCCTTTTCTCTAAATATCCAGCGCTCATGAACCAGGTCCGGCAGGGCTACCTGTGCTGAGCCAGCCAGCCTGTGTTCTGCCGGCACCACTACCACCAGCTCATCTTCCAACCACTGAAAACCCTCAATTTTTCGTACATTCATCCATCCACCCACTATGCCCAGATCCAGAACCCGGTCTGCCACCAGGTTGATAACCTTCTCCGTGTCAGCGATCTCCATGGACAGGGTGATGCTCGGATAATGATCCTTAAAGTCTTTTAACAGGCGGGGCAGAATGTACTGTCCGGGTATGGTACTGGCACCGATGTATAAGGTCCCTTTGCGCCCGTCGGCAATTTCCTCCATGGCTTTCTCAGTCTTATCCATGGCCTTGATGACCTCACGGGCACAATGGTACAGGGTTTCACCTGCCTCGGTGGTCTTGAGGCGACGACCCGACCTTTCCAAAAGCAGTACCCCGAACATATCCTCCAAAGACTGTATCTGCTTGGTCACCGCCGGTTGGGATAAACCGAATTCGTCAGCCGTGCGCGACAAATTCTGCGTTTCTACAACTTTTACATAGGTTTTCAACAGGTTGAGATTCATTGCTTCACCAGCCCAGAAGTTAAAGGAATTAACGCAAAAAGCCTTCAATAATGGTATCGATGGCCTGTTGTTCAGTCAGTCCCAAAGACATCAGCTTGATCAGTTGTTCGCCGGCAATCTTCCCTATAGCGGCCTCATGAGTCAGAACCGCGTTGGTATCTTCGGCCACCAGTTGGGGAATAGCCTTTATCTTGGACTGGTCCATGATAATGGCATCGCATTCCACGTGGCCGGTACATTCAGCCCTGCCAATCAATGCGGCCTTGAATACCTGGGTGGAATTCTCTTTGGCTACCGAACGGGACAACACCTGCCCGGTTCCCCCCTGGCCTTCTATATACATCTCCACATGGGATTCGGCATGCTGATCCCCGTGTGTGAGCAGGCGTTCGACCATCTTCACATAGCCTTTTTCCTGAATATGCACCGTGGTGGTGCGCACCGCATCATCCACCCCGGCGATTTGCACCATTTCCATCTCAATGAGGGCACCTTCCGCAACCTGAACGGTGGTGGTCGGATTGAGGATTCTTTTGCCCTCACCGCTGCCTTCACCATAGTGCTTCTCTACATATTTTAATTTGCTGTAGGGGTGAAGGATAAACTCATGTATGCCGTCATGCTGTGAATTCATGTGGCTGGAGTTGTGTATGCCGCAGCCGGCAATAATGGTAACTTCAGCATGCTCGCCGATAATAAAGGTGTTGTAGACCAGGTCTTTTAATCCGGATTTGGTGAGGATTACCGGAACATGCACGGTTTCCCCCTTGGTGCCGGGTGCAACTGTCAAATCGAAGCCCGGCTTGTCCTGTTTGGGGATAATCTGAATATTGGGCGAGGAGTGACGCAGAGCCGGACTGCCATCGATGCGGATGTTGACGGCCCCTTTAGGCACTCCATCCAGATTAGCTATGGTTTTGAGAAGGTTTGTCTCAATTTCACCGAATTTCATAAGCCATTTCCCCACTGCACATTTCTTTCATTTTACATTCAATCTCATCTTTAATATGCGGCCAGATCTCTTCCGGAGTGCCCCGATGCACCACCATACCATCCTCCAGCACCAACACCTCATCACAGATATGGAGCATATTCTCATTATGAGTAATGATAATGGTAACCAAATCGGGTTTTCTCTTGTAACGGCCCACGATCACCGCGATCAGCTTCTGAATAGTCCATAAATCAACCCCCGCTTCAGGTTCATCCATAATGCTGACAACCGCCTCCCGGGCCAGTGTCTGCGCGATTTCAATGCGCTTCATCTCCCCGCCGCTCAATCCCGGGCCCACATCGCGATCCAGATAATCCTCCGGGCATAAGCCCACATCGCGCAGGGTGCTGCGCAAGTGCAGGTTGTCAATCCCCGGACGGGCAATATTGATAAGATCTTTGACGGTTAAGCCCTTAAAGCGGGGTGGTTGCTGGAAGGCGTAAGCAATTCCCAGTTGGGCCCTTTCGCTGATACTCAGGGCGGTAATATCCTGGTCCTGCAGGTAAATATGCCCCTGACTGGGCATGTATATCCCCATGATGAGCTTGGCTAAAGAGGTCTTGCCTCCTCCATTGGGTCCGGTAATGCCATATACCTTGCCGGCGACAAATTCTGCGTTTATACCGCGAATAATCTCACGGTTCTCGCCATGATTATCCCCCACTACCATGGTCAAATTTTCCAGTCTCAGCATAATAGAGAACCTCCTGCTGGGTTATGACGATTATAGGTATATATTAGCATAACTATTAGTTATGAGTCTAACCCATCCCGCTCAAGG
>LFSQ01000039.1 GCA_001512785.1 Syntrophomonas sp. DTU019
GGACCGTCCCCAACTGTCACCCACACCCCCATCATGCAATATCCTCCTCTGACAGCTGCGAGAAAACGATTTCCCGGTAAACCTCGTTTTCCGCCAGCAGATCCTGGTGCGTGCCCATCCCTACTATCCGCCCCTGGTCCAGAACCAGAATCTGGTCAGCATCCATCACCGTGCTGACCCGCTGAGCCACGATAATAACCGTAGCCTGCGCGGTTTCTTTCTTCAGGGCCGCCCTCAAACGGGCATCGGTGCCAAAATCGAGGGCTGAAAAGCTATCATCAAAAATATATATTGCCGGCTTCCTCACCAGGGCCCGGCTGATAGCCAGGCGCTGTTTTTGCCCGCCGGACAGGTTGGTGCCGCCCTGGGCGATCACCGCATCGTATCCCCCGGGCAGCTCGGCGATAAAACCATCGGCCTGAGCAACTGCGGCTGCATGCCTCACTTCGGCATCACTGGCCTGTTTGTTACCGTAACGTATATTCTCGGCCACCGTGCCGCTGAACAGGATCGGGGTTTGGGGCACGAAACCAATCCTGGCCCGCAGATCCTCCTGGCTCATCTCGCGCACATCCACCCCATCAACCAAGACCTGCCCCCGGGTGGTATCGTAGAAGCGCGGAATCAGATTGATAAGGGTCGATTTGCCGGAACCGGTGCCGCCAATTATAGCGGTCACCTGGCCGGGGCGGGCAGTGAAACCTATATCGCTTATGGCGGGATTTTCAGCCCCTGGATAGGAAAAGGTCACACCGCGAAATTCCACCAGCCCGGTGCGAGCCGCCTTTTTGGGCTGAGGCGGGTCAACGATATCGGGGGCCATTTTCAGGACTTCATTGATGCGCGCTGCCGAGGCCTCGGCGCGGGGCAGCATGACGAACATCATGGTCACCATAATAATAGAAAACATGATCTGCATGGCGTACTGGAGAAATGCCATCATATCGCCGATCAACAGATTGCCCGACGAAATGCGCAGCCCGCCGAACCAGATGATGCCAATAGAGGTGAGATTCATAAAAATTACCATAACCGGGTTCATGGCCGCCATGATTTTATTCACCCTGATAGCCGTGTCGGTCAAATCCCGGTTGGCGGTTTTGAAGCGCCGGGTCTCGCTTGTCTGGCGGTCAAAGGCCCGGATGACCCGGATTCCGGTCAGGTTCTCGCGCAGCACCAGGTTGACTTTATCCAGCTTGGCCTGCATAGCCCTGAATAAAGGCACCGCCGTCCGGGCCACCAATCCGATCCCCAGGGCCATAAGGGGCAAAACCACCGCCAGGATAAGGGTCAGCCGCGGGTCTTTGGAGTAGGCCATGAAAAGGCCGCCAATGCACATAATGGGAGCCGTGACAATGAAGCGCAGCCCCATCACTACCACCATCTGCATCTGGGTGATGTCATTGGTGGTGCGGGTTATTAATGAAGCCGTGCCGATCCGGTCAAACTCGTGCAGGGAAAAGCTTTCCACCCGCTGGAACACCAGGTTGCGCAGGTCGCGCCCGAAGCCCATGCCAATCACCGCCGCGCAGTAAACGGCCGCGATGGCGAGGAAACTGCTCAACATGGCCACCGCCAGCATATAGCTGCCGTAGCGCCAGATATAGGCAGTATCGCCCTTCATCATGCCGTTGTTGACCACATCGGCCATAAGCGTCGGCAGATAAAGCTCAGCCAGGGTCTGGGCAGAAAGTATGATGGCCACTGCCACCAGGCCCAGGGTATAACGTTTTAAGTATGGAATCAAACTCAGCATAAAACCAACCTTAAGAGCAGGAGATGTCGATAAACAACCGTTAACGCCCAACTATAAGGTAAATGTATGCTTGCCAAAAAGCAAGACATTTAAGGGTGACAGATGTGGGGTGACAAAAAAGGACGGTCCGAGACCACTGAAAAAGTACCCCTATCAAACCGCTATTGAGTACTTTTTGAACCGGTCCGTTGGATTAATCAATAATCTGCGCTGCAATAAC